>NZ_RPRY01000021.1 GCF_003949795.1 Streptomyces sp. WAC06614
CCGCCGCCCGCCCCGACGTATGGCTGCCCTTCCCCGCCGAGGAGGTCCCGGGGCTGCCCGACGCCTTCGACTACCGCCACTGGGACGGGGAGGAGGAGTTCCCCGCCGACCCGGCCGACTGCGTCTTCTACGTCACCCCGTACATGAAGTCCCCCGAGGTCACGCTGCGCCCCGTCGTGCACATGCCGCGGCTGGCGGTGCTGCAGACCCTCACCGCCGGCATCGACCACGTCCTCGGCGGGCTCGACCGGCTGGCCCCCGGCGTCACGCTGTGCAACGCGCGCGGCGTCCACGACGCGAGCACCGCCGAACTCGCCCTCGCCCTCACCCTCGCCTCCCTGCGCGGCCTGCCCGGCATGGTGCGCGGCCAGGACCGCGAGGAGTGGCGGTTCGGCTTCTACGAGGCCCTGGCCGACAAGGTGGTGCTGATCGTCGGCTACGGGGCGGTCGGCGAGGCGATCGAGGACCGGCTCGTGCCGTTCGAGTGCGCGCGGGTGCTGCGCGTCGCGCGCTCGGGGCGCACCACCGTGCGCGGCCCCGTGCACGCCCTCGCCGACCTGCCGGACCTGCTGCCCGGCGCGGACGTGGTCATCCTGTGCACCCCGCTCACCGAGCAGACCCGGGGCCTGGCCGGGGCCGAGTTCCTGGCCCGGATGAAGGACGGGGCCCTGCTGGTGAACGTGGCCCGCGGCCCGGTCGTGGACACCGGCGCCCTGCTCGCCGAGCTCCGGGAAGGCCGGCTGCGCGCCGCCCTGGACGTGACCGACCCGGAGCCGCTGCCCGCCGGGCACCCGCTGTGGCACGCCCCGCACGTCCTCATCACGCCCCATGTCGGCGGGAGCAGCTCCGCGTTCGAGCCCCGCGCCAAGCGGCTGCTCGCCCGCCAGCTCACCCGTTTCGCCGAGGGCGGGACGCTGGAGAACGCGGTATTGATCACCGAATGAGCCCGATGATGCACACTCCGCGATCACTCGGGCGCGGACTGTATCACCGACTCCTCATATCGTCACGCAGCGTAGAGCATCTATATCCCTGAGTGACGAAAGTGGTGTATCGTCCGGAACAAGGGGCTGCGCCACGAACGTCTGGCGCTGGGGAGTGATCGGACACTTTGGGGGGCGACGGGCGATGCACGGCCAATGGACGAACGACCCGACGCGGCAGAGCCGCCCGGAGCGCAGCGGGTGCGCACCGGACACCGCCCGAGGAGCGGACCGGTGAGCGCCCCCGGCACGCTCGTGGCCCGGCCGCCGGCCACCGGCGGCGCGGGCGGCACCGGCCGGAGCCTGATGGCCCAGCTGCTGCTCGCCCTCCTGTGCGGCGGGTACGCCGTCGGCGCCGGCCTCGGCTGGGGCTCGCCGGAGATCGCCCTCGTCATGGGCGACTTCGGCCTGGCCGCCGCGGGCGCGCTGGCCGCCGTCTCCTGCTACCACTACGCCCGCACCCACCGCTCCCGCGAGCGCCCCGCCTGGCTGCTGTTCGCCTTCTCCTCCCTCATGGGCGCCTGCGGCAACACGGTCTGGGGCTGGTACGAGGTCGTCCTCGGCCGGGAGGTGCCGCAGCCCTCGGTCGCCGACTTCGCCTTCCTCTGCTTCGCGCCGCCCGCCATCGTCGGCCTGCTCGTCCTCGCCAAGCGCCCCGTCACCCGGGCCGGCTGGGTCTGCCTCGCCCTCGACTCCTGGCTCATCGGCGGCTCGCTGCTCACCCTCTCCTGGAGCCTGGCCCTCGCGCACGCCGCGCAGACCGCCCAGGACGGCGCCCCCGGCAGCGTCCCGCGGGCCGCCCTCTCCCTGGCCTACCCGCTGCTGGACATCGCCCTGGTCTCGATGGTGCTGGTCCTGCACTTCCGGCGCTCCCCGGGCAACCGCTCGGCGGTCAACACCGCCATCGCCGCGCTCGCCCTCACCGTGCTCAGCGACGCCCTGTTCACCTCGCCGCTGCTGCGCGCCAACTACCAGTCCGGCCAGCTCCTCGACGCCGGCTGGTTCGCCGGCTCGCTGCTGCTCGCCTACGCGCCCTGGGGGGCCCGCCGGCTCGGGTACGGCCAGGAGGGCTCCGGGCCGCCGCGGGGTCCCCGCCCGGTCAGCCGCCCCCTCACCGGCTCGCTGCCCGCCCTCACCCCGTACCTGGCCGCCGCGGTGTGCACCCTCGGCATCCTCTACAACGTGGACGGCCGCAAGATCGACCGGATGGTCGTCTTCACCGGCTGCACGGTGGTCCTCGCGCTGGTGATCCGCCAGGGGATCATGCTGCTCGACAACATCGCGCTCACCCAGGAGCTGGCCCAGAAGGAGAACCACTTCCGCTCCCTGGTCCAGGGATCCAGCGACGTCATCATGATCGCCGCCCCCACCGGCACCCTGCGCTACGTCAGCCCCGCCGCGGCCGGGGTCTACGGCCGCGACGCCGAGGAGCTGGTCGGCACCCAGCTCGCCGACCTGATCCATCCCGACGACCTCGGCGGGGTCGTCCACGAGGTCCGCCGCTTCCTCGCCGCACCGCCCGCCGAGGAGCCGACCACCCGCATCGAGTGCCGCTTCAAGTCCGGCAGCGGCGAATGGCTGAACGTCGAGTCCACCGTCAACCGCCACCAGGGCGGCCTGATCCTCAACAGCCGGGACGTCACCGAACGCGTCCGCCTCCAGGCCCAGCTCCAGCACAGCGCCGAGCACGACCCGCTGACCGACCTGCCCAACCGGGCCCTGTTCACCCGCAGGGTCCGCCAGGCCCTGACCGGCCGGCGGGCCGGCGACCACAGCACGGCCGTGCTCTTCATCGACCTCGACGGCTTCAAGGCCGTCAACGACACCATCGGCCACCAGGCCGGCGACGAACTGCTCGTGGAGGCCGCGCGCCGGCTCCACGACTCCGTCCGCGCCGGGGACACCGCCGCCCGCCTCGGCGGCGACGAGTTCGCCGCGCTGATCCTCGGTGACGGCAGCCGGGACCGCAGTGCCCGCGCCCACCAGGTCCACGAGATCGCCGACCGGCTGCGCACCACCCTGTCCCAGCCGTACCGGATCTCCGGGCACGAGGTCCGGGTCGCCGCCAGCATCGGCGTGGCCTTCGCCGACCCCGGCATCACCCCCTCGGACCTCATGCGCAACGCCGACCTGGCGATGTACCGCGCCAAGGCCGGGGGCAAGGACCGGGTCGAGCTGTACGCCCCCCAGATGCAGGCCGAGGTGGTCCGCAGGGCCGAGCTGGCCGGGCGGCTGCGCACCGCGCTCCACGAGGGCGAGTTCGCCCTGCTCCACCAGCCCGTCGTCTGCCTGGCCACGGGTGAGATCACCGCGGTGTCCGCCCAGGCCCGCTGGCGTTCCGCCCAGGGCATCCTCTTCACCCCCGCCGAGTTCCTCCGGGTGGCCGAGCAGAACGAGGGCGCAGCCGCTCCCGACCACCCGGCCGGGGCGGCCGGCCGTACTGCCGAGCTGGGCCGCTGGCTGCTGGAGGAGGCCGTGGAGCAGGCCGCCGACCGCCGTCACGCCGGGCACGACGTCCCCGTGGCCGTCCGGATGACCGCCCAGCGGCTCCTGGACCTGGGAGTCCCCACGGCGGCAGCCGGGGGAGGCGTCCCGCTGGGCTCGGTGGAGGCCCTGCTGTCCCGGCACGGCGTCCCCTCGGGCGCCCTGGTGCTGGAGCTGGCCCTGTGCGACCCCCGGGTCCCCTTCGACGACCTGGAGCGCCGCCTGACCGCCCTGCGCCGCCTCGGGGTGCGCATCGCCCTGGACGGCTTCGGCAGCGGCTACGCGGCCATCAGCGCGCTGCGCCGGCTCCCCGTGGACCTGCTCAAGCTCGACCGGGGGCTGGTCGAGGGAGTGGTGGAATCGGCCAGACTGCACAAGATCACAGCAGGTTTGTTGCGCATTGCAAATGACTTGGGCATGCAATCCGTGGCCGACGGGGTGGACCTTCCGGAGCAGGTGCTCGCCCTGCGCGCCATGGGCTGCACGCACGGCCAGGGCATGGCCTTTTCCGGCCCCCTGGACGAATACCGGCTGCGGCGCGCCCTGGCGAGGAGTACGTTTCCAGTACCGGGCGGGGCGGCCCAGCCTGCCTTGGCCGGTGGTTCCCTGGGGGGTTCGATGGCCATCCACAGAGGCTCAAATAATGAGACGCCCGTCCCACCCACTTGACATCCACCTCCCGGCGGAGGGAGGGTCTGTGCCATGCGCACCCGAATTCTCGTACTTGGAAAGCGCGTCGGCTGAAGCCGGGACCGACCTGTCCCCGCTCCGCACACCCGACGCGCTCCCCTCGCTTGCCTGACGGCACGAGGGGTTTTTTGTTGCACTGGCACACGTCGCATACCGCCACAAACGCCGCTAACGCCGAATCCTCGTAAAACCCTCAGCTTCGAGAAGAGAATGCCGATGACCGAGCAGGCCTCCGGGGCCCACCATCCGCAGCCGCGGGCCCGTTCCGCCGGCGGACCGCAGCCCGCCGCAGTTGAGCACGTCACGGGTGCGCAGTCCCTCATCCGTTCTCTCGAAGAGGTGGGGTGCGACACCGTCTTCGGCATCCCGGGCGGCGCCATCCTCCCGGCGTACGACCCGATGATGGACTCGCAGAAGGTCCGTCACATCCTGGTCCGGCACGAGCAGGGCGCCGGCCACGCCGCCACCGGCTACGCGCAGGCCACCGGCAAGGTCGGCGTCTGCATGGCCACCTCCGGGCCGGGCGCCACCAACCTGGTCACGCCCATCGCCGACGCCCACATGGACTCCGTCCCGCTCGTCGCGATCACCGGCCAGGTCTCCTCCAAGGCGATCGGCACCGACGCCTTCCAGGAGGCGGACATCGTCGGCATCACCATGCCGATCACCAAGCACAACTTCCTGGTCACCAAGGCCGAGGACATCCCGCGCACGATCGCCGAGGCCTTCCACATCGCCTCCACCGGCCGCCCCGGCCCGGTCCTGGTCGACATCGCCAAGGACGCCCTCCAGGCCCGCACCACCTTCACCTGGCCGCCCACCACGGACCTGCCCGGTTACCGGCCGGTCACCAAGCCGCACGCCAAGCAGATCCGCGAGGCGGCCAAGCTGATCACCCAGGCCAAGCGGCCGGTGCTGTACGTCGGCGGCGGCGTGATGAAGTCCGGCGCCACGGCCGAGCTGAAGGTCCTCGCCGAGCTGACCGGCGTCCCCGTCACCACCACCCTGATGGCGCTGGGCTCCTTCCCCGACAGCCACCCCCTGCACGTCGGCATGCCCGGCATGCACGGCGCGGTCACCGCCGTCACGGCCCTGCAGAAGGCCGACCTGCTCATCGCGCTCGGCACCCGCTTCGACGACCGCGTCACCGGCAAGCTCGACAGCTTCGCCCCGTACGCCAAGGTCATCCACGCGGACATCGACCCGGCCGAGATCGGCAAGAACCGGGCCGTCGACGTCCCGATCGTCGGGGACGCCCGCGAGGTCATCGCCGACCTGGTCCAGGCCGTCCAGCAGGAGCACACCGAGGGCAACACCGGCGACTACAGCGCCTGGTGGAAGGACCTCAACCGCTGGCGCGAGACCTACCCGCTGGGCTACGACCTGCCCGAGGACGGCATGCTCTCCCCGCAGCAGGTCATCCAGCGGATCGGCCAGCTCGCCCCCAAGGGCACCGTCTACGCGGCCGGCGTCGGCCAGCACCAGATGTGGGCCTCGCACTTCATCGACTACGAGGAGCCCCGCACCTGGCTCAACTCCGGCGGCGCCGGAACCATGGGCTACGCGGTCCCGGCCGCGATGGGCGCCAAGGTCGGCATGCCGGACCGTACGGTCTGGGCGATCGACGGCGACGGATGTTTCCAGATGACCAATCAGGAACTGGTCACCTGTGCCCTGAACAACATCCCGATCAAGGTCGCGATCATCAACAACGGTGCGCTGGGCATGGTCCGACAGTGGCAGACCCTGTTCTACAACCAGCGGTACTCCAACACCGTCCTGCACGCCGACGACACCGGCCACGACACGGTCGGCTCCCAGCTCGGCGAGTCCACCGCCCCCCGCAAGGGCACCCGCGTCCCGGACTTCGTGAAGCTCTCCGAGGCCATGGGCTGCGTGGCCCTGCGCTGCGAGGACCCGGCCGACCTGGACAAGGTCATCGCCGAGGCCAACGCGATCAACGACCGTACGGTGGTCATCGACTTCATCGTCCACGAGGACGCCATGGTCTGGCCGATGGTCGCCGCCGGCACCTCCAACGACGAGGTCATGGCAGCCCGGGGCGTCCGTCCCGACTTCGGCGACAACGAAGACGACTGAGCCGAGAGAGCGAAAGAGAGAGAACGACGCACATGTCCAAGCACACGCTCTCCGTCCTGGTCGAGAACACGCCCGGCATCCTCGCCCGGATCGCCGCCCTGTTCTCCCGCCGCGGGTTCAACATCGACTCCCTCGCGGTCGGGGTCACCGAGCACCCCGACATCTCGCGCATCACGATCGTCGTGAACGTCGAGGACCTCCCGCTGGAGCAGGTCACCAAGCAGCTCAACAAGCTGGTCAACGTCCTGAAGATCGTCGAGCTGGAGCCGACCGCGGCGATCCAGCGCGAGCTGGTCCTCGTCAAGGTCCGCGCCGACAACGAGACCCGCTCGCAGATCGTCGAGATCGTCCAGCTCTTCCGCGCCAAGACGGTCGACGTCTCCCCGGAGGCCGTCACCATCGAGGCCACCGGCGGCGCCGACAAGCTCGAAGCGATGCTCAAGATGCTGGAGCCGTTCGGCATCAAGGAGCTCGTCCAGTCGGGCACGATCGCCATAGGGCGTGGCGGCCGGTCCATCACGGACCGCAGCCTGCGGGCCCTGGACCGCAGCGCCTGATCCGGGCGGTGCCGGGGCCCCCTCCGGGGCCCCGGCCGCCGACCTCTCGCATCCCGAGACCAGCACACCGAATTCCGTTCCCCGCCGTACGGTGGGAGCAACACCAGCGCACCAAGGAGATATCCCAGTGGCCGAGCTGTTCTACGAGAACGACGCCGACCTGTCCATCATCCAGGGCCGCAAGGTCGCGGTCATCGGCTACGGCAGCCAGGGCCACGCCCACGCGCTGTCGCTGCGCGACTCCGGCGTCGACGTCCGCGTCGGCCTGCAGGAGGGCTCCAAGTCCAAGGTGAAGGCCGAGGAGCAGGGTCTGCGCGTCGTCTCGGTGGCCGAGGCCGCCGAGGAGGCCGACGTCATCATGATCCTGACCCCGGACCCGATCCAGGCGAAGGTCTACGAGGAGTCCATCAAGAACCACCTCAAGGACGGCGACGCGCTGTTCTTCGGCCACGGCTTCAACGTCCGCTACGGCTTCATCAAGCCCCCGGCCAACGTGGACGTCGCCCTGGTCGCCCCCAAGGGCCCGGGCCACCTGGTGCGCCGTCAGTACGAGGAGGGCCGCGGTGTCCCGTGCATCGCCGCCGTCGAGCAGGACGCGACGGGCAACGCCTTCGCGCTCGCGCTGTCGTACGCGGCCGGCATCGGCGGCACCCGCGCCGGCGTCATCAAGACCACCTTCACCGAGGAGACCGAGACCGACCTGTTCGGTGAGCAGGCCGTCCTCTGCGGCGGCGCCTCCGCGCTGGTCAAGGCGGGCTTCGAGGTCCTGACCGAGGCCGGCTACCAGCCGGAGATCGCCTACTTCGAGTGCCTGCACGAGCTGAAGCTCATCGTCGACCTCATGTACGAGGGCGGCCTGGAGAAGATGCGCTGGTCCGTCTCCGAGACCGCCGAGTGGGGCGACTACGTCACCGGCCCGCGCATCATCACCGACGCCACCAAGGCCGAGATGAAGAAGGTCCTCGCCGAGATCCAGGACGGCACCTTCGCCGAGACCTGGATGGCCGAGTACCAGGCCGGTCTGCCCAAGTACAACGAGTACAAGAAGGCGGACGAGGAGCACCTGCTGGAGACCACCGGCAAGAAGCTCCGCAAGCTGATGAGCTGGGTCTCCGACGACGAGAGCTGAGCCCGGCGGTAGGGGCCGGGACGCGAGCGTCCCGGCCCCTTCGTCCCTACGGTCCGTAGCCGCTTGTCCACCCTGGCCAACCCCGGACGGGTGATCTCTCCGGACAGGCGGAAAACCGGTCCCTCCGCGCCACTACACTGCTCAACACATACGCGTCAGGCCCACAGTGTCGTGCGTCTTCCACGCGGCTAGCCCCTCCACCGCCTGCGGCCGTCGGGACGGCCGTCCTCCCCCGCAGCGCTGCGCGCGCGGGAGGTGCCCCCATGGATATGTGAGGACCCACGTGAGCTCGAAACCTGTCGTACTGATCGCCGAGGAGCTGTCGCCCGCCACCGTCGAGGCGCTCGGCCCGGACTTCGAGATCCGGCACTGCAACGGCGCCGACCGCGCCGAGCTGCTGCCCGCGATCGTGGACGTCGACGCCATCCTGGTCCGCTCCGCGACCAAGGTCGACGCCGAGGCGATCGGCGCCGCGAAGAAGCTGAAGGTCATCGCCCGGGCCGGGGTCGGCCTCGACAACGTCGACGTCTCCACCGCCACCAAGGCCGGTGTGATGGTCGTCAACGCCCCGACCTCCAACATCGTCACCGCCGCCGAGCTCGCCTGCGGTCTGCTGATCGCCACCGCCCGCCACATCCCGCAGGCCAACACCGCCCTGAAGAACGGCGAGTGGAAGCGCAGCAAGTACACCGGTGTCGAGCTCAGCGAGAAGACCCTCGGCGTCGTCGGCCTCGGCCGCATCGGTGTCCTGGTCGCCCAGCGGATGGCCGCCTTCGGCATGAAGGTCGTCGCCTACGACCCCTACGTCCAGCCCGCGCGCGCCGCCCAGATGGGCGTCAAGATGCTCTCGCTCGACGAGCTGCTGGAGGCCGCCGACTTCATCACCGTGCACCTGCCCAAGACCCCCGAGACCCTCGGTCTCATCGGGGACGAGGCCCTGCACAAGGTGAAGCCGTCCGTCCGGATCGTGAACGCCGCCCGTGGCGGGATCGTGGACGAGGCCGCGCTGTACACCGCGCTCAAGGAGGGCCGGGTCGCCGGCGCCGGCCTCGACGTGTACGCGAAGGAGCCCTGCACGGACTCCCCGCTGTTCGAGCTCGACCAGGTCGTGTGCACCCCGCACCTCGGCGCGTCCACGGACGAGGCCCAGGAGAAGGCCGGTATCGCGGTCGCCCGTTCGGTGCGCCTGGCGCTCGCCGGTGAGCTGGTCCCGGACGCGGTCAACGTCCAGGGCGGGGTCATCGCCGAGGACGTCCGCCCGGGCCTGCCGCTCGCCGAGAAGCTCGGCCGCATCTTCACCGCGCTCGCGGGCGAGGTCGCGGTCCGGCTCGACGTCGAGGTCTGCGGCGAGATCACCCAGCACGATGTGAAGGTGCTCGAACTCTCCGCGCTCAAGGGCGTGTTCGAGGACGTGGTCGACGAGACCGTCTCCTACGTCAACGCTCCGCTGTTCGCGCAGGAGCGCGGTGTCGAGGTGCGCCTGACCACCAGCTCGGAGTCCCCGGACCACCGCAACGTGGTGATCGTGCGCGGCACCCTGGCCGACGGCCAGGAGGTCTCGGTCTCCGGCACCCTGGCGGGCCCCAAGCACCTGCAGAAGATCGTGGGCGTCGGCGAGTACGACGTGGACCTGGCGCTGGCCGACCACATGGTCGTCCTGCGCTACACCGACCGCCCGGGTGTCGTCGGCGCGGTCGGCCGGGTGCTCGGCGAGGCCGGGCTGAACATCGCCGGCATGCAGGTCGCCCGTACCGAGGAGCACGGCGAGGCGCTCGCGGTCCTCACCGTGGACGCGGCCGTACCGGCGACCGTCCTGACCGACATCGCCGAGGAGATCGGCGCCACCTCGGCCCGCTCGGTCAACCTGAGCTGACGCGGCGCACGGCACAGGCCGGAGAAGGCCGAAAGGGCCCGGGGATCTCCCCGGGCCCTTCGTCGTCCTCGCAGCACAGCGGCTATACGTTCGTATGAGACTTCCGTCTGGAACGCTTGTCTTGATAAGGTCCCGGCATGGGACACAAGGAAGATCTCCTCGAAGGTGCCAAGAAGTGCCTGGTCGAGAAGGGTTTCGTGCGCACCACGGCACGCGACATCGTCAACGCCTCGGGTGCCAACCTCGCCTCGATCGGCTACCACTACGGCTCCAAGGACGCCCTGCTCACCCAGGCGTTCGTGGAACTGGTCCAGGAGTGGGGCGACGCCTTCCCGGCCGACCGCCCGGGGGAGGGCGGCTCCCTGGAGCGCTTCCGCGGGTTCTGGGAGGGCGTGCTGGCCCAGCGGGACACGGCCCGCCCCGTGTGGAGCGCCAGCCTGGAGGTGGCCCTCCAGCCCGACCGGATGCCCGAGCTGCGGACCCTGCTCGCCGCCTCGCAGGGCGAGGGCCGGCGCGGCCTGGTGGCGATGCTGAC
Source organism: Streptomyces sp. WAC06614 (assembly GCF_003949795.1). Lineage (GTDB taxonomy): Bacteria > Actinomycetota > Actinomycetes > Streptomycetales > Streptomycetaceae > Streptomyces. Next base: position 10,352 of record NZ_RPRY01000021.1, read on the forward strand.
CGACCTCCCGGAGGAGGACCTCTCCGACCGTGACACCCGGACCCTCGGCGCCTTCTACCAGGTACTGCTGAACGGCCTGATGGTCCAGTGGATGTTCGACCCGGACACGGCCGTCTCCGCCGAGGAACTCACCGAGGGCATGCGCCGGGCGGCCGAGGCCATGGTGGGACGGCAGGCGTAGTCGCGCCCCGGCTCAGCCCAGCAGCCGGGCCGACTTCAGGGCCATGTGGAGGAGCAGGCGGTCCTCGCCCTCGTCCAGGTCGAGGCCGGTGAGCTGCTCCACCCGGGACAGGCGGTAGTACAGCGTCTGGCGGTGGATGCCGAGGGCGGCCGCCGCGCGGCCGGCCTGGCCGGCGCAGTCCAGGAACACCTCGGCGGTGCGGGCCAGTTCGGGATGGGCCGAGTTCAGCAGGGCCCGGGTCGCCGGATCGGGCGGGGCCGCCGCGGCGAGGGTGGACAGCATCCGGTACGGGCCGATCTCCGCCCAGCGGGCCACCGGCCCCAGCCGCGGCTGGGCCGCCCCGGCGCGGGCCGCCGCCACGGCCTGGTCCCAGGCCCCGGCGAGCTCGGCCAGGTTCCGTACGGGTTCGGACACCCCGGCGGTGCGGACGGGCCCCGACGCCGCGCCCGTGCGCGGCCCGGTGGGGGACCCTTGCGGGTCCTTCGGCAGCAGGCGGCCGGCCGTGTGCAGCGCGGGGGTCAGGGTGTCCGGCGTACGCAGGCGCACCAGTACGGCCAGGACCTGGCCGGAGCCGCTCTCCGCCGGGGCCCCGGCGCCGGGGCCCGGGCCGGGGGCGTCGCCGGGCTCGGGGCCGTCCGCGGGGCGCAGGGCCGGCGCCACGCAGACCGCTGCCGCCCCCGGTACCGACGGCGGCGCCTCGCCGGGCCACGGTGCCACGCAGACCAGGGCGTGCGGGCCGTCCGCCGCCGCGCCGAGGGCCACCCGCAGGGCGGCCACCGCCATGTCCCGCTGCCGGCCGGGGCCCGCGGTGAGCACCGCGCGGAACTCCCGCGAGAGGTCGGCGCCGGCCTTGGCCTCCTCGGCCAGCAGCACCCCGATCCGGGCCGCCACCTCCATGGCCGCGTCCAGCTGGGCGGCGTCCGGGCCGGGGCCGCCGCCGGGGCCGGACTCGGCGTCGAGCAGCCAGACGTAGCCCTGGACGATCCCGCGGTAGCGCACCGGCAGGCAGATCCGGCCCCGGAACACCCCCGCCTCCGGGGCGGCCGGGATCCGGACCGGGCCGGTGGCCCGGGCGATCCCGAAGCCCTCGAACCAGGAGCGGACGGCCGGCGTCGACTGCCGGGTGAGGATCGAGCGGGTCCGGACCGGGTCCATCGCCAGGTCGTCCTCGCTGTCGTGCGCGCCGAAGGCGATCAGGCGGAAATCCCGGTTCTCCAGGGTCGCGGGGGCGCCCAGCAGCGCCGAGATCTCGTCCACCAGGTCCTGGTAATCGCCCTTCACCCGCACATTCTCCCACCCGGGGGCCCCGTCCTCAGACATCTGTATGAGATCCGGGACACGGATGCGTGACAGCTGTCGATGGCCGACGATCGTGGAGATCCTTAGGTTTCACGGTGGTTCTACTTGCGTTCCTTTTACGGACACGGCCTTCACTGGCGCATGTGTCCGGCCTTTCTGCCACCCGTTGGAGGTGCCCCGTGCTGGGTCCCGCGATCCTCGCCGCCTCGCGCAGCGACAAGATGCGCCGAATCGTCTCTGCCGCCCCGGTGACCAAGCCCGTGGTGAACCGGTTCATCCCCGGTGAGACGGTCGACCAGGTCATCCCGATCGTCTCGGACCTGGCGGCCAAGGGCCTGGAGGTCACCCTCGACGTGGTCGGCGAGGACATCACCACGGTGGAGCAGTCCTACGCCGCCCGGGACGCCTACCTGGAGCTCGTCGAGCGCCTGAAGGACCTGGGCCTGGGCGAGCGCGCCGAGATGTCCGTCAAGCTGTCGATGTTCGGCCAGGCCCTCCCCGGCGGCCACGAACTGGCCCTGGCCAACGTCCGCCCGGTCGTCGAGGCCGCCGCCGCCATCGGTACCACCGTCACCCTGGACGCCGAGGACCACACCACCCTCGACTCGATGTTCGCCATCCACGAGGAGCTGCGGAAGGACTTCCCGCAGACCGGCTGCGTGATCCAGGCCTACCTGTTCCGCACCGAGGCCGACGCCCGGCGCCTGGCCGCCGCCGGCAGCCGCGTCCGCATCGTCAAGGGCGCCTACAAGGAGCCCGCCGAGGTCGCGTACCAGAACAAGGCCGAGATCGACAAGGCGTACGTCCGCATCCTCAAGGTCCTCATGGAGGGCGAGGGCTACCCGATGATCGGGTCCCACGACCCGCGGCTGATCGCCATCACCCAGGAGCTCGCCCGACAGACCGGGCGCAAACTGGACGAGTACGAGTTCCAGATGCTGTACGGCATCCGCAGCGAGGAGCACCTGCGGCTCGCCGCCGAGGGTCACCGCATGCGCGTCTACACCGCGTACGGGACGGACTGGTACGGCTACTTCATGCGCCGCCTCGCGGAGAAGCCGGCCAACCTCCTCTTCTTCGTCCGCTCGATGATCACCAAGAACTAGGCCCGAGAAACTAGGTCAAGGAGTTAGAAGACTCATGGACGCTGTGACCCAGGTCCCCGCGCCGGTCAACGAGCCGGTCCACTCGTACGCCCCCGGCAGCCCGGAGCGCGCACGGCTGGAGGCCCAGCTCAAGCTGCTGGCCGAGAACCCGATCGAGCTGCCGATGACGATCGGCGGCGTCAAGCGGATGGGCGGCGGCGAGCGCTTCGACGTCGTGCAGCCGCACGACCACCGCTCGGTCCTCGGCACCTACGCCAACGCCACCCAGGACGACGCCCGCGACGCCGTGAACGCCGCCCTGGCCGCCGCCCCGGCCTGGCGCGCGATGTCCTTCGACGACCGCGCCGCGATCATCCTGCGCGCCGCCGAGCTGCTCGCCGGCCCCTGGCGCGAGAAGCTGGCCGCCTCCACCATGCTCGGCCAGTCCAAGACCGCCCAGCAGGCCGAGATCGACACCCCGTGCGAGCTCGTCGACTTCTGGCGCTTCAACGTGCACTTCGCCCGGCAGATCCTCGCCGAGCAGCCGGTCGCCAACTCCGCCGGCGTGTGGAACCGCAGCGACCACCGCCCGCTGGAGGGCTTCGTCTACGCGATCACGCCGTTCAACTTCACGGCCATCGCGGGCAACCTGCCCACCGCCCCCGCCCTGATGGGCAACGTGGTGGTCTGGAAGCCGTCCCCGACCCAGACCCACTCCGCCGTGCTGCTCATGGAGCTGCTGGAGGAGGCCGGCCTGCCCAAGGGCGTCATCAACCTGGTCACCGGCGACGGCATCGCCGTCTCCGAGGTCGCCCTGAACCACCCGGAGCTCGCGGGCATCCACTTCACCGGTTCGACCAAGACCTTCCAGTACCTGTGGAAGACGGTCGGCACCAACATCGAGACGTACAAGTCCTACCCGCGCCTGGTCGGCGAGACCGGCGGCAAGGACTTCGTCGTCGCCCACCCGTCGGCCGACCGCGCCGTGCTGAAGACCGCGCTGACCCGCGGCTCCTTCGAGTTCCAGGGCCAGAAGTGTTCGGCGTCCTCCCGCGCCTACATCCCGGCCTCCATCTGGAACGACGGCTTCAAGGAGCAGTTCGCCGCCGAGGTCGACGGCCTGACCATGGGCCCGGTCACCGACCTGTCGAACTTCATCGGCGCCGTCATCGACGCGCGCTCGTTCGCCAAGAACAAGGCCGCGATCGACCGCGCCAAGGCCGACCCGACCTGCACCATCGTCGCCGGCGGCACCTACGACGACTCCGAGGGCTACTTCGTGCGCCCCACCGTCATCGAGTGCACCGACCCGGAGAACGAGGTCTTCACGACCGAGTACTTCGGCCCCATCCTGGCCGTCCACGTCTACGAGGACGACCAGTACGACGCGATGCTGGAGCAGATGGAGTCCGTCTCGGCCTACGCCCTGACCGGCTCGGTCATCGCCGGCGACCGTTACGCGGCCGCCCACACGATGGACAAGCTCCGCTTCGCCGCGGGCAACTTCTACATCAACGACAAGTCGACCGGCGCCGTCGTCGGCCAGCAGCCCTTCGGCGGCGGCCGTGCCTCGGGCACCAACGACAAGGCCGGCGCGGCCTCCAACCTGCTGCGCTGGGTCTCGACCCGGTCCATCAAGGAGACCCTGGTCCCGCCGACCGAGTACGGCTACCCGCACATGGGCTGATCCGACGCCCCCTGCGAACCCCGCCCCCGTTCCGGACTTGGGGGTACCGGAGCGGGGGCGGTTTGCCTAGGCTGCGCCCATGACCCGCCACGCCACCCGGCCGCGCGCCTCAGGACACCTGCACTCCCTGCCCAGCTGGCTCCTGGGCCGGCTCGCCGCCCGCGGGCGGGCCGAGATGGGCCGGGCCCTGGCCGCCGAGGGGCTGCGGCCGCCGCACCACGCGGTGCTCGCCGCGGTCGCCGAGGACGGGCCGGTGGCCCAGGCCGACCTCGGGCGGCGGCTCGCCATCGACCCCAAGGACCTGGTGGGCATCCTGAACCACCTGGAGGACCGGGGCCTGGCCCTGCGCACGCCCGACCCCCGCGACCGGCGCAAGAACGCCGTCACCCTCACCCGGGCCGGGGCCAAGGTCCTGCGGCGCTGCACGGCGCTCGCCGAGGAGGCCAACGCCGCGCTGCTGGCCCCGCTCGCCCCCGCCGAGCAGGCCACCCTGACCGAGCTGCTGGCCCGGCTGTACGCGGCCGGACGCGCCGCGGACGAGCGGGGCGGGCAGGAGGGGGCCGGCGGCGAGCGGGCCGGGGACGACCGCGCCTAGACCTCGACCATCACCTGGTCGAGGGATTTGCGGACCAGGTCCGGCACCTCGCAGTCGTCCGCCGGATAGCCCACCGGGATCACTGCGAAGGCCTTCTCGTTCTCCGGGCGGTGCAGCACGTGCGCGAGGAAGCGCATCGGGCTCGGGGTGTGGATCAGCGCCGCCAGCCCGCTCAGGTGCAGGGCGGTCAGCAGCATCCCCACCGCGATGCCGACCGACTCGTCGACGTAGTAGTGCTTGCGCTTGGTGCCGTCCGGCCCGAGCCAGTACCGCTGCTGGAAGACCACGATCAGGGCCGGCGCGTCCGTCAGGTGCGTCTTGACCGCGTCCGTGCCCAGGGGGCGCAGCGCCGCCAGCCACTCGTCGCCGAGCCGGCCGTCGTAGGAGATCTCCTCCTCCTGCTCGGCCGCCGCCCGGATCTGCCGGCGCACCTCGGGGTCCTTGACCAGGACGAACGTCCACGGCTGCTGGTGCGCGCCGGAGGGCGCGGTCGCCGCACAGGCGATGGCGTCCTTGACGACCTGCTCGGGGACCGGGTCCGGGGCGAACCGGCGCACGGTGCGCCGCTCGTCCATCCGGATCCGCAACGCGGCGGCCCGGGCCAGGGATTCGGTGCTCGGCATGCGGTCGGGGCGGTACGCGACGGGCCGGTAGGGCTCGCCGTGGGTGGGGATCCACTGGGTCGTAGGCGACATGGGGTGAGTGTGCGACGGCCCCCGCGTCCGCTGCCAGGCACGCACCGGCCGAATCCTGGCGCGGGCAGACTGGTCGTATGACCGATACACGGACACGGCTGGCTCACACCGCTCGGCTCGGCAGAACCACCTTGGAGGAGATCCGCGGCCTGCTCGACGCCGCCTTCGACGGCGACTTCTCCGACGAGGACTTCGAGCACGGGCTCGGCGGGATGCACGCCCTGGTCCACCGGGACGGGGAACTGGTGGCGCACGGCAGCGTGGTGCAGCGCCGGGTGGTCCACGGCGGGCGGGCCCTGCGCACCGGCTACGTGGAGGCCGTCGCGGTCCGCGCGGACCGGCGCCGCCAAGGCCTCGGCACCATCGTGATGGACGCCTTGGAGCAGGTGATCGGCCGGGCGTACGTCCTGGGCGCCCTGTCCGCCTCGGACGAGGGCGCCGCCCTCTACGCCGCCCGCGGCTGGCGGGTCTGGGACGGCCGGATCGGCGCCCTCGCGCCCCGGGGGCCGGTCAGGCTCCCGCAGGAGGAGGGCTCGACCTGGCTGTGGACGCCGCCCGGCGGGTCCTGGCCTGACCCCGCCGGGCAGCTCCTGTTCGACTGGCGCGACGGCGACGTGCTCTAGCGCCGGGCTGCTACGAGCCCGAGACGCTGGGCCGGCCCGTCTCGATGTGGCCGGTGTAGCGGCGCGACCAGGTGCCGTCGATGTCGGCCAGGATCGTGAAGTCGTACCAGCCGTTGGAGTAGGCGACCGCGTTGAAGTAGTCCTCGCGGGAGGAGTTCGCCGGGACGGTGTACGTCCACGGGCCGTCCTGGCGGTAGGCGTTGGCGCGGACGGTGAAGGTGACCGGGGAGGCGGAGGTGTTGGTCATCCTGAACCAGATGGCCGTCTTCCCGGTGCCCGACTCCACGCCGTAGCGGGCCGCCACCTCGATCGCCCGGCCGGCCTTGGACGCGTCGCCGATGAAGCGCCGCAGGAAGCGGTTGGGGCCGTACATCGAGATGTCGTACTTGCCCGAGCCGCTGCCGAGGCCGATGTGGAAGAAGTCGGACGCGGTGCCGCCCGGGTCCACCGTGTACGGGTAGGGGGTGGTGTCCCGGTGCTGGTGCGGGTGGATCGAGAAGTGCGCCGCCCGGGTGGCCTGCGCGCCCTGGTTGGTCATCGAGAACCAGGCCAGGATCTGGCCCGCGGCCCCGAACTCCAGCCGGTCCAGGTTCCCGTTGGGCTGGTAGGGCAGCGCCCGGGCGGGGCGGGTGCCCGGCTCCTGGGCGGGCAGGGCGTTGTCCTGCGGGACCGGGTTGGGCAGCGGGGCGCAGGTGCTCTGGCCGATGACCTTGGCCGTGGAGGGCAGGCCCGCGGGGACGCCGTAGAGGGGGCGGGCGAAGTCGAAGACGCCGGTGAGGTCGCCGACGATTTTGCGCCGCCAGGCGCTGATGTGGGGGCACAGGGCCGGGGTGCCCAGGGCCGTCGTCCAGGTCTCCATGAAGCGCAGCACGGAGGTGTGGTCGAAGACCTCCGAGCTCACCCAGCCGCCGCGGGTCCAGGGCGACATCACCAGCATCGGTACCCGGAAGCCGAGGCCGATCGGGACCCCGTCGAGGAACTCGCCGGGGGTGCCGGCCGGGGGCACCGGCGGCGGGACGTGGTCGAAGAAGCCGTCGTTCTCGTCGTAGTTGAGGAACAGGACGGTGGAGTCGAAGACCTCCGGGTTCGCCGCGAGCGCCCGGTGGACCAGGTCCACGAAGTGCGCACCGTCGCCGGGCGGGGCGTACGGGTGCTCCGAGAAGGCCTCGCTGGCCACCACCCAGGACACCTGCGGCAGGGTCCCGGCGACCACGTCGGCGCGGATCGCGGCCGCGATGTCGTCCGGGGTGGAGCCGGTCACCTTCGGGACCGAGGCCATGCCGCGGTCCCACAGCGGGTCGCCGGGGCCGGCGTCGGTGAAGCGCTTGAAGTAGGCCAGGCCGTTGTCGCCGTAGTTGTCCTGGGCGTTCTGGTAGACCTTCCAGGTCATCCCGGCCCGCTGGAGTGCCTCGGCGTACGTCTCCCAGGTCAGGCCGTGCTCCTCGCCGCCGTCCTTGCTGGAGCCGTCGATCGTGCCGCTCCACAGGAAGGTGCGGTTGGGGCCCGTGGCGCTGAGCGTGGAGCAGTGGTAGGCGTCGCAGATGGTGTAGGCGTCGGCGAGGGCGTAGTGGAAGGGGATGTCACCGCGGTCGAGGTAGCCGAGGGTGCGGGTGTTGCCGACCCCCATGACCCAGTTGTCCATCCGGCCCTTGTTCCAGGCGGCGTGCTGCGAGGTCCAGCTGTGCGGCAGGTCGCCGTTGCACTGGGCGAGGGTCGCGCCGTCGACCCCGCCGGCCGGCGGGGTGGCGGACAGCTTCCACGGGTACTGCCGGCCGCCCCAGTTGGGCTGGTTGAAGGTCCCCCAGCCGCCGGGGATGTTCCCGGCGGCGCGGTCGCCGAAGCCGCGCACGCCCTTGAGCTTGCCGAAGTAGTGGTCGAAGCTGCGGTTCTCCTGCATCAGGATCACCACGTGCCGGACGTCCCGGATCGTTCCGGTCGCCGACTGCGCCGCCACCGACGCCGGCGCCGCCCCCGCGGGCAGGGCGGTCCCCGCCACGAGCCCGGCCCCGAGCCCCGCGCCGATGCCCACGAACCCTCTGCGGCTGATGGGAGTCATTGGCCCCGCCCGCCCTCCGTGTCCCGCGTGCCCCAGCGGCACGACCCAGGAAAGGGTGGGGGAGCGGCCTGCAAAGGTCTAGAACCGTGAGTGAAGGCTTTGGTTAATTTCCGGTGCAGGCCGTTCACCTGCCCAGCCGCACCAGCGTCTTGCCGGTGTTGGCCCCGTGCAGCATGCCGACGAAGGCGGCCACGGTCTGGTCGAACCCCTCGGTGACGGTGGCGTCCACACCGACCGCGCCGCTGCGCAGGTGCGGGACCAGGAACTCCTCCAGCTCGTCCTGGAGATTGGTGTGGTTCCGTACCAATACGCCTTCCAGACGCAGGGACTTGTGCACCACCTCGAACAGGTTGCGCGGCGCGGCCGGCGAACGGTCGCCGTTGTACATCGAGATGCCACCGACCCAGGCGATCCGCCCGTACTCCCGCAGGTGCGTGATGGCGCCCTCCAGATGGTCCCCGCCCACGTTGTCCACGTACACGTCGAGGCCGTCCGGGGCGGCCACCGCGAGCTGCTCGGCCACCGGCCCGTCGTGGTAGTCGAACGCCGCGTCCAGGCCCAGGTGTTCGGTGAGGTGGCGCACCTTGGCCGCCGAGCCGGCGCTGCCGACGATCCGCCGGGCCCCCAGCAGCCGGGCGAGGTGCGCGGTCGCGGTGCCCACCCCGCCCGCCGCGGCGGAGACGAACAGGTCCTCGCCCGCCCGCAGCCGCGCCGTCCGGGTCAGGGCCGCGTACGCCGTCAGGCCCGTACCGCCGAGGATGCTCAGGTAGGCCTCCAGCGGGACGCCCTCCCAGTTGCGCAGCTTGCGGGTGCCGGCGACGCCCGCGGTGACCACGGCATGGGTGCGCCAGCCCTCGCGGTGGAAGACCAGGTCGCCCTCGCTCAGGCCGGGGTCGCGCGAGGCGATGACCCGGCCGACCGAGCGGCCCTCCAGCGGGGCGTGGAGGGCGAAGCCGTCCGGGCCGCCGTCCATCAGGCCGCGGTGGTAGGGGTCCACGGAGAGCAGGAGGTTCTCGACCACGGCCGTGCCGGGGGCGGGGGAGGGGACGGGTGTGGTCACGTGGCGGAAGTCGGCGGCGGTGGGGAAGCCGGAGGGACGGGAGACCAGGTGCACTTCGTGTGCGGTGGCGTTCATGGACCCGACGCTAGGAAGGAATCGGCGGGCCGGGCAGAGGGTTGGGTTCATGGAAGCCGCACATCCATGAACGCCGCTCATACAACGAGGTGGGAGCCCCCGTGGCCGAGCTCGCTCCGCAGGAACTCCGGGTCCTGGTCGCCGTCGCCGACGCCGGCGGCTTCTCCGCCGCCGGGACCGCCCTGGGCCTGACCCAGTCCGCCGTCTCGCACTCCGTGCGCGGCAGCGAGGGCAAGATCGGGGCGGTGCTCTTCGAGCGGGGCCGCACCGGCGCCCGGCCCACCCCGGCCGGCGAGCGGGCGGTCGCCCACGCCCGCCGGATCCTGCGGCTCTACGAGGTCCTGGGCGCCGAGGCCCGCGGCGCCGGGCGCGGCGCCCTGGAGGGGACCCTGCGCATCGCGGCCTTCCGCAGCGCCGCCCTGCACCTGCTGCCCCCCGCCCTGGAGCGGCTCACCTCCCGGCACCCGGGCCTGCGCCCGGAGGTCCGGGTGGTGCGCGAACTCGGCGCCGGCACCGCCGGGGAGGTCGCCGAAGGGCGGGCCGACCTCGGCATCGCCACCCTGGGCGGCTCCGCCGCCGTACCGGCCGGGCTGCTGTCCGGGGCGCTGGTCGAGGAGCCGTACGCGCTGGTGCACCCGGCCGGGCATCCCGACCCGCGCTCGCTGCCGCTGCTGGACTGGGACGAGAACTGCGGCTCGTACACCCGGCAGTGGTGGGCCGCCCAGGACTGGATCCCGCGGGCCACGGTCAAGGCCGAGGACGACGGGATGGTGCTGACCATGGTCGGCCGGGGGCTGGGCATGGCGATCATGCCCGCGCTCTCCCTGGACGGAGCAACCGGCGCGGTCGAGATCGCCGACCTCGGGCCGGACCGCCCCACCCGCACCGTGGGCTACGTCACCACCCGCGAACAGGGCGCGACCCTGGCCGTCCAGGCGCTGATCAGGGAGTTGCGGGCGGGCCGGGAGCGCCCCGCCGGATGAGCCGGAGCCCCCGGGCGGCACCCTGCCGGGTGGTCGTCGTCTCAGATACTAGGAAGTCCGAGTAATTGCGCAGACATACAGCCCGTGCTGCCCTAGCTTGGTAGAAGCCGAACAGCTCGCCGATCCGGCGACGGCGGTCGACAGCGCGCGCCCCGCGCAGGCAACCCCTGCGGCGCACCGCTTCCCGCCCTCTACGGCGCCTTGAAGGAACCCCTCATCCGTGGCCCCGCCACGCCGTGATCTCAAGGAGTCGATCACCATGCACACGACCACCTCCGCCCCCGCCACCCGTCGCGTCCGGCACTCCTCCTCCACCGACGCCGACCGCCGCAACGCCGCCGCGGCCCTGCAGCGCGCCCTGGACCGCCGCGACAACGGCGGCGCCACCGGCCACTGAGGCCCGCGGACCGGACGAGCCCCAGACACGCCCCGTCCATATGGTGGACAGGGGCGTGTCAGGGGATGGGACAAGGAGTACGGTGCGGACATGGCGCACAGCATCAATCTCGCAGTGATCCCCGGCGACGGCATCGGCCAGGAAGTGGTGGCCCAGGGCCTGAAGGTCCTCACCGCCGTCCTGCCCGAGGACGTCAAGCTGGAGACCAAGCAGTACGACCTCGGCGCCCAGCGCTGGCACCGCACCGGGGAGACCCTCCCGGACGCGGAGCTGGAGGCGCTGCGGCACCACGACGCGATCCTGCTCGGCGCCATCGGTGACCCGTCGGTCCCCTCCGGCGTGCTGGAGCGCGGGCTGCTGCTGAAGCTGCGCTTCGCCTTCGACCACTTCGTCAACCTGAGGCCGTCGAAGCTGTTCCCGAACACCGCCACCCCGCTGGCCGGCCGGCCCGACATCGACTTCGTCGTCGTCCGCGAGGGCACCGAAGGCCCCTACACGGGCAACGGTGGCTCCCTGCGCACCGGCACCCCCGCCGAGGTGGCCACCGAGGTCAGCGTCAACACCGCGTACGGGGTCGAGCGGGTGGTCCGGGACGCGTACGAGCGGGCCAACTCCCGCCCCCGCAAGAAGCTGACGCTCGTCCACAAGAACAACGTCCTCGTGTACGCGGGCCACATGTGGAAGAACATCTTCGACAAGGTCGGCCAGGAGTACCCCGAGGTCACCACCGACTACCTGCACGTCGACGCCGCGACCATCTTCTTCGTGACCCAGCCCGAGCGCTTCGACGTCATCGTCACGGACAACCTCTTCGGTGACATCCTCACCGACCTGGCCGCCGCGGTCACCGGCGGCATCGGCCTGGCCGCCTCCGGGAACATCAACCCGACCGGCACCTTCCCGTCCATGTTCGAGCCCGTCCACGGCTCGGCCCCGGACATCGCGGGTACCGGCAAGGCCGACCCGACCGCGACGATCCTCTCCGTCGCCCTCCTGCTGCGCCACCTCGGCCACGAGGCCGAGGCCGCCCGGATCGAGGACGCGGTCTCCGCCGACCTGGCCGAGCGGGACGGGACGTTCCGTTCCACGGACCGGATCGGCGACGACCTCGCCGCGCGAGTAGCCGGCTGACCCGGCAGCTCCACCCCTGGAAGGCCGCCGGGCCGAGCACCACCCCCCGGCGGCTTTCCCTGTGCGGCCCCGGGTGCCACCATCTCCCTGGGCCGCTCCTTCCCGTTTCTCCGTGACCACCCCGCGCGCGATAATCGAACGCGAGGCCGCGGATTACGGGGAAGCTCGGACGTCCTGGTACGTCGTGAGAGCGGTCCGCCATACACAACCGGTGAAGGACAAGCACTCATGACGACGCCCACGATCGAGCTCAAGCCCTCCTCGAACCCGCTGTCCGACGCGGAGCGCGAGGCGATCCTGGCCAGCCCCGGATTCGGCCGCCACTTCACCGACCACATGGTGACGATCAAGTGGACCGAGGGCCGCGGCTGGCACGACGCGGAACTGGTCCCGTACGCGCCGCTGTCGATCGACCCCGCGAACATGACCCTGCACTACGCGCAGACGATCTTCGAGGGTCTCAAGGCCTACCGGCAGCCCGACGGCACCGTCGCCACCTTCCGCCCGCAGGCCAACGCCGAGCGCTTCCAGGCCTCCGCCCGCCGCATGGCCATGCCCGAGCTGCCCACCGAGCTGTTCATCGCCGCCTGCGACGCCCTGATCCAGCAGGACCGCGCGTGGGTCCCGGACTCCGGCGAGGCCTCGCTGTACCTGCGGCCGTTCATGTTCGCCTCCGAGGTCGGCCTCGGCGTCCGCCCGGCCAACGAGTTCCTGTTCATGGTGATCGCCTCCCCGGCCGGCGCCTACTTCCCCGGGGGCGTCAAGCCGGTCTCCGTCTGGCTCTCCGAGGAGTACGTCCGCGCGGTCAAGGGCGGCACCGGCGCGGCCAAGACCGGCGGCAACTACGCCGCTTCGCTGGTCGCCCAGGCGCAGGCCGCCGAGCACGGCTGCGACCAGGTGGTCTGGCTGGACGCCGTCGAGCACCGGTGGATCGAGGAAATGGGCGGCATGAACCTGTACTTCGTGTACGGGGACCGCATCGTCACCCCCGAGCTGACCGGCTCGCTGCTGCCCGGCATCACCCGCGACTCGCTGCTGACCATCGCCCGGGACCTCGGCTACACGGCCGAGGAGGGACGTATCTCCACCGAGGACTGGAAGCGCGACAACGAGAACGGCACCCTCACCGAGGTCTTCGCCTGCGGCACCGCTGCCGTGATCACCCCGGTCGGCTCGGTCAAGTCCGAGCGCGCCAACTGGACCCAGGGCAACGGTGAGCCCGGCGAGGTCACCATGAAGCTCCGCAAGGCCCTGCTGGACCTCCAGACCGGCCGCACCCCGGACACCCACGGCTGGATGCACCCGCTCGGCTGACCGGACCGGGATACGGGTCCGTAGGCCGACCCGGACGTACGACGACGAGGCCCGCCCCTCGACCGGAGGGGCGGGCCTCGTCGTGCACCGGGCGCGGCGGCTCAGGCGGAGGCGGGCTCCGGCCGGCGCTCCGGCGCCGCGCCGGTGGCCGGCGGGGCGGTGCGGCGCACGGTCAGGGCGGTGTACACCAGGCCGCCGACCAGGCCCGACAGGATGAAGGAGCAGTCCACGCCACCGGTGAGGGCGAGCAGCGGGCCCTGGTAGAAGGGGGTGGTGACGGCGAGCAGGCCGACGCCCGCGCCGACCGCCCAGGAGACGGTGGCCCGGAGGTTCCAGCCGGCCCGGTACCAGTAGGCCCCGCCGACCGAGCGGCGGTTGAAGACCTGGAGCGCGTCGGCGTCGTACACGCCACGACATCGGACGTACCCGATGAGCGTGATCACGGCCCACGGGGTGCCGATGGCGGTCAGCAGCAGGACGAACGAGGTCATCGCGGACTGCACGTCCCACTCGAAGGAGCCGACGAAGACGAACGCGGTCGCGACGGCCGCCGCGACCAGCGTGGCCGTGCTCCGGGTGGCCCGCGGCACGATGGCGTCCAGGTCCAGGCCCATGGAGTAGAGCATCAGCCCGGCGTTGCCCACCGACCCGGCACCGGCCGCGACCAGCAGCGGGAGCAGGTACCACCCGGGGGAGGCGGCCACGAGCGGGCCCGCGTAGTCCTCGCCGGCCCGGGCGGCCAGGGCGGTGACGGTGCCGAAGAGCTGCGGCAGCAGCAGGCCCACGAACAGGCCCAGACAGGTGGCCCGCAGGACCGAGCGGGAGCTGTGCCGGCGCGGGGAGATGTAGCGGGTGTAGTCGCCGAGCAGGGTGATGAAGGCGACCGGCCCGCTGAGCCCGGCGGCGACGGCGGCGAGCAGCCAGGTCGGCCAGAAGGAGCCGAGCAGGTACGGCGTGTCCGGCGGGGCGGCGGTGGTGAAGTCGCCGGAGTACGCGTAGACGCCGATCAGCAGCAGGACCACCATGCCCACCGACAGCAGCTTGCTCATGCGCAGCAGCAGCCGGTAGCCGAAGACCGCGGCGACCACGGTCAGGGCGGCCAGCGCCCCGTACATCCCGGCGCGGGTGGCCCCGGTGTCCGGCAGGCCGGTCAGCCGGGCGAGCACGCCCACCATGACGTCGCCGCCGATCCACAGCGTGAGCGCCGTGTAGCCGAGTGCGAGCAGCAGGCCGACCACCGACCCGACGAGCCGGCCCCGGACGCCGAACTGGGCGCCGCTCGAGGTCGACAGGTTGGTGGCGGTGCGCAGCGACACGAGGGCGAGCGGCGCGGTGAACGCGATGCCGATCAGCGTGCCCGCCACGATGGCGGTGACCGACGGCCACAGCCCGAGCCCGAAGGACGGGGGCAGCCAGCCGAAGACGATCACACCGAGGCAGAGGTTCGAGCCGAGCAGGATCGACAGCAGATCACGGGGACCGCTGGTGCGCTCCTCGTCGGGGATCGTGTCGACTCCGCGCTGTTCTATCGGCATGGGGGGACTCCCGTGGCAGAGGACAAGGGACTGGGGGCGGGGGAGGCTCTTTGAGTGACACTCAATGTGACCTAAGGCCCTGTCTGCGGTCAATGGTTTCCAGCCACGAGGTGAAGAGTTAGAGTGATGCTCTAAACCTGTGAGCTTGGAGGTGGACGTCGTGCGCCTGACCCCTACGGAGCGCGACCGGCTGCTGCTCTTCGGAGCCGCGGAACTGGCCCGTGCCCGCCGCGCCCGTGGCCTGAAGCTGAACGTGCCGGAGGCCACGGCGCTGATCGCCGACACGGTCTGCGAGGCGGCCCGGGACGGCAAGCGGCTCGCCGAGGCCATCGAGGCCGCGCGCAGCGTGCTGGGCCCGGACGACGTGCTGCCCGGCGTCGCCGACGTGGTCACCGAGGTGCACGTCGAGGCCGTCTTCGACGACGGGTCCCGGCTCGCCGTGGTCTCCGCGCCCATCAAGGGCGCCACCGGCCTCGGCGAGGACGCCCCCGGCGCGGTCGTGCCCGGCCCGCAGACACCGGCCCCCGCACCGGAGCTGACGCTGACCGTCCGCAACACCGCGACCGTGCCGGTCAGCGTGACCTCCCACTTCCACTTCTTCGAGGCCAACCCGCGGCTGGACTTCGACCGGGCCGCCGCCTACGGGATGCGGCTGTGCGTGCCGGCCGGCTCGTCGGTGCGGTTCGACCCGGGCGGCGAGGCCGAGGTGGGTCTCGTGCCGATCGGCGGGGATCGGGTCGCCATCGGTTTCGCCGGGTTGGTCGACGGTCCTCTGGACGCTCCCGGCGCCAAGGAGGAGGCGCTGCGGCGGGCGGTGGCCTGCGGTTACCTGGGTACGGACGGCACAGAAGGAACTTCGCGATGAGCAGGCCCACCAGGCACAGCGACCACTGTGCGCCCGGCAGTCGTCACATCGATCCGCACGAGTACGCCTCGGTGTTCGGCCCGCGTGCCGGGGACCGGGTGCGGCTGGGGGATTCGGGGCTGACGGTCCGGGTGGAGTCGGACGCGCAGAAGCCGGGGGAGGAGTTCCTGGCCGGGTTCGGCAAGACCGCCCGGGACGGGCTGCACCTGAAGGCGGCGGCGGTCCGTGAGACCTGTGACGTGGTGATCAGCAATGTGCTGGTGATCGACGCGGTCCTGGGCATCCGGAAGGTGTCGATCGGGATCCGGGAGGGCCGGATCCACGCGATCGGCCGGGCCGGCAACCCCGACACCCTCGACGGCGTGGACGTCGTCGTCGGGACCGGCACCTCGATCGTCCCCGGCGAGGGCCTCATCGCCACCGCCGGCGCCGTGGACACCCACGTCCACCTGCTCTCGCCCCGCATCATGGAGGCCTCGCTCGCCGCGGGCGTCACCACCGTCATCGGCCAGGAGTTCGGCCCCGTCTGGGGCGTCGGCGTCAACTCCCCGTGGGCGCTCAAGCACGCCTTCAACGCGTTCGACGCGTGGCCGGTGAACATCGGTTTCCTGGCGCGGGGTTCGTCCTCGGACGCGGCGCCGCTGGTGGAGGCGCTGGCCGAGGGCGGGGCGTCCGGGTTCAAGGTGCACGAGGACATGGGCGCGCACACCCGGGCACTGGACACGGCGCTGCGGGTGGCCGAGGAGCACGACGTGCAGGTGGCCCTGCACTCCGACGGGCTGAACGAGTGCCTGTCGGTGGAGGACACCCTGCGGGTGCTGGAGGGCCGCACCATCCACGCCTTCCACATCGAGGGCTGCGGCGGCGGACACGTCCCCAACGTGCTGAAGATGGCGGGTGTGCCGAACGTGATCGGCTCCTCCACCAACCCCACCCTGCCCTTCGGCCGGGACGCCGTCGCCGAGCACTACGGCATGATCGTCTCCGTCCACGACCTCAAGCCCGACCTGCCCGGTGACGCGGCCATGGCCCGCGACCGGATCCGGGCCGGGACGATGGGGGCCGAGGACGTCCTGCACGACCTCGGCGCGATCGGCATCACCTCTTCCGACGCCCAGGGCATGGGCCGCGCCGGTGAGACCGTGCGGCGCACCTTCGCCATGGCGGCCAAGATGAAGGCCGAACTCGGCCCGCTGGAGGGCGACGGCGACGGCGACGACAACGCCCGGGTGCTGCGCTACATCGCCAAGCTGACGATCAACCCGGCCATTGCCCACGGTCTGGCCCACGAGATCGGCTCGATCGAGATCGGCAAGCTCGCCGACATCGTGCTCTGGCGCCCGCAGTTCTTCGGCGCCAAGCCCCAGCTCGTGCTGAAGTCGGGCTTTCCCGCGTACGGGGTCACCGGCGACCCCAACGCCGCCACCGACACCTGCGAACCCCTCGTCCTCGGACCCCTGTTCGGTGCCCACGGGGCGGCTCCGGCCGATCTCTCGGTCGCGTTCGTCAGCCGTGCCGCAGCCGAGGCGGGCTCCGCCGGGGCGCCGTACGACGCTCTGACCACGCGTCGGCGCCGGGTCGCCGTCCGCGGCACCCGCGGCATCGGACCCGAGGACCTGGTGGCCAACGCCCGCCTCGGGGAGGTCCAGGTGGATCCCCGCACCGGCCTGGTCACCCTGGACGGCGACCCGCTGCGCTCCGGCCCGGCCGAGCAGATCTCCCTCAACCGCCTGTACTTCCTCTGAGTGACGAGCACACGGAGACGCCCGGACGCCCGGACGCCCGTGAGTCCGCGCTGCCCGCCTCACCGCCTCACCGCCGCATTTCCCTCTGCCCCCACCCTTGACTGAAATTTCAGTCGACTGCCAGACTCCGTCGACGCGAGAAACGAGACACCGCATGGCTGATTACCGTATGCCCGCCGAGTGGTCCGAGCACGAGGGCTGTCTGATGGCCTGGCCCACCCGGGAGGACCTGTGGGGCAGTGTCCTCGCGGCCGTGAAGGAGGAGTACGCCGAGGTCGCCCGCGCCGTCGCCGCGTTCGAGCCGGTGACCGTGGTCGCCCCGCCCGGGCACGGCGAGGACGCCCGCGCCCACTGCGGGGACACCGTCACCGTCATCGAGCTGCCCCTCGACGACTCCTGGTTCCGCGACTCGGCCCCGCTGTTCGTCCTCGACGGCGACGGCAACCGCGCCGGCGTGGACTTCCGCTTCAACGCCTGGGGCGGCAAGCACCACCCGTGGGACGCCGACGACCGCATCAGCGCCCTGCTGCTGGAGCGCCTCGGCATCGAGCGGATCGCCTCCCCGATGATCCTCGAAGGCGGTGCGATCACCGTCGACGGCGAGGGCACCCTGATCACCACCGAGCAGTGCCTGCTGCACCCCAACCGCAACCCCGGCATGAGCCGCGCCGAGATCGAGGCCGAGCTGAGGGACCGGCTCGGGGTCGGCAAGGTCATCTGGCTGCCGTACGGAGGCCTGCTCGACACCGAGACCGACGGCCACGTCGACGGTGTCTGCGCGTTCGCCGCGCCCGGCACCGTCGTGGTCTCCCTCCCCGCCGACCCGGACCACCCCGACCACGCCCGGATGCGCGCCAACCGCGCGGTGCTGGAGGCCAGTACCGACGCCCGGGGCCGCCGCCTGGAGATCATCGAGGTGCCGCAGACCGCCTTCGCGGACCTGGCCGGCGGCGAGATCGAGGTGTCCTACCTCAACTACTACGTCGCCAACGGCGGCGTCGTGGTCCCGGTGGCCGGGCTGCCCCAGGACGACGAGGCCCTCGCCGTGATCGCCTCCGCGTACCCCGGCCGCAAGGTCGTCGGGGTGCGGGCCCTCGCCCTCGCCTTCGGAGGCGGCGGGATCCACTGCATCACCCAGCAGGTCCCCCGCCCGCACGGCACCGCCGTCCTGGCCGCCCTGGCCCTGCTCCCGGCGTGCTCGGGCCCGCCGAAGAACGAGGGCACGGCCCTGACCGGGGCCCGGCTGTCCGCCTCCACCCCCGTCGCCCAGGGCGAGATCGACTCCTTCACCTGGGCCGTCTACGCCGAACCGCCCACCCTCGACCACACGATGGCGTTCGACTACCCGCAGAACACCGTCCTGTCCAACGTGTGCGAGAGCCTGATGCGCTGGACCCCGGGCCTGACCACCGAACCCGGGCTGGCGCAGAAGGCCTCGAACCCCGACCCCACCACCTGGGTGTACGACCTGCGGCCGGGCGTACGCTTCCACGACGGCAGGGAAATGACCGCCGACGACGTCGTCTTCAGCCTCGGGCGGCAGAGGGACCCCGACAACGCCGCCGCCTGGGCCCAGGTGTTCCAGAACGTCGCCTCCGTCACCCGGAGCGGCCCCCTCCAGGTCACCGTCAAGCTGAAGAGGCCCGACTCCCAGTTCCCCCAGTACATGGCCACCGCGGCCGGAGTCGTCGCCTCCAGGGCCGGCGTCGAAGCCGCCGGCAAGGACTACGGCACCAGCGGCGGTCTCGCCTGCACCGGCCCGTTCAAGCTCGGCACCTGGCACAAGGGCCAGTCCATCGAGTTGGAACGCTTCGACGGCTACTGGGGCACCCGCGCCAAGGCCAAGAAGGCGGTCTTCCGCTTCCTCACCGACCCCTCCGCCCGCACCAACGCCATGCTCAGCGGTGAGGTGGACGGCGGCTACCTCATCCCCACCGAGAGCTACGCCCGCCTGCGCGCCGGCGGCGTCGGCACCCTCTACTTCGGCGAGGGCCTGAGCACCGTCAACGTCAACGTCACCAACATGCAGGGCCCGCTCGGCGACGTCCGGGTCCGCCGGGCCCTGTCCCTGGCCCTGGACCGCACCGGCTTCGTCAAGGCCGGCCTCGGCGGGGCCGGCACCGCCACGAACTCCCTCACCCCACGGGCCGCCTGGGCCGCCGCCCCCGAGAAGACCCTCAAGACCGCCTTCGACGGGCTCCCCTCCAGCGCCCAGGACATCGAGCAGGCCAAGGCCCTGGTCCAGCAGGCCGGCGCCACCGGCAGGACCCTGACCATGGCCACCAGCTCCATCGGCCAGGACGTCTCCCTCCTCGCCACCGCCGTCCAGGCGGCCGGTACCCGGATCGGCCTGGACATCCGGCTGAAGACCATCGCCCCCAACGCCTTCACCGCCCTGTTCACCGACCCGCAGGCACGCGAGGGCATCGACATGTTCCCGCTCACCTACTACGACTCGATCACCGACCCGCTCGACCTGCTCACCAACTTCCGTACCGGCGCCTACCTCAACTTCGCCGGCTGGAGCGACCCGGCGTACGACCGCCTCGTCGACGAGGCGACCGCCGCCTACGAGCCCGGACCGCGGATGGACACCGTGGCGAAGCTCCAGCGGCAGGCCGCCGAGCAACTGCTGTGGATCCCCGTGGCCGAGTGGCCCACCGCCCTGTTCCTGAACAAGCGGATCACCGGCGCCCCCACCACGATCGCGTACATGTACTACCCGTGGGCCGCGGACGTGGGGGCGGCACAGTGACCCTCGCCCGATTCGCCGCCCGCCGCCTCGCGGAGATGGCCGCCACCCTGCTCGCCGCCTCGTTCGTGGTCTTCGGGGCCATGTACCTGGCGCCGGGCGACCCGGCCGGCTTCCTCCTCGGCGGCCGGTCGGCCTCGCCGGAGGCGCTCGCCGCCGTCCGGGCCCAGTACCACCTGGACGACCCCTTCCTCGTCCGCTACGGCCGCTGGCTCGGCGACGTCCTCCACGGCGACTTCGGACGGTCCCTCACCTACCGCACGGACGTCTCCCGGCTGCTGGCCGACCGGCTGCCCACCACCCTGCTCCTCGTCACCATGGCCCTCGTCGTGGTCGCGGTCGTCGGCCTGCTCCTGGGCCGGCTCGCCGCGGTCCGCGGCGGAGCCACCGACTCGGCCGTGCTCGTCGGCACCGCCCTCGCCGTCGCCACCCCCTCCTTCGTCGCGGCCGTGCTGCTCCAGGGACTGTTCGCGGTGAAACTGGGCTGGTTCCCCAGCAGCGGGGCCGGCGACGGCCTCCTGGACCGGCTCTGGCACCTCACCCTCCCCGCCCTCGCCCTCGCCCTCTTCCTGATCGGCCTGCTCGCCCGCGTCACCCGCTCCGCCATGTGCGAGGCGCTCGACAGCGAGCACGTCACCGTCGCCCGCAGCCGCGGCGTCCCCGAACGCCACATCGTCCGCCGCCACGTGCTGCGCAACTCCCTCGGCACCGTCCTGACCACCGGCGGCCTGATCGTCTCCACCCTGCTCGTGTGCACCGTCCTGGTGGAGAGCGCGTTCAGCGTCGGCGGCATCGGACAGCTCCTCGAACTGTCCACCAGCACCAAGGACTTCCCGACCGTCCAGGCCGTCTCCCTGGTGATCGTCGCCCTGTTCATGGTGGTGAACCTGGTCGTGGACCTGCTCCTGCCGCTCGTCGACCCCCGGGTCACCCTCGCCACCGGGGCCGCCGGATGACCGCCGTCCTCACCCGCAGAGGCGGCCTGTCCCGCATCCGGGCCACCGGCTCCCCGCTGCACCTCGCCTGCCTGGGGTTCGTCGGCCTGGTCGTCCTGGCGGCGCTGCTCGCGCCCTGGCTGGTGCCGCACGACCCCAACGCCGTCGACCTGGGCGACACCCTGGCCGGTCCCTCCGCGGCCCACCCCTTCGGGGTGGACGCCGCCGGCCGGGACACCTTCTCGCGGCTGCTGCTCGGGGCACGGACCTCGCTGCTCGGCCCGCTCGGCGTCGTGGCCTTCTCCACCGTCGCCGGAGTGGCCGTCGGCACCGCCGCCGCCTGGCGGGGCGGCTGGCTGGACTCGGTCCTGTCCCGCAGCACCGAGCTGGTCCTCGCCTTCCCCGGCATGCTGCTGGCCATCCTGATCATCTCCGTCCAGGGGGAAGGCCTGCTCGCCCCGGTGATCGCCCTCGCCGTCGCCTACCTGCCCTACGTCGGCCGCCTCACCCGCACCCTGGTCCTGGCCGAACGGGCCCGGCCGTACGTGAGCGCGTACCGGGTCCAGGGCCACTCCGCCCTCCAGATCTGCCTGCGCCACGTCCTGCCCAACGTCGCCCCCGTCGTCCTCGCCCAGTCCACCGTCAACTTCGGCTACGCCCTCATGGACCTCGCCGGGCTGTC
Source organism: Streptomyces sp. WAC06614 (assembly GCF_003949795.1). Lineage (GTDB taxonomy): Bacteria > Actinomycetota > Actinomycetes > Streptomycetales > Streptomycetaceae > Streptomyces. The sequence continues at coordinate 32,047 of NZ_RPRY01000021.1, forward strand.
CTTCCTCGGACTCGGTGTCCCCGCGCTCACCCCCGACTGGGGCCGCATGGTCTTCGACGGCCAGACCGCGATCCAGCACGGCTACCCGCTGTCCGCGATCCTGCCCTGCGCCGCCGTCGTGCTGACCGTGGTCGCCTTCAACGTCGTGGGCGAGCGCTGGGCCGACCGGGTCGCCGGGAGGAACCGTTGAACACACCGTCGAACACACCGTCGAACACGCCGATGAGCACCCCGCCGACCACACCGCTCAGCACCCCGACGACCACGCCGACGGGCGCACCGCCGGACACACCGGTGACCACTCTGGAGATCCACGGCCTGCGGATCACCCTGCCCGGCACCGCCCGCCCCGTCCTGGACGGGGTCGACCTCACCGTCGCACCGGGCGAGACCGTCGCCCTCGTCGGCGAGTCCGGCTCCGGCAAGAGCCTCACCTCCCGCAGCGCCCTCGGGCTGCTGCCCCCGGGAGCCCGGACCGAAGGCGCCGTACGGGTTTGCGGCCGGGACGTGCTGGCCATGAGCGCGGCCGAGCTGGGCGGCGTACGCGCCGGCACGGTGGCCATGGTCTTCCAGGACCCGCGCGCCGCCGTCAACCCGCTGCGCCGCATCGGGGACTTCCTCACCGAGAGCGTCGTCCTCACCGGCACCATGACCAGGGCCGCGGCCACCGACCGGGCCGTCGCACTCCTGCACGCCGTCGGCCTCGACCCGGCCGTCCTGCGGAAGTACCCCGGCCAGGTCTCCGGCGGCATGCTCCAGCGCGTGGTCGTCGCGGCCGCCCTCATGGGCGACCCCGCGCTCCTGCTGGCCGACGAACCCACCACCGCCCTGGACGTCACCAGCCAGGCGGAGGTGATCGCCCTGCTGACCGCCCTGCGGGAACGCTTCGGCACCGGACTGCTGTTCGTCACCCACGACCTCGACCTCGCCGCCGCGACCGCCGACCGGGTCTACGTGATGTACGCCGGGCGCATCGCCGAGACGGGCCCCGCCGGGGACCTCTTCACCCGCCCCCGCCACCCGTACACGGCCGCCCTGCTCGCCTCCACCCCGCGGATGCACGGGCCCCGGGGCCGGCTCGCCGCCATCGAGGGGCAGCCACCGGACCTGCGGGAGCCGCTGACGGGCTGCGCCTTCGCCGCCCGCTGCCCGCTCGCCACGGAGATCTGCGACCAGCAGCCGCCGCTGCCCGCAGCGGCCCCCGGCCGCCCCGGGCACCGGGCCGCCTGCCACCACAGCGACCGCCTCGACAGGAGCACGGCCGATGCCCGACCGCACTGACCCGGCCGCGGACCGGCCGTACGTCCTGGAGGCCAGGGGACTGCGCCGCACCTTCGACGCCGTCCACGCCGTGGACGACGTGACCTTCGCCCTCCCGGAGGGCGGCTCCCTCGGCATCGTCGGGGAGTCCGGCTCCGGCAAGACCACCACCGCCCGCATCGTCGTCGGCCTCGAACGGGCCGACGCGGGCGAGGTGCTGGTACGCGGCCGCCCCCGCGCGGTCCGCACCCGCGGCCGGGCCGCCCGGCTGGCCCGCGCCCGGGAGGTCCAGATGGTCTTCCAGGACCCCTACCTCTCCCTCGACCCGCGCACCGCGGTCGAGGAGACCCTCCGCGAGACCCTCGCCCTGCACTTCCCCGGCCGCGACCGGACCGCGCGGGTACGGGAACTGCTCGACCAGGTCGGCCTCGGCACCCGGGCCGCCACCGCCCGGCCGGGGGAGCTCTCCGGCGGGCAACGCCAGCGGGTGGCCGTCGCCCGCGCCCTGGCCGTCGAACCGGCCGTCCTCGTCCTGGACGAGGCCGTCGCCGCCCTCGACGTCTCCGTACAGGCCCAGATCCTCAACCTGCTGGCCGACATCCGGGAACAGACCGGGATCGGCTACCTGTTCATCACCCACGACCTCGGCGTGGTCCGGTGCGTCACCGACGAGATCCTCGTCATGCGCCACGGAAGCATCGTCGAGCGGGGCGCGACGGACCAGGTCCTCGCCGCGCCCCGGCACCCGTACACCCGGCTGCTGCTGGACTCCGTACCCCGCCCGGGCTGGGACCCGTACGCCATCGCCGAGGCCCGGCGCGCCCTTTAGCCGTCCGACCGGCCCCGCCCCTCCCGCGGGGAGTCGGAGCATCGAAGGAGACCCCTCATGGACGAGCACGCGAACGACCGGCCCCGCGCCGGGATCGACCGGCGCGGCTTCCTGGCCGCGGCCGGCCTCACCGCGGCCGGGGCCGCCCTCGCGGCGGCCGGGACCCCGGCCCGGGCCGTGGCCCGCCCGGTCACCGCCGCGGGCACCTTCCGGGTGCCGATCGAGGACGTCCGCCACACCCGCACCTGGATGGCCTGGCCGGACAGCACCGCCATCTGGGGCGGCAAGCTCTCCGGGGTCCAGTCCGACATCGCCCTGATCGCCCGCACCATCGCCAAGTACGAGCCGGTGTACCTGTGCGCCAACTCCGCCGGTGCCGCCCGGGCCCGCTCGCTGTGCGGCCCGACGGTCACCGTCCTCACCTCGATCCCCGTCGACGACTGCTGGATGCGCGACACCGGCCCGGTCTTCCGCACCGACGGCGCGGGCGGCCTCGACGCGGTCGGCCTGAACTTCAACGGCTGGGGCAACCGGCAGACCCATGCCAAGGACGCCCTGGTCGCGGGCCGGATCGCCGCCTACGCCGGGGTCCCGTTCAGCACCGCCGGCCTGGTCGGTGAGGGCGGGGCCGTCGAGCAGGACGGCGCGGGCACCCTCATGGCCACCCGCAGCAGCCTGGTCAACGCCAACCGCAACCCCGGGAAGTCCGAGGCGCAGATCGAGGCCGCCCTGCGCACCGCGTACGGGGCCTCGAAGGTCATCTGGTTCGACGGCGTCCGCGGCCAGGACATCACCGACGACCACGTCGACGCCACGTCCCGCTTCCTCGCGCCCGGCAGGGCCCTCGTCCAGATGCCGCTGTCCACGGACACCGACGTGTACGCCAAGGACGCCCGGCAGCAGTACCAGATCCTCTCCACCGCCACCACGGCGAGCGGCGCCCGCATCACGGCCGACAAGCTCCAGGGCCCCGACTACTACAGGATCCGCTCGGCCGACCCGAACTTCCTCGCCTCCTACGCCAACTACTACGTGTGCAACGGCGCCGTGATCTCGGCCCACTTCGGCGACACCCGTGCCGACGGCGCGGCCGTCGCCACCCTCACCCGCCTCTTCCCCGGCCGAGTGGTCGAACGGCTCGACATCGACCGGCTGGGCACCGGCGGGGGCGGCATCCACTGCGTCACCCAGCAGCAGCCGGCCCCGTAGCGGGAGCCGGATCAGCCCGACGCCGCCCAGGCCGTCGCCAGCCCCTCCAGCCAGGCGGGCGGCAGCTCGGCGGCGTCCCATTCCTCCCGCAGCTGCGCCCCCACCGCGTCGAGGCGCTCCAGCACCGCGACGCTGGTGGGGGAGTGCAGCAGGGAGTAGCGGCCGTGGATCGCGGTGGCGCTGCCCGGCCCGTACTCCGCGTACAGCCGTTCCAGGCGGGCGCGGTGCTCGGTGGCGAACGCGTCCAGACGTCCCGCGTACCCGGCCCGCTCCCTGGCGCCCATCGTGCCGAGGACCGCGGTGAGCACCTGTTCGGAGACCTCCGGGTCGAGGTCGGAGACCTCGGTGAACGACAGGTACGACCGCAGCACGGCCACCTTCGCCCGCTCCAGGTCCATCCGCCCGACGGGCCGCCGCGCCTCCGGCTCCCCGGCCGCCCGGTCCTCGCCCAGGACCTCGCGCAGCGCCCGCCCGGCGAGAACGCCGAGCGCCTCGGTGACGGCCCCCGCCCCGTCGAGCCAGCCGGCCGTGTACAGCTCGCCCTTCCCGTCCGGCGCGCTCCCGGCGGTGCCCGCGATCCCCGCGTGCGCGCCGGCCAGCGCGCCGGCCTCGACGAGCCCGATCAGCTCCTCCGCGTCGTCGGAGTGCAGGCCCGCCCGGCCGAGGAGCTGGACGAGCGTGGTCTTCGCGTTCAGGACGCTGACCGCGTCCAGTTGCTCCAGGCCTTCGCCGGCGCGGCTCATGGGGTCCTCCTTGGTCATCGGGGCGCCGGGTCGAGCCTAGTAGGCCGAAACCCGCGACACGTGGGGGACAGGAGGCCGAGGGGGCGGACGGGACCCCCGCCGAGGTCAGGGCCCCGGCACGGGGCGCCGCCCGCCCCACCGGATATTCGATTGCCGCGGCCCGGGCCGGCCGGATAGGAAGCTCGCATGCTGAGAGGAACCACGGTCGGGCTCCGGGCCCGGCACGAGGACGACATCCCGGTCCTGCGCACCGAGCTCTACGACGACGTGGTCAACGGTTCGCGGTCCGAGAGCGGCCCGTGGCGGCCGGTCACGCCCGGCTCGAAGGACCCGCGGCTCGTCGTGGACGACAAGGAGCAGCGCAGCGTCCCGTTCTCCGTGGTGGAGCTGGAGGGCGGCACCCTGATCGGCACCGCGACGCTGTGGGGCATCGACACCCACAACCGGTGCGCGCACATCGGCCTGGGCCTGCTGCCGTCCGCCCGCGGCAAGGGCTACGGCACCGACGTGGTGGCGGTGCTGTGCCACTACGGCTTCGTCGTACGCGGCCTGCACCGCCTGCAGATCGAGACCCTGGCGGACAACACCGCAATGCTGCGCTCCGCCGAGCGCAACGGCTTCGTCCGCGAGGGCGTGCTGCGTTCCTCTGCCTGGGTGCTGGGCGAGTTCCTCGACGAGGTGCTGCTCGGACTCCTGGCCCAGGACTGGAAGGCCGACCCGAGGGTCTGACAGGGGAGGCACCGAACGGATCGAGCCGGACGGCCGATTCGCATATGATCTTCACGCCCTCCTCGCGCGCACGGCGAAAGGGCTCCCCCGACTCCCCGCAGAACAGGCGGCTTTGCCATGCCCCGAAACCTCACGTTCGCTTCCGTCGCCCTGGCAGGCGTCCTCGCCGCCACCGGTCTGACGGCCGTCACCACCACGCCGGCCGCGGCCGCGCAGACCTGCCCCTGGCCGTACGTCTGCTTCCTCGACGGCAACGAGAACATCCTCACCATGTACAAGGACACCGGCTGGCAGACCACGAGCGCCAAGACCCGCACGGCCCGCTGGGTGACCAACGCGCGCCACGAGGACTGCGTGTACCTGAAGTACGCGAGCGGCTTCGTCGACAAGCTCCGCCCGGGGCAGACCTTCGGTCTCGGCGCCGGCGTCGTGGAGATCAACATCACCTACGGCTGCTGAGCCGGGCACCTCGGTAGAGTGACGCCGCGGCGGCCGCCGCAGGGGGCGGCCGCGCGGTCCGGGCGGAGGGGCGGTGCGATGACGGAACGTCACGCGGTGGTGGTGGGTGCCGGGATCGGAGGGCTCACGGCCGCAGTCGCGCTGCACCGCCGCGGCTGGCGCGTCACCGTCTGCGAACGCGCCCCCGAACCCCCCACCACCGGCGCCGGCATCGGCCTGGCCCCCAACGCCCTGCGCGCCCTCGACGCCATCGGGACCGACGCCGCCTACGCCGTCGGCCGGGCCGTGCCCGCCACGATGGGCGTGCGCCGCAGCGACGGCCGGTGGCTCACGCGCATGGCCACGGCGGACATGGCGGCCCGCTACGGCGTGCCCCCGATCGCCGTACCGCGGCCCGCCTTCACCGCGGCCCTGGCCGCGGCCCTGCCGCCGGGCACCGTGCGCCACGGCACCACCGTGACGGCGGTGGACGACGCGACGGGCCGTCCCACCGTCCGTACGACGACCGGCCGGGACGACCCCTCGGCACCCGCGGACCGGGCGGACCGGACGGATCAGGGGGAGCCCGTGGGCCCCGCCGATCTGGTCGTCGCCGCCGACGGCATCCGCAGCCCCCTGCGGCGGGCGTTCTTCCCGGCCCACCCCGGTCTGCACCACCTCGGCGAGACCGCCTGGCGCGCCCTGGTGGACGCACCGGACCTGCGGGTCCCGGCCATGAGCGAGACCTGGGGCAGCGGCGGGCGGTTCGGGGTGACCCCGCTCTCCGACGGCCGGTACTACCTCTACGCCACCGCGACCGTACCGCCCGGCACCCGGGCCGCCGACCCCCGCACCGCCCTGCGGCGCCGCTTCGGCACCTGGCACGACCCGATCCCCGCCCTGCTGGACCGCGTCGACCGCCTCGCCCCCGGCGACGTCCTCCAGAACGACCTCTACGACCTCGCCGCCCCCCTGCCCGCCCTGCACCACGGCCGGATCGCCTGGCTCGGCGACGCCGCCCACGCCATGGCCCCCAACCTCGGCCAGGGCGGCTGCCAGGCCATCGAGGACGCGGCCGTCCTCGCCCACCTGCTGCCCGCGGGGGACGGCCCGGCCGGCCCGGACGCCGTCCCGGCCGCCCTCGCCGCGTACACCGCCGCCCGCCGCGACCGCACCGACGCCGTCCGCCTCCGTGCCCGCCGCGTCGGCCGCCTCGGGGCCCTGCGCCACCCGCTCGCGGTCGCCGCCCGCGACCTCACCGTCCGCGCCACCCCCACGTGCCTGGCCGTCCGGGGCCTGGACGACCTCTTCGAGGGCTTCCACCTCCCGGCACATCCCAGCAGTCGCAGCCCCACGCGCCCGGTCGTGCCCCCGCGCGCCCGCGCACGCACCCGCAAGGACCCTGACCCCGGGGCGACCCCGCCCCGACCATGAACCAGGTCAGCACCGCGGCCGCACGGGCGGTCACGAGGACACCACGGGAGCGACGATGGGCAGACGCTGGCTGGTCACAGGATGCTCCTCCGGCCTGGGCCGCGCCCTGGCCACCGCCGCGGCCGCGGCCGGGGACCGCCTGGTGGTCACCGCCCGCAGGACCGAGGACCTGGCCGAGCTGGCCGGGGCCTGGCCCGGCCGTATCGTCCCGGTCCCCCTGGAACTGCGTGACGAGGCCTCCTGCGAGGCGGCCGTCCGTACCGCGGCCGACACCCTCGGCGGCATCGACGTCCTGGTCAACAACGCAGGCGTCGGACTCTTCGGCGCGGTCGAGGAGGTCTCGGACACGGAGTTGCGCGACCAGCTGGAGATCCTGCTCGTCGGCCCCTGGCGGCTCACCCGCCTGGTCCTGCCGCTGATGCGGGCCCAGGGCCACGGCCACGTCCTGAACGTCTCCTCGGTGGCGGGCCGGACGGCGTTCCCAGGCCTGGCCGCCTACGTCGCCGGGAAGCACGCCCTGGAAGGCATGAGCGAATCCCTGGCCGCCGAGGCCGCTGCGCACGGCATCCGTGTGACCGTGGTCGAACCGGGCATGTTCGCCACGCGCTACGGCACCTCCCTGGCAGAGGCGCGCCACCGGACCACCGCCTACGACGCGACCACCCGCGACGTCCTGGACGGCACCCGCGGCCTCGCGGAGAACCCGGAGACCGGCCGCCCCGAGGACTTCGCGGCCCGGGTCCTCGACATCGTCGCCACCGACGCCCCCACCCCGTTGAGGATCCCGATCGGCGACGACGCCTACGGGTACGTGGAAGCGGCCCACCGGACGGCCGACGAGGAACTCGCCGCGGCCCGCCTCCTCACGCTGCGCCGCCGCCCTCAGTCGAGGTAGCGCATCCTGCCGAGGGCCGACATGGGCCGGTCGTGGGCGCCGACCGGGGCCGGCAGGCACGTGGAGCCGGTCAGATGGCGGTCCACGGCCGCGGCGGCCGCGCGGCCCTCGGCGATGGCCCACACCACCAGCGACTGGCCACGGCCCGCGTCACCGGCCACGAACACCCCCGGCGCCCGCCCGCCGGCCGCCGCGAAACCCGCGTCCCGGGCGAAGTTCCCGCGCTCGTCGAGGTCGAGCCCCAGCCGCTCCCGCAGGCCGCCGGCCCGCTCCGGGCCCGAGAAGCCGAGGGCCAGCAGGACCAGGTCGGCCGGCACCACCTGCGCGGTGCCCGCCACGGGCGTACGGCCCACCGGTTCGACCGCGGTCAGGCGCAGCGCCCGTACCCGGCCGGCCGGGTCCCCGTCGAAGCGCAGCGTGGCGGCGGAGAACAGCCGGGGGTCCCGGCCGGCACGACCGCGGGCCTCCTCGTGCGCGTGCGAGATCCGGTACACCTTCGGGTACACCGGCCAGGGATCCTCGGCCGGGCGCTCCGGGCCGGGCTCCGGGTTGATGTCGAGCTGCACCACGGACAGCGCGCCCTGCCGCAGCGCCGTCCCGAGGCAGTCGGAACCGGTGTCACCGCCGCCCACGACGACGACCCGCCGGCCCCGGGCCGACAGGGGCGACTCGGCGCAGTCGCCCTCCTGGACCCGGTTGGCCCAGGTCAGGTAGTCCATGGCCGGGTGGATGCCGTCCAGGGTCCGGCCGGGGACCGGCAGCTCCCGGTGCTCGCCGGCACCGACCGCGACCACGACCGCGTCGTACCGGGCCCGCAGCGCGGCGGCATCGACCCGGCCGCCACCCGCGCCGGTGCTCCCGCCCTCGCCCTCGTCGCCGTGGCCGACGTCCGCCCCGGTGACGAACTCCGTTCCCTCGGCGGCCATCTGCGCGATCCGGTGGGTCAGCAGCCCCTTCTCCATCTTGAAGCCGGGGATGCCGTAGCGCAGCAGCCCGCCGAGCCGGTCGGCCCGCTCGTAGACCGTCACCCGGTGGCCGGCCCGCGTCAGCTGCTGCGCCGCGGCCAGTCCGGCCGGTCCCGACCCTATGACCGCCACGGAGGTGTCCGCGCGCCGCTGCGGCGGCCGGGGCACCAGGTAGCCGAGGCGCAGACCCTCGTCGGCGATCGCCTGTTCGACGTTCTTGATGGTCACCGGATCCGCGTTGATCGCCAGGACGCAGGCGTCCTCGCAGGGGGCCGGGCACAGCCGTCCGGTGACCTCCGGGAAGTTGTTGGTCGCGTGCAGGCGCTCGTACGCGGCCGGCCAGTCGCCCCGGGCGGCGTACGCGTTCCACTCCGGGATGAGATTGCCCAGCGGGCAGCCGTTGTGGCAGAAGGGGATCCCGCAGTCCATGCAGCGGCCCGCCTGCCGCGAGACGAGCGGCAGCAGCATGCGCCCCGCGTGGATCTCGCGCCAGTCGCCGAGCCTCTCCTCGACGGGACGGGCGGGGACGGCCTCGCGGGGGATCCGGAGGAAGCCGAACGGATCGGTCACGCGCCACCTCCCGTTGCGTGGCGGTCCGCCCAGCGTACGCCGGACCCCCGCCGCCCACCCGGCGGCCACCGACCGGTGACCGGCCGCCTGCGGAAGGTGACCGGGCGACGGTGTGTCGGCCCTGCGGCCGGGGCATCGGCACGCATGATGGCGGGATGAGCGGCAGCGCGGCGGACGTGCTCATGTACGTCTGGTTCTTCCTGGCCGGCCTGTCCACGGTCTACGTGGCCGTCGACGCGTTCACCAGGAACCCCGAACTCACGGTGATGAAGTGGGGCTGGGTCCTGGTCACCCTCTACATCGGCCCGATCGGCGCGTCCCTGTACGTGCTCTCCTGCAAGGAGCCCCGGCCGGGCACCCACGAACGTTTCGTCGCGCCGCTGTGGAAGCAGGCGCTCGGCTCGACGATCCACTGTGTGGCCGGTGACGCCACCGGCATCATGGTGGCGGCCGTCGCCGCGTCGCTGCTGGGCCTCCCGCCGTGGGCCGACGCCCTGCTGGAGTACGGGGTGGGGTTCGGCTTCGGGCTGCTGGTCTTCCAGGCGCTGTTCATGCGGGACATGCTCGGCGGCAATTACGCCGCGGCCGTGCGGTCGACGGTGTTCGCGGAGTGGCTGTCCATGAACTGCGTGATGGGCGCCATGGTGGCGGTGAACGTGATCGTCCGCAGCCATGTGCCGGGCGCCCGTGACGTCGCCGACGTCCGCTTCTGGGCGACGTTCTCGCTGGCGGTCCTGGCCGGGCTGGCCTTCGCCTACCCCGTGAACGTCTGGCTGGTCGCCCACCACCTCAAGCACGGGATGGGCACCGTACGCGCCCTGGGCGAGGGCGGTGAGCCGCTCCCGGCACCCGCGCCGACGGCGGGGGACGCGGCGATGGAGATGCCGCCGTCCGACGTGACGGCGGAGCAGAAGGCCGCCATGGCCACGCTGACGCTCGTGTTCCTCGCCTCGGGCGTGCTCCTGGCAGGGATCTTCGGCGGCCTGGCCTGAGGGGGGCGCGCCGGCGGGGACGACCGCGCCGGCGGGCGGGTCAGTCGGGCAGCTCCGTCGCGATCCGCACCAGCCAGTGGGTGAGTTCGGCCGTGTCGTCGTACGTGGTGTGCGCGGGCCCGTCCGGCGACCAGCAGCCGTCCGGGGCCTGGGCGGCCAGGAGGTGGTCGGTGGTGCCGGCCGCGAGGTCCGCGTGGCGGGGGTCCCCGGTACGGCGCGCCAGGACGGCCGCGCCCCAGGCGACCTTGTGGCTGAACAGGGTCGTGCGCAGGTTCTCGCCGCAGGAGAGGGCGTAGTCGGCGTAGCCGACGGCGGCGGCGAGCACGTCGTCGTCCCCGGTGGTCTCGGCCAGCCGGGTCAGGAACGCGATCGGGTACCCGATCATGAAGTACGGCTGCCCCGGCGCGCCGGTGGTCAGCACGTGCAGCGGTGAGTCGTCGTCCGCCAGCGGCCCGCCCGCGTCGGCGCGCAGCAGGAACCGCGACCGCGGAGCGGGCTGGGCGCGCAGGAGCGAGGCGAGCCACGCGCCCGCGCCCCGGGCGGTGGGCAGGTCGCCGAGGGTGAGGGCCACCTGCCCGATGTGGGCGGTGGTGATCGCGTCCGCCGGCGCCGCCCGGCGCGGGGCGAAGCCGCCCGAACCGTCGACGGCATAGCCCAGCAGATGGGCGTAGGCGCGCCGGGCGGTGCCGTACCGGCCGAGCTGATGCGCGCCCAGGGCCAGCCAGCCGTTGGGGTAGCACCAGAACTCCTGGAAGACCGGGTTGGCGCTCTTGAGGCCGCTGCCGGTGACGAAGTCGGCGTCCGGGGTGGCGAAGCGGCCCTCGGTGAAGTCCAGCACGCGCCGCGCCTGCCGGGGGAAGCCCGCGGCGGCCAGGGCCGCGGGGGACTTGTAGTAGCAGGCGAGGTCGTCCTCGCCGTAGGAGCCGTCGGCGCCGATGCGCGCCGTCAGCCATTGGGCGCCGCGCCGGGCCGCCGCTTCACAGGCCTCGGCGCGGCTCGTCCGGTGATCCGTCGTCATACGGCCACTCTCCCAGGGCGGATGCGTGGCGGTCGACGCACACGCCCCGGCCGCAAGGGCGCTTTGACGCGCGCGCGGCGCGCGCGGCTACGCTCCGAGCCGGCAGCGCACGCACGCAACCCCCTGCCGGGGACCCACGAGAAGGGCGCGTACCCGTGAACCAGCACTTCGGCGACTACCAGAACGAGATCTACCTCGACGGCCTGCGCGGGGTGCCACCCACCCTGCCGATGGCCTTCACGGAGCTGGAGGCGAGGGCCGAGGCCGCCCTCCCGCCGTCGGTGTGGTCGTACGTGGCCGGAGGCGCGGGCGCCGAGCACACCCAGCGGGCCAACGTCCGCGCCTTCGAGCGGTGGGGCCTCTACCCGCGGATGATGGCCGGCGCCGCACGGCGCGACCTCACGGTGGACCTGTTCGGGCTCACCCTCCCCTCGCCGCTGTTCATGGCGCCCGTCGGCGTCATAGGACTCTGCGCACAGGACGGCCACGGTGACCTGGCCACCGCCCGCGCCGCCGCCCGTACCGGCGTGCCGATGATCGCCTCCACGCTGAGCGTCGACCCGCTGGAGGAGGTGGCGGCCGAGTTCGGCGGCACCCCGGGGTTCTTCCAGCTCTACACCCCCACCGACCGCGACCTCGCCGCCAGCCTCGTCGCCCGCGCCGAGGCGGCCGGGTTCCGGGGCATCGTCGTCACCCTCGACACCTGGATCACCGGCTGGCGCCCCCGCGATCTGGCCACCGGCAATTTCCCCCAGCTACGGGGCCACTGCCTGGCCAACTACTTCACCGACCCGGTCTTCCGCGCGCGGCTGCGCACGAGTCCCGAGGAGGATCCGGGCAGCGCCGTCCTGGAGTGGGTGGGCCTCTTCGGCAACCCGCTGACCTGGGACGACCTGCCGTGGCTGCGCTCGCTGACCAGCCTGCCGATCCTGCTCAAGGGCCTCTGCCACCCCGAGGACGTACGCCGGGCCCGCGACGGCGGCGTCGACGGCGTCTACTGCTCCAACCACGGCGGCCGGCAGGCCGACGGCGGCCTGCCCGCACTGGACGCCCTCCCGGGCGTGGTGGAGGCCGCCGACGGCCTGCCCGTCCTGTTCGACTCGGGGGTGCGCAGCGGGGCCGACGTGGTCAAGGCGCTCGCCCTCGGCGCGACGGCGGTGGGTGTCGGCCGGCCCTACGCGTACGGGCTCGCCCTGGCCGGCACCGACGGCATCACCCACGTCCTGCGCACGCTGCTCGCCGAGGCCGACCTGATCATGGCCGTGGACGGCTACCCGACCCTGGCCGCCCTCACCCCGGAGGCCTTGGTCCGGCTGTGACCGGCCGGGCCGGCCTGACCGGCCGGATCAGCCGACGAGGACGCCCGGGTTGAGGATCCCGTGCGGGTCCAGCGCCTCCTTGGCCGCGCGCAGCGCGAGCGCGAAGGGGTCGGGGCGCTGGCGGTCGTAGGCGGGGCGGTGGTCGCGGCCCACGGCGTGGTGGTGGGTGATCGTGGCACCGTGCCGGTGCAGGACCTCGTTCGCCACGGCCTTGAGGTCGTCCCACACCGCGACCTCGTCGCCGGGCCGACCGGCGGCGAGGACGGTGAAGTAGGGCGCCGCTCCGTCGGGATAGACGTGCGTGAGGCGGCAGTTGACGATCGCGGGGTGCCCGGTGGCCTTGAGCGCGGCCGCGCCGACCTCGCTGCGGACCGCCTCGATCAGCCCCGGGACCCGGTCCCAGGTGGCCGCCGTCTCGAAGGTCTCCGCGACGACCCCCATCCGGGCGAGGCCGTCCCGCAAGTACGGCATCCGCAGGAACGCCGCCCGCCAGGCCTCGACGGCCCCGTCCCCGGAACCCCCGGCCCCGCTGCCCGCACCGGCCCCTTCGGCGCGGGCGGCCCGGCCCGCCCCGTCCGCGCCGAAGGGGCCGGTGCGGGCAGCGGGGCCGGGGGT
>NZ_RPRY01000212.1 GCF_003949795.1 Streptomyces sp. WAC06614
CCGCCCGTCCGTACCCGTCCGACGTCCCCCCGACGTCCGCCCGACGAAGTGAAGTGATCGCATGAGCCGACAGGGCCACAAACGCCCCAGGCTGTCCCGCAAGGCCCTCGCCCTCGTCGCCACCCTCACCCTGGGCGCCGGGGGAGTGGCCGTGGTCGCCAACCAGGCGTCCGCCGGCAGCGCCCAGCGCGGCGGCCGTACCGCCGTGGTGACCGCCACCATCGACTGCCCCGACGTCGGCGACCGGCTCCGCGACGTGCCCGACCAGGCGCGGGCCCAGGTCGACGAGAACCTCGCCCGGCTCGACGGCCAGGTGGCCGACGCCTACGGCAAGCTGGCCTCCGGCGCCGCCGCCGCCCCCCGGCAGCAGAAGGGCCTCCTCGACGACCTCGGCCGCCAACGGGGCGAGACCATCGAGCAACTGGCCGACGCCATCGGCCGGGTCACCCGCCGCCCCGACGGCCTCCAGGGCCTGAGCACCTGCCGGATGAAGCAGACCCCGCCCGAGGAACTGGCCGTCGCCGACGGGACCGACGGCGCGGCGGCCCCCGGGGACGGGCAGGCTCAGAACCTCGCCGCCCGGTCCGGCGGCGCCCCGGCCCGCTCCGGCGGCCCCGCCCGCAGCGACTTCGTCGCCATCACCACCGTCAAGCCCGACGCACGCCGCCCCGCCCCCGGCCGGAACGCCTCCACCGGCTCCTTCTCCGTCTCCTGCGGCCGCAACGAGAACGGCCACTTCAACCCCGACAACGTCATCGTCGCCCCCGGCGTCGGCAACGGCGCCCACCACATGCACGACTACGTCGGCAACGTCTCCACCGACGCCTTCTCCAGCAACAACAGCCTCGCCGCGGCCGGCACCACCTGCACCAACGGCGACCAGTCCACGTACTACTGGCCCGTGCTGCGGCTGCGCGACGGCCGCCAGGAACGGGACGCCGGTGCACCCGGCGGCGGCAAGGACGGCAACATCGGCACGATCCTGCGCCCCAAGCAGGTGACCATCGACTTCAAGGGCAGCCCGGCCGGCCCGGTCACCGCCATGCCCCGCTTCCTGCGCATCATCACCGGGGACGCCAAGGCCTTCACCAACGGCACCGCCAACGCCAACGCCTCTTGGAGCTGCACCGGGTTCGAGGACCGCCAGCTCAAGGACAAGTACCCGATCTGCCCCAAGGGCAGCGACGTCGTGCGCACCTTCACCTTCCAGAGCTGCTGGGACGGCCGCAACACCGACAGCGCCAACCACCGCACCCACGTGGCCTTCGCCGACAAGGACGGCCGCTGCAAGAACGGCTTCAAGGCCCTGCCCCAGCTCGTCCAGCGCATCGTCTACGGCATCCCGCAGGGCGCCCGCTTCGCCGTGGACAGCTTCCCCGAGCAGCTCCACAAGCCCGTGACCGACCACGGCGACTTCATCAACGTGATGAACGACCGCCTGATGGCCGAGGCGGTGCGCTGCATCAACAGCGGCCGCAACTGCCGCTGATCCACCGACCGGCTGATCCACCGACCGGTTGATCCATCGATCGGCTGATCCGCCGACCGGCTGATCCGCCGAACCGTCGAGCCCCCGGCGCGGACGCGCGCCTCCTCCTCCCCGTTCCGCCCGCGTCCGCGCCGGGAAGGGTGCCGGCCCGAAGCCGAGTTCGGGCCGGCACCCGCGTCCCCGAGGAGTGTCATGACCGGTGTCCGGGACAGAACGGAGCCGGCCGCGGCCGGCGACGACGAACTCACCCGCCTCCTGCGCGAGGCCTACGCGGCGGGCGCCGCGAACCCGGCCGTCTGCGACGTGCTCTACCGTCGGCACCGGGGCGCGGCCCTCGCCTACGCGCGCACCTGCTGCCGCACCCCGCACGACGCCGAGGACCTCGTCTCCGAGGCCTTCCTGCGCACCTTCCAGGCCGTACGCGCCGGGGCCGGACCCCGTGGCACCTGGCGGGCCTACCTGCTGGCCGTGGTCCGACACACCGCCGTCGAGTGGCGCGCCGGGGACCGCCGGCACCTGCTCATCCCCGACTTCGAGGGCCGGCCCGCGCCCGCCGGCGGCGACCCGCAGGGCCTGTGGCTGGCCGACGAGGACCGCCGGCTGGTCGCCCGTTCCTTCCACGCGCTGCCCGAGCGCTGGCAGGCCGTCCTGTGGCACACCCTGATCGAGGGCGGCTCGCCGCACCAGGTGTCCCTGCTCCTGGGCATCAGCCCCAGCGCGGTCACCTCCCTGGCCTTCCGCGCCCGCGAGGGCCTGCGCGAGGCCTATCTGCGCGCCCACGCCACCACCACGGCCGCGGCCGGCGCCGCCGACGCGGCCCGTTGCCGCTACTACGTCTCCCTGCTCGGTGCCGCCGTCCGGCGCGGTGGCGGGCGCCCGGCCGGACTCGTACGGCATCTGGCGCTCTGCCGGCCGTGCGGCCGGGCCTACGCCGAGCTGCTCGACCTCAACGCCGCGCTCGGCGCGCCACCCGCCGGGCCCCGGCCCGTGCTCGCCGCTCCGCGCGGCCGGTGACCGCGGTCACGACGAGACGGTGGCCCTCCCCCCGCCGATCCGTGGGATCCGCGGGGGGAGGGCCACCGTCGTCCGTCCGGCCGGCCGGGCGGGGGAGGGCCGGGGCTAGAGCCCGTTCACCCGGGCCATCCGGGCGCCCAGGGCCAGCGGCCGGAACTCCGTGGTGACCGGGCGCACCCGGCGCCCGACCCGTGAGTGCTGGCGGCGGACCTGGGCCATCAGCCGGCGGCTGCGCAGCGCCATCTCCAGTTCGAACCGGGTGCGCGGGTCCCGCAGGTCGGGCCCGAAGAGCTTCTCCAGCTGCCGCATCCGGTAGCGCACCGTCTGCGGGTGCACGCTCAGCGCCTTCGCGGCCTCCGGGGCGCCGCCGCCCTCCAGCCAGGCGAGCAGGGTGACCTCCAGCCGCTCGCTCTGCCGCGGGGTCAGATCGGCGAGGGGACGCAGCCAGCGGGCGGCCAGGGCGTGGGCGAGGGGCTCGTCCTGGAGCAGCATCAGGGTCGAGAGGTGGTCCTCGACGAACACGGCGCGGGCGTCCGGCCCGCCACGGCCCGGCGACAGCGCGAGCAGACGCGCGGCCCAGCGCAGCGAGGAGGCGGTGTCCCGCAGGGGGACGGGGTGGCCGACGGCGGCGAAGCGGCCGCGCAGGGCGAGTTCGAGGGGGGCCCGGCTGTCCCCGTCGGGGCCGGGCACCAACAGGCAGGGCTGGCCGCCGGCCTGGCCGGCCAGGGCGTCGTCGAACAGGCCGGCCAGCTGCTGGGTCTCACCCGGCGAGGCCAGGGCGACGGCCCGGACGGCGCCGGACCGCGGCCAGCCGGCCGCCGCGGCGAGCTCGGCCAGGTCGGGGTCGGGGGGTGTCGCGGATTCGCCGGTCAGGGCGACGAAGAGCTCGTGGCGCGCCCGCTCCGACGGGACGAGGGCCCCGTCGTGGCCGGGGTACCGGGGCTGGTCGTGCCCCCGGACCCGGGCCCGCTCGTCCGCCGGCCCCCGTCCGTCCATGGCCTCGCGCTCGTGGACGGGCTCCCGCTCGTGGACGGGCTCCCGCTCGTGGACGGGCTCCCGCTCGTGGCCCGGCACGCGTTCGTGGACGGGCTCGCGCTCACGCAGCGGCACGCGTACGGGGACGGGTGCGTGCCCGTCGGGCGGCGGGGGCGGGTCCTGGTGGCCGGCCGGCCGGGTGGCCGGGTGACCGGAGTCGTGGTCGACGGGCGCGTCCGGCGCGGCCCCGTCGCCGTGCTGTTCGGAGGTGCAGTAGCCGAGGGCCACGAGGAGGGCCTCCTCGACCGCCCGTATGAGCAGTTCGTCATCGATGGCATCGATGTCTTCGCCGAGCGCCGTGGCACCGTGCGTTCCATGGAGCAGCTCCTCCACCAACTTGGCGGCCAGCGCAGGCAGTTCTTTGCGCAGGACGCGGGTCCACTCGCCGCGGGGGCGGGACCAGATGCGGTTCAGAAGTTCGCACATCGTTACCTCGTTCATGCCGGGGTAGGGCCTGCCGGCTGGGGGAGGTGACAGGCCCGCCGAGGCCTTCTCCTCGACCGGATCCACTGGCCGGTCAAGGGAGTTGAGACCTCGCACTCCCTCTGGGAGGGCTTCCCCCGGCGGCGGTCCCGCGGTTTTGCCGCGTTTTTGCCCCGGGGGACGGGGAGGGCGGCGGACGGGTGTGTACACCCGTCACGGCCGCACCACTGGAACCGAATCCTCCGTGGTTACACGATGTGATGGCGACGCGGGTGCGAGAACTTGTCACATTTCGATAAAACCTGTGGAGACGTTGCGGAGCTCAACGATGCTTCAGGCACTCCGGCCCTGGCGCGTGGGATCTCACAGCGCGGCCGCGCAGTCTCGACTACAACCCCGGGGTGCCGAGCGAGAGGTGGAGCCTCGGCGCCATCCGGGCGCACGGGAGAACTCGATGCCCCTGTCCCAGACGCACCCGCCCCGCCCCCATCGGTCCCGCCGCCGCAGGCGCCACGCCGGAGCGGCCCGCGCCGCCGCCGGCGGCCGCCGCGCCGCCCGGCGGCCGCCCCTCCTGCCCGCCGCCGGACGTTCCCGGTCCGGCACGCTCCTCGCGGGTGGCGCCGCGCTGTTGCTGACCCTCCTCGTGGCGGCCCGCGCCGGTGCGTTCACGCACCTGTGGGACTTCCTCGACTTCGGCGCGGGCGTCCTCTCGCTCGTCTCGCTCACCGCCACCGTCCTGTGGGGGCTGGTGGCCACCGACCGCGTGGTGCTCGACTCCGGGCACCGGCTCCTCGCCCAGGGCGTGCACCGCGGCCTCGCCGTCGCCGGTCTCGGCTTCCTCGCCCTGCACATCTGGGTGAAGGTGGCCGAGGGCCGGACCGGCCCGGCCTCCGTCGTCCTGCCCTTCAGCGACGCCGACCGGCCCGTCCTGATCGGCCTCGGCACCCTCGCCGGCTACCTCTTCGTCAGCGTGGCCGTCTCCGGCGCGGTCCGCAGCGCCTTCGCCACCCGCCGCCGCTCCCTGCTGTGGCGGGCCCTGCACATGGGCGCCTACCCCGCCTGGGGCGCGTCGCTGGTGCACGGGCTGAAGGCCGGCCGGGCCGCCGACGCCTGGGTGACCGTCGCCTACGCCCTGTGCCTCGCGGGGGTGGCCGCCGTCCTCGCCCACCGGGCCCGCGAGCGGCTGCGCGGGGCGGCCCGGGCCGGCGCCGCCGCCCCGCCCGGCGGCGCGCCGCCCGCGCCGCCCGGTCCGCCGCGGTCCCGGGTGCCGCTCACCGCCCGCCCCGCCCGCCGGCGGACCTCCGTACCGCGTACGCCGGACACCGGGCCGCGGCCCGTTCCGGCACCCCCGCCGCGGCCCGTTCCGGGCCCGCCGCGGCCCTTCCCCGCGCCGCCGGCGTACCCGCCCCGCCCGGTCCGGCCTCCGGGGCAGCCGCCCCGGCCGGCCGTCCCCCCGGCGGCAGCGGCAGCGGCGCGCGGTCCCCGCCTGGTGGCCGAGCCGGGACGGTGGTCATGACGTACGAGCCCCTGCCCGTCCTCGGTTCCGTGGGACCGCCCCGGCTGCTGGCGGGGCTCGACACCGCCGCCCGGCTCGACCGGGTCTCCCATCTGACCGTGCACGGCGCCCTGCCCCGGCACCGCCCGGACGAACTGGTCGACCTCGCCGAGAACATCGACCTGCGCGGCCGGGGCGGTGCCGGATTCCCCTTCGCCCGCAAGCTCCAGGCGGTGCTGCGCTCGGCGGCCGCCCGTGACGGGCGCACCGCCGTGGTGGTCAACGGCAGTGAAGGGGAACCCAGTTGCCTCAAGGACACCGCCCTGCTGCTGCACGCCCCGCACCTGGTCCTCGACGGCGCCCTGCTCGCTGCCGACGCCCTGGGCGCCGAGGAGGTGGTCATCGGGGTCACCCGGGCCGATGTGGAGCAGTCGGTGGCCGCCGCGGCCGCCGAACGCGCCGCGACCGGCGACCGGGTGCGGGTGACGCGCCTGCCGGAGCGCTTCGTCACCGGCGAGGGCACCGCCATGGTCAACGGCCTGGGCGGCGGGCCCACCCTGCCCTCCGGGCAGAAGGTCCGCACCAGCGACCGGGGCCTGAACGGGGTCCCCACGCTGTTCTCCAACACCGAGACCTTCGCCCAGCTCGCCGTCGCCGCCCGGCTCGGCGCACTGGAGTACCGCACGGCCGGCCTGCCCGACGAACCCGGCACCGTCCTGCTCACCGTCTCCGGGGCCACCGTCGTCGAGACCCCCGCCGGCATCCCGCTGCCGTACGTCCTCCAGCTCTGCGGCACCGACATCGGCCAGGGCGTCCTCGTCGGCGGCTACCACGGCCGCTGGCTCGGCCCGGGCACGGCCCGCCAGGCCACGCTCTCGCGCCGCTCGCTGGCCGCCTACGACGCCGTCCTCGGCGCCGGGGCGGTGCTGCCGCTGCCGCCGGACACCTGCCCGGCCGGCGAGGTCGCCCGGGTGGCCCGCTGGATGGCGGACGAGACCGCCGGCCAGTGCGGGCCCTGTGTCCGCGGGCTGCCCGCCCTCGCCCAGGCCCTGGAGGACGCGGTGGCGGGGGACCGGGCCGCCTTCGACACCGTGGCGCAGCGCATGAGAGCGGTGCGCCGGCGCGGCGCCTGCAGCCACCCCGACGGCACCGCGTCCTTCGTCGCCTCCGCGCTCGCGGCGTTCCCGGACGAGTTCGAGGACCACGCGCGGGGCCGTGGCTGCGGCCGCCGGGTGCTCGGCGCCCTGCCGCTGCCGGCGGACGACGACACCGGCCCCGAACGGCTCGTCGTGGACTGGACCCTGTGCCAGGGGCACGGCCTGTGCGTGGACGTGCTGCCGGACGTGGTCCGGCTCGACGCGGACGGCTACCCGGCCGAGGCTTCGATGCCGGTCCCGGTCCGGCTGCGCCCCAAGGCACTGCGCGCGGTCCGTCGCTGCCCCGCCCTGGCCCTGCGCATCACGGACTGAACGGCGGCCGGACACGGGGCCGCCGGGGGCCGAGTTCATTCTTCTTCGGGATCTGACAAATTCCTTCGGAAAGGATCGAGGATTCCCGAGGACCCCGTATCAATGAGCCACGGCCGAACGATCCACGGCCGAACGATCCACGGCCGAACGATCCACGGCCGAACGATCCACGGCCGAACGACCACGGCCGAAAGGGCCACGGCCGAAAGAGCCACGGCGCGCAATGCGCCGCCGAACGGAAATACCAGGGAGTCATCGTGCACAAGGGACGCCGCAACATATTCGCCGGTGCCGCCGTGGCGGCGCTGCTGCTCGCCTCCGGCTGCGGATTCGGCGGCGACGACCGCACGGCGCCCGCGGGCAACGCCGTCCGGCCGGCGGGCAGCAAGAGCGAAGGGCCGGGCAACGGCGCGGACCCGTACGGCGCCGACGGCTACGGCTCGGGCTCCGGCTACGGATCCGGGTCGGCCGACGGCGCGGGCAGCGGCGCCGACCCCTCCGGCGGGGCGCGCACCGCCCCGGCCGGCAAGCTCACCGCCCGGGACGTCCCGGGCCTCGGGCCCGTGGTCACCGACGCCAAGGGCTGGACCCTCTACCGCTTCGACAAGGACACCGCCCAGCCGCCCGCCTCGACCTGCGACGGAGACTGCGCCAAGGCGTGGCCGCCGGTCCCCGCGGCGGACGCCTCCGCGATGGGCGCGGTCGACGCGAGCCTGCTGGGCGAGGTGGCCCGCCCGGACGGCAGCAAGCAGCTGACCCTCTCGGGCTGGCCCGTGTACCGCTACGCCAAGGACACCAAGCCCGGTGAGGCCCGCGGCGAGGGCGTCGGGGGCACCTGGCACGCGTTCGCCCCGGACGGCCGGAAGGCGGCCGACAAGAAGGCCGGCACGAACGAGGGCGGCGCCGAGGGCGGCTCCCAGCAGCCCACGCAGCCCTCGCAGTCCTCCCCGGTCGCGGTCTCCCGGGACCCGAAACTCGGCAATATTCTCGTGGACGGTTCCGGAAACACCCTCTACCGGTTCGACAAGGACAGCGCCTGGCCGATGAAAATCGGCTGCCTCGGCTCCTGCCTGGATTCCTGGAAGCCGGCCGAGGCCGTGGACCCCGCCAAGGTGACGGGAATTCCGCAGAAGCTGATCGGCTCGGTGAAGAGGCCGGACGGTACGACACAGCTCACCATCGACTGCTGGCCCGTCTACCGCTTCACCGGGGACAAGAAGCCCGGCGATGTCACCGGGCACGGCAAGCAGGGCCTGTGGTGGGCGGTCACCGACACCGGCAAGAAGGCACCGGCGGCCTAGGGTCAGGAGCCCGAGATGACCCCGCGCACCTCCCCACCGCTCGGCCGCCGGGCCGCCCCGGCCGCCGTGGTCCTGGCCGCCGCCCTCCTGGGCGGGGGCTGCGCCACCGACGGGCACGGGGCCGCCGCCGGTGCCCACGCCCCCACCTCGGCCGCGCCGACCGCCCGGCCGGCCCCCCTCCAGGCCATCGAGACGGCCATCGGCTGTACGGCCTCGGTCACCGTGGACGCCGAGGAACTGCGCCAGGGCGGCTGCGAGACCCCGGCCGGAGCCTTCCGCATGGTGACCTTCGCGGCGCCGGAGGGCGAACGACAATGGCTGGCCGAGGCCCGGGCGTACGGCGGCACCTACCTCGTCGGTGACCGCTGGATCGTCACCGCCACCCCCGACTCCGCCCTGACCGGCCTCCATCACCAACTCGGCGGCACCCTGGAGTCCGGCGACTCCCACGACGCCGGCCACGACGCGGGCGACGACGCGGGCAACGGCGCCGGTCACGGGACCGGCCACGACGCCGGCCACCACGCCGGTCACCCCTGAGTGCGGACCGCTGCGCCTCCGTCACCTTCCGTTGCTCCCGGAAATGTTCACATGTGCAGGAAGCGGGGTGCCCCCTTCACCCCGCTCCTCACATCACCCCGGCGCACCCCCCGGAGAGCCGCCGGTTTCGTCCGGTTCCGTTCCCCGGGCGCACCGGACGCCGGAAAATCGTTACGCGACCTCGTGAAGAGACCGGGGTGATCCCGTGCACGAGTCGCTGCCGGCCCTCTCGACGCACCGTCAACCGGATTGGCGGGCCCGTTCGTTCGCGTGCTTCCATCGGGCCACCCCCCACGGAACCCGAACAAACGTAAGAAAGGGTGCGCACCCATGCGTAACGAGATCGAGACCCGCGAGATCACCGACGCCGACCTGGACGCCGTGTCCGGCGGCATCGGCATCTCCGGCGGCCTCGCCGGCGCCGTCCTCGGCGACGTCGCCACCGTGCTGGACACCGTGACCTCGCTCGGCACCGTCCAGGCCGCCACCGCCCTCCCCGGCCAGGTCACCGGCATCGCCGGTGTGCAGGTGGGCGTCGCGGGCCTCTGAGTCCGGCTCCCGTCACCGGTCCCGGCCCCGGAGGCCCGCTCGCGCTCCGGGGCCGTGGCCGCCCCCGCCGTACCGGACCACGCGCTCGAAGGACCCGAAGGAACAGTCCGTGCAGTTCCGCCACAAGGCGCTCGCCAGGCTGCGGTCCCCCGAGGAACTGGACCTGCCCGTGCGCCTCGCCCGCCCGCAGGGCCGCCTCGCGCTCGCCGTCACCCTCGTGGTCATGGCCGCCGCGACGTTCTGGGCCGCCACCGGATCCGTCTCCGTCCGGCTGTCCGCCCCCGGGATCCTGACCCACGCCGAGGGAAGTTACCTGCTGCAAAGCCCGGTCGCCGGACAGGTCACCGCCGTGCTCGCCGAGGAGGGCCGGCTGCTGCCCCCGGCCGCCCCCCTGCTCCGGGTCGCCACCGACCGCGGCGAGCAGCTCGTCCGGCTGGTCGCCGGCGGCCGGATCACCACCCTGACCGCCCGCACCGGCTCCGTCGTCACACCCGGCGCCGAGGTGGCCACCGTCGCACGGGTCCGGTCGGACGACGACCCGCTCGTGGCCGTGCTCTACCTCCCCGCCGCCGACGCCGCCACCGTCCCCGTCGGCGCCCGGGCCGACCTCACCGTCCCCGCCGTCCCCACGCAGCGCTACGGCGTCCTGCGCGGCCGGGTCCGGGCCGTCGGCCGGTCCCCGCAGACCCAGGCCCAGCTCACCGGCTTCCTCGGCGACCCCCGGCTCGCCGCCCGCTTCGGCCGGCAGGGCGACCCCGTCGCCGTCCTGGTCGACCTGTCCCCCTCGGCCACCACCCGGTCCGGCTACCACTGGTCCTCCGCCGACGGCCCGCCGTACCCGCTCGACCCCGCGACCCCGGTGACCGCCGCCGTCCACCTCGCCGCCCAGCAGCCCCTCGATTGGCTCCTCCCGTGACCGCCGCCCGCCGCAGGACCCCCCGGCGGGGCCGCGGACCCCGCCCCCGCACGGTCCGTACGCCCACCGTGCTCCAGATGGAGGCCGTCGAGTGCGGCGCCGCCGCACTCGCCATGGTCCTCGCCCACCACGGCCGCCACGTCCCGCTGGAGGAGCTCCGCATCGCCTGCGGTGTCTCCCGCGACGGCTCCCGCGCCGGCAATCTCCTCAAGGCGGCGCGCCGTTACGGCCTGACCGCCAAAGGCCTCCAGATGGACCTGGCCGCACTGGCCGACGTACGGCCCCCGGCGGTGCTCTTCTGGGAGTTCAACCACTACGTCGTCCACGAGGGCATGGGCCGGCGCCCCGGCCGGGGCCGTGGCGTCCACGTCAACGACCCTGCCAGGGGCCGCCGGTTCGTCCCCATGGACGCGTTCGACAGCAGCTTCACCGGTGTCGTCCTCGCCTTCGAACCCGGCCCCGGCTTCCGCCGTGCCGGCCGCCGGCCGGGAGCCCTGACCGGACTGTCCGGCCGGCTGCACGGCATGTCCGGCACCCTGATCGCCGCCGTGCTCGCCAGCCTGCTGCTCGTCGGCGTCGGCGCCGCCGTGCCCGCGCTCGGCCGCACGTACATCGACATGTTCCTGATCGGTGGTCAGTCCTCGCTGCTCGGCGTGCTGTTCGCAGCGATGACGGTCGCGCTGGGCCTCACGGCCGTCCTCACCTGGGTCCAGCAGGCCAACCTGCTGCGCGGCCGGATCATCTCCTCCACCCTCGGCAGCGCCCGCTTCCTGCGCCACCTGCTCCGTCTGCCCGTCTCCTTCCACGCCCAGCGCGACCCGGCCGACCTCGTCCAGCGCCTGAAGTCCCACGACACCGTCGCCGAGACCCTGGCCCGCGACCTGGCCGCCGCCGGGGTGGACGCGGTCGTCGTGCTCCTCTACGCCGTCCTGCTGTGGGCCTACGACCCCCGGCTGACGCTCGTCGCGACCGTGACCGCCCTGCTCAACCTGGTGGCCCTGCGCCTGGTGATCCACCTGAGGTCCACCGGCACCCAGAAGCTGCGCGCCGAACGCGCCCGGCTGGCCGCCACCTCGTACGGCGGGCTCCAGCTCATCGAGACCATGAAGGCCACCGGCGGCGAGGACGGCTTCTTCCGCCGCTGGGCCGGGCAGCACGCCGTCACCCTCGACGTGCAGCAGCGGCTCGGCGTGCCCGGGGCGTGGCTGGCCGTCGTCGCACCCACCCTGGCCGCCCTCAACAGTGCGCTGATCCTGTGGATCGGCGGCCTGCGCGCGGTGGAGGGACACCTCACGGTGGGGCTGCTCGTCGCCTTCCAGGCGCTGGTGACCAGCTTCACCGCACCCCTCGCCCGGCTGAGCGGCGTGGCCGGCAGGCTCCAGGACTTCGCCGCCGACGTCGCCCGTCTCCAGGACGTCGAGGACTTCCCCGCCGACCCCCTGCACTCCCGGCGCGAACCCCCGGGCGGCGGGCGTCGTCTGACGGGCCATGTGGAGCTCAGCGGCATCACGTTCGGCTACGGCCCGCTGGACGCACCGCTGTTGAAGGACTTCTCCCTCAGCGTGGGCCCGGGCCGGCAGATCGCCCTGGTGGGCGGCTCCGGCAGCGGCAAGTCCACCGTCTCCCGGCTGATCTCCGGCCTGTTCCCGCCCTGGGAGGGCACCGTACGGATCGACGGGATGCGGCTGGAGGACATCCCGCGCGGCACCCTGGCCGCCTCGGTGTCCTTCGTCGACCAGGACGTCTTCCTCTTCGAGGGCACCGTCCGCGACAACATCACCCTCTGGGACCCCACCCTCGCCGACGAGGAGGTCGTCGCCGCCCTGCGGGACGCGGCCGTGCTCGACGTGGTCTCCCGCCGGCCCGGCGGCATCCACAGCAGGGTCGAGCA
>NZ_RPRY01000213.1 GCF_003949795.1 Streptomyces sp. WAC06614
GCCCAGGCCCGTGGGGGAGGGCCGGGAAGGAGCGGGGGCGAGCAGCTCGCGCGCGGTGCGCACCAGCCGCAGCGTACGGTCGTCGCCCCAGACCACGGCCTGGTCCCGCAGGGTGGCCAGTGCCCCGGGCAGGGCCGCCCGTACGGCCGCCACCAGCGCCTCGTCGAACGGCGCCTCGCCGGCCCCCGGGGTGCCGGTCAGCAGCCCTTCCAGGGTGGCGCGGTCGCACGGGTCGGGGGCCACGGCCAGGGCTTCGGCGGTCTGCAGGGCGAACCGGTCGAGCCGGTCCAGCGCACGGACCACCGAGGCCCGGGTACCGGCCCGGGTGGCGAGCTGGGTGAGGTCGCCGGGCACCGGGTTGAGCAGGTCGGGCCGGGCGTGCAGCAGCGCGCCCAGGGCTGCGTCGTCACGGGCGCGCAGCGCCTCGGCGAGGGAGCGCGGTGCCGCGCTCCCCGTGGTGCTTGCCTCGGGCACGGTCGCCTCCTGGTCGCCTGGTCCGGTCGCCATCCGGCCAACGTTATCCGCTGTGCCCGGGGCGGCTCCACGGGCGCACGCGCTACCTTTCCCCCGGGCGGTACGGGAGGAGCCGGGTGTGGGGATCGAGAGCGACCAGCTGGTCTACGCGTATCTGAGCCGGGTCGGCGATCTGGCCCAACGGCGGCAGCTGCCCAGCGGGGACCGGATGCGGCTGGTGGCCGGGCTGCGGGACGAGATCGACCGGCGGCGGGCCCGCTTCGAGCCGGAGACGGAAGCCTCGGTCCGGCAGATCCTGGACCGCCTGGGCACACCGGAACAGGTCCTGGACGAACACCAGGCCCTGTCCGCGCGCCCCGCACCCCCGCCCCCCGCCCCGGCGGTACCGCAGCAGCGCACCGGCGCGGCTCCGCCGCACATGGCGGGCCTGGACGAACTGGGCCCGTCGACCGGCCGCCCGGATCCGGACTGGTGGCGCGTGCCGGGCCCGCTGTCCGGCGGCCCTCTGGCGGAGCCGGAGGTCGAGGGCTTCGCGGGCGGCATCGAATACCCGAAGTTCCGGCCCCCGGCCCCGGAGGAGGACAAGGAGGCGGAGGACTCCGCGCCGGAGGAGCAGGTGGCGCAAGCCCCGGCCTCCCGCACCCGGGCCCTGATCCGCCGCGTACGCGGACGCCGCCGCAGCAAGGAGCCCGAGCCCCCTGCCGAGGCCCCGGCACCCCGCCCCAAGCCGCACGGCGGCCTGCTGCTGGCCGCGGTGGTCCTGGTGGCCGGCACGCTCACCGGCTACTGGCTGCTCCTCGCGGCCGGCTGGCTGGTCGCCTACGCCTCGAAGGTGCTCGGCCCGACCGAGAAGAAGCTGGTGGTCTTCGGCCTGCCCGGCACCGTGGTCGCGGCGGCCGTGCTGTGGATGTGGGGCCGCGCCCACGGCCGCTGGGGCGACCCCCTGCTCGACGACCAGCTCGCCCCGGCCTTCGCGTCCCTGTGGCCCTGGACGATCCGCGCCGCCGCCATGGCCTCGGCCCTCTACCTGACCTGGCGCTCCCGCCGCACCTGACCCCGGCCCGCCCGCGACGGGCCGGCCCGCGGCAGGCACAGCCCAGCCGGCCCAGCCCCGCCCAGCCCAGGGCCCGCCCGGCAGGGCTGAAGGGGCGCCGACCACGGTGCGGCCGGCACCACCAGGGGGGACCCGGCCACCGGGTCGGGGCGACCACCGACGGCGAGGCCGAGGACCACCGCGCACAGCAGGGCGGCGCACGCTGCCGCCGGCCACGCGGTGCGACGGGTCGTCAGGTCGGGCCTCGTAGCGCTGCTGGACGCGGGGGCTGACATCTCATCCGCTTCAGGAGCTGGTAAGGCAGACCTAAGTGTCCGTTCCCCCCTTGTCGGTCCACCCGGGCACAATGGCCCTATGACAGCCGTGCTCCCGCCCTCCACCCTGACCGTCGGCTTCGACCTGGACATGACGCTCATCGACTCGCGGCCGGGCATCAAGGCCGCCTACGAGGCGCTGTCCGCCGAGACGGGCACGTTCATCGACGCGGGGCAGGCGGTCACGCGGCTGGGGCCGCCGCTGGAGGAGGAGCTGGCGTACTGGTTCCCCGCGCAGGACATCCCGGAGATGGTCGACCGCTACCGCGCGTTGTACCCCGACCACGCCATCGCCGCGACCCCGGCGCTGCCCGGCGCCCGTGAGGCGGTCGAGGCGGTGCGCGCCCTGGGCGGCCGGGCGATCGTGGTCACCGCCAAGCACGAGCCGAACGCCAAGCTCCACCTGGAGCACCTGGGCATCGCGCCGGACGCGGTCATCGGCTGGCTGTGGGCGGAGGCCAAGGCGGGCGCGCTGCGCGAGTACGGCGCCCAGGTCTACGTCGGCGACCACGTGGGCGACGTCCGCGGGGCCCGGACGGCGGGGGCCCTGTCGGTGGCGGTGCCCACCGGCCCGTGCCCGGAGCCGGAGCTGCGCGCGGCCGGCGCGGACGTGGTCCTGCCGGACCTGACCGCCCTGCCGGCCTGGCTGGAGCGGTACGTCGCCGAGCACCACCGGGGCTGACGGAAGAGGCTGCTCAGCCCTGGGAGGCGCGGGCCTCGCGGCGCTGGGCGGCGATGCCGCGCAGGACGCCGGCGGCCGAGACGGCGAAGCCGACGCCCATGAGCATGCAGACCGCCCACGCGTACGACGGGAACGGGTCCATGTCCAGGAACAGCGGCGCCATGGTCACCAGCGTGGCGATCGCGCCGATCAGGAACACGATCCCTCCGGCCCGGACCAATGCGTCGCCGGGCCGTGCTTCGTCGGTGCGAGGAGTAGCAGTCACCTCACCAGGGTAGTTCCCTGGCCGAAGCGTCCCGCAGGAAGGACCGGGGGACGTCTTGTCAGGCGCCCCGGGACCATTAGCCTGGAGGGTGGCGGGTCACCGATGACCCGCTGTACTGCTATCCGGAGCCGTTCATGGGCGCATGCCGGACGGCGAATCGGATCCGACGAGCACAAGGACAGAGGACGGACGTGCCTACCGGCAAGGTCAAGTGGTTCAACAGCGAGAAGGGCTTCGGCTTTCTCTCCCGGGACGACGGCGGTGACGTCTTCGTCCACTCCTCCGTGCTCCCTGCCGGGGTCGACGCCCTGAAGCCCGGCCAGCGCGTCGAGTTCGGTGTCGTCGCAGGTCAGCGCGGGGACCAGGCGCTCTCGGTGACCGTCCTGGAGCCGGCGCCGTCGGTCGCGGCCGCCCAGCGCCGCAAGCCCGACGAGCTCGCCTCGATCGTGCAGGACCTGACGACCCTGCTGGAGAACATCACGCCCATGCTGGAGCGCGGCCGCTACCCCGACAAGGTGCAGGGCGCCAAGATCGCGGGTCTGCTGCGGGCCGTCGCGGACCAGCTCGACGTCTGAGCGCCCGGCGCCGGACACCACCGCGGTCAAACAGCCGTGCCCCGTCACCCGAAGGAGTGGCGGGGCACGGTGCTTCGTACCGGTGGCCGGTGGCCGGTGAGCGGGCTCAGGGGAAGGCCAGCGCCTCCGGGGCGATGGCCGGAACCAGTCCCTCGGCGGCCGCCCGCGTGAGCAGCCCGCGTACGGCCGCGTAGCCGTCCTCGCCGAGTTCGGCCGTGAACTCGTTGACGTACAGCCCGATGTGCTGGTCCGCCACCGCCGGGTCCAGCTCCTGCGCGTGCGCCCGTACGTACGGCCGCGAGGCCTCCGGGTCGTCCCAGGCCATCCGGACCGAGGCCCGGGCTGCCTCGGCCAGGGCGTGCAGAGTCTCGGCTCCCAGCGCACGCTTGGCGATGATCGCGCCGAGCGGGATCGGCAGACCGGTCGTGGTCTCCCAGTGCTCGCCCATGTCGGCCAGCTTGTGCAGCCCGTAGTCCTGATAGGTGAACCGGGCCTCGTGGATGACCAGTCCGGCGTCCACCCGGCCGTCGCGCACCGCCGGCATGATCTCGTGGAACGGCAGCACGACCACCTCGCCGACCGGCTCGGCCAGCACGTCCGCCGCCCACAGCCGGAACAGCAGGTACGCCGTGGACCGCTCGCTCGGCACGGCGACGGTCTTCCCGCCGAGGTCCGTCCCCGGCTCCCGGGTCAGCACCAGCGGACCGCAGCCGCGGCCCAGGGCGCCGCCGCAGGGCAGCAGCGCGTACGCGTCGAGCACCCAGGGCAGCACCGCGTACGACACCTTCAGCACGTCGAGTTCACCGCGCTCGGCCATGCCGTTGGTGAGGTCGATGTCGGCGAAGGTCACGTCCAGGGCGGGCGCCCCGGGGACGCGGCCGTGGGCCCAGGCGTCGAAGACGAAGGTGTCGTTGGGACAGGGCGAGTAGGCGATCCGCAGCGGCTCACCGTTGTGCATGGCGTTCTCCCCAGTTCGCGAGGACGGGCCCCAGCGCACGGAAGCCCGCGGTCAGGGCCGCGAGGGCGTCCCCGATCCGCCAGGCGGCGCGGTCGCGCGGACCCACGGCGTTGGACACGGCCCGGATCTCCAGCACGGGCAGCCCGTGCGCGGCGGCGGCCTCGGCCACCCCGAACCCCTCCATGGCCTCGGCCCCGGCCAGCGGGTGCCGGGCGGCGAGTTCGGCGGCGCGGGCGGCGGTGCCGGTGACGGTGGAGACGGTCAGCACGGGGGCCAGCAGGGCGCCGGTGGCCTCGGCGGCCGAGGCGGCGAGTTCGGCGGGCGGCAGGTGCACGTCGGTGCCGAAGCCGAGGGCGTGGACGCCGACGAAGCCCTCGTCGGTCTCGGCGCCCAGGTCGGCGGCGACGATCGCGTCGGCGACCACGAGGGAGCCGACCGGTGCGGCCGGCGGGAAGCCACCGCCGATGCCGGCCGAGATCACGAGCCCGTACTCGGCCCGCGCCAGGGCGGTCGCCGCCCCGGCCGCGGCGGCGGCCGGCCCGACACCGCCGACCAGGACGTCGACGGCGAGGCCGGGGAGGTCACGCCGCAGGAGGGCGTGGGCCTGGGTGAGGACGCGCGGCTCGGGTGCGGGGGTGTCCGGATGAGGAGTCAGACCGGCGACGACGGAGTCGGCCTCCGCCGTCACCGCGGTCACGACGAGCGCGCGCACCGGGATTACTTGTGCTTGAGGTTGAAGGACCAGATGGCGATCGGCTTGCCGTTCTCACCGAACTGCGCGATGTGCACGGGCACCTCGCTGGGGGCCTCGGCCTGGCCGCCGCCGGTGGCGAACGGGTTCATGCCCCGGAAGCTCTGGTAGGTGTTGTCCGAGAGCTCGCCGAGCGACTGGGTGCCGGCCACGGCCAGCCACTTCTTGCCGCCCTCGACGATCTCCGGCTCCACCCCGAGGCGCAGGGTGTCGCCCGAGCGGTAGTCGATGGACTTGATGTCCTTGCTGTCGGGGCTGAGGCACTTCTCCAGCTGCTGGGCCGAGAGCTCCTTCGCGTCGCCCTCCGGGAGGCAGGAGGCCTCGGCGGAGACCGACGAGCTGCCGACCGTCACGGTCGCCAGCGGCGTCGGCTTGTCGCAGGCGGAGAGGACGAGGAGGCCTCGTACGGCCATGGCGGTGCCGGCGGCCACGATCACGGCGGCGACCGCCATGCCGAGCACCCCGTTCAGCGGCAGGGAGATGCCGATGGCCCCGCCGACCACCCATGCCATCTGCAGCAGCGTCTCCGACCGGGCGAACGCCGAGGTCCGGACCGCCTCCGGCACGTCCCGCTGGATCATCGCGTCCAGCGACAGCTTGGCCAGCGCCTGGCAGAACCCCGCCGTGGCGGCCAGCACGGCCATGAACAGCCCGGAGAAGAACACCGCCGCGAGGACCGCGACCCCCAGCGTCACCGTCAGCACCGCCGCCACGATCGCCTCCGGCGCCCGCGCCCGCAGCCACGCCCCGACCGCCGTGCCACAGGCATTGCCCGCCCCGGCCGCCACGCCCACGATGCCCAGCGAGACCGCCGCGCTCTGCCCGGCCAGGGGATGCTCGCGCAGCAGGAAGGCCAGGAAGAAGATCAGGAACCCGGACAGGGCGCGCATCGCCGCGTTGGCCAGCAGCCCGCACAGCACCGACGGGCCCACCGTCCGCAGCCCCGGCCGGCGCGACCGGGGCTCGTGCGTGGACAGCCGGGCCCGGGCCTCGCCCTTGGACTCGTCCACCGTATGGGGGAGGGCGAACGCCGCGAAGGTGCCCCAGACGAACAGCGCGCACGCCCCGTACAACGGCCACGCCGGGCCGATCAGGTGCAGCGCCGCGCCCACCGGCGCCGCCGCCCCGGTGGCCAGCAGCCCGGCCAGCGTCACCCGGGAGTTCGCCTTGACGAGTGAGAACCGCGGCGGCAGCAGCCGCGGCACCACCGCGCTGCGCACCACCCCGTACGCCTTGGACGCCACCAGCACCCCCAGCGCCTCCGGGTACAGCTCCAGCCCGCCCGTGGCCACCGAGCCCGACATCATCAGCGCCAGCAGCGCCCGCGCCAGCATCGCCGCGGCCATCGCGGCCCGCCGCCCGTGCGGCAGCCGGTCCAGCAGCGGGCCGATCACCGGGGCCAGCAGGGTGAACGGGGCCATGGTCACCAGCAGGTACAACGCCACCCGGCCGCGGGCCTCGTCCGTGGGAACCGAGAAGAACACCGTCGACGCCAGCGCCAGGGTGATCATCACGTCCCCGGCGCCGTTGATGGCGTGCAGCTCGATCAGCCTGCCGAGCCCCGATTCCCCGGCGCCGTGCGCGTGCGTGGCCCGCCGGATCCCGCGTGCCGCACCGGTCACGGGCTGCCGCACGGCACGCACCGCGGCACGGCCCGCCCTGGCGGCGCGGCCCGCTCCGTCGTCGGACGACCGTACGGGTGTCACCTGGCCATAGTGCCCCAGGAGGCGCTCCCGGACCCCGGTCCGGCATGCCCGGCGGTCCGCGAATCGGACGCGCATGTGGGCCAAGCGCTGGGAACGAGGTAGCGTGCGTAGCGCGCCACCGGCGGTTGCTCTTGGCCGCGCGCCCTTCGCGATCCTGGACAATGGATCGTAGGAGTGTGTGCCCGAGGTCGATCGGGTGCGGACGTCGACGCGGCCCTCTGGTCCGCTCCGCCCGCGCCACGTGTCGACAGGACCGACGGGTCGTTCAGGACGACAAGTACGGACGGCGCACTCGTGAACGGCGTAGGAGAGAACGAGACAGTGAGTGCTGCGACGACGCGAAGCCGTACCCCGCGTACCCCTGACCGCCTGTGCGCCGAGGCGGTAGAACTCGCCCGCGCCGCGGCCGAGGAGGCCGCCGGCCCCGGTGCGGTGGGCGAGCACGTATCCGTCCTTGCGGAGGGTGACCGGGTCGTCACCCACTTCTTCGCGTGCAAGGAAGCGGGCTACCGCGGCTGGCGCTGGGCCGTCACCGTCGCCCGCGCCTCCCGCGCCAAGAACGTCACCCTGGACGAAACGGTGCTGCTCCCCGGCCCCGACGCCTTGCTGGCCCCCGAGTGGGTGCCGTGGAGCGAACGGCTGCGCCCGGGCGACCTCGGCCCCGGCGACCTGCTGCCCACCGACGCCGAGGACCTGCGGCTGGAGCCGGGCTACTCGGGCGAGGACGCGCCGCCGCCGAACTCCGTGGTCTCCGAGGAGATGGCCGAGCTGGTCGAGGCCGAGGACGCCGACGTCACCGACCGGGCCGTGGTCCCCGAGCGCGGCTCCATCACCGCGGTCGCCGAGGAACTCGGCATGCGCCGGGCCCGGGTGCTCTCCCGCTACGGCCTGCACACCGCGGCCGACCGCTGGGACGAGGCCTTCGGCGCCAAGACCCCGATGGCGCAGGCGGCGCCCGCGTCCTGCGTCTCCTGCGGCTTCCTGGTGAAGATCGGCGGCTCGCTGGGCCAGGCCTTCGGCGTCTGCGCCAACGAGTTCGGTCCGGCCGACGGCCGGCTGGTCTCGCTGTCGTACGGCTGCGGCGGCCACTCCGAGGCCGCGGTCATGCCCAAGCCGCCGCGCCCGGCCCCGCCGGTGCTCGACTCGCTGCACGCGGACGAGTTCCCGCTCCGCCCGGCCGCCGACACCGGCTCGGTCCCCCTGTCCGACCTGCCGTCGGCGGACCTGGGTCACTCCTAGGGCGTAACCGCCGGGGCGCGGTGGCTTCGGGAGCCCGGTGCCCCACCCTGCGCCCCCGACCCCGGCCCCGCGTGGTGGTCGGGCCGGGGCGTTGGGTTCCGGTTGTTGCGCAGACCCGAGCCATGGCGGGGCTATGGCCGGAAGTGCTCGCTACGGGACATTCGAGGGGCGGACCACGGGTCCGCACGGTACCCGCCCCCACCCCTCAGCGAGGCACCCATGACATTGCCCGACCCGTCCGTCGCGGCCGAGATCACCCATGTCCTGGTCGGCTACAGCCCCGTGATGCTCGGGAAGCTCGACACGGCCCTGGCGGCCGGTTCCGTGCTGGTCGTCGAGGAGCCGGAGGTCATCGCCGCCCGGGGCATCGAGGACCTGGTCGATCGGCACCGCTGCGTGGGCGCGCTGGTCGCCGCGCCCAGCCAGGACGAGGAGCACCCGCAGCGCGTCGTGGCCGCCGTACCGCGCCCGCCGCACGTGCGCGCCGTCGTCCCCGTGGTCGAGTACGGCGTGGTCGCCGCGGCCGCCCTCGCCGAGGCCTGGGGCCTGCCGGGCGCCGGCCCCAAGGCGGCCCGGGTGCTGCGCGACAAGGGCCTGCTGCGCGAGACCGTGGCCGCGACCGACCTGGCCCAGCCGGCCTGGGTGCGCGCCCGAAGACCCTTGGACGTGGACGCGTTCCGCG
This sequence comes from Streptomyces sp. WAC06614, assembly GCF_003949795.1. Lineage (GTDB taxonomy): Bacteria > Actinomycetota > Actinomycetes > Streptomycetales > Streptomycetaceae > Streptomyces. The sequence goes on from NZ_RPRY01000213.1 coordinate 8,701, forward strand.
CCCGTCACGGCGGCGCCTGCGTGCTCAAGCCCGCCGCCCGGCAGGCCAGCCTCGGCGTCCAGCTCCTCGACGAGGGCGACGACACGGCCGCCGCCTGGGCGCACACCACCACCGCCGACGAGGCCACCCTGCGCGCCGGCTACCCCGACGCCGGCTATCTGGTCGAACAGCGTCTGTACGGGCCCGAGGTGAGCGTCGAGGCGGTCGTCCACGAGGGCGTCACCGGCTTCACCAACATCACCGCCAAGCGCGTCCAGGACTCCCGCCACCCCGTGGAGACCGGCCACACCGTGCCCGCCGCGCTGCCGGAGGCCACCGCCGCCGCGCTGCGCGCCGCCCTCCAGGTCCTGGTGGACGCCACCGGCTTCCGCTCCGGCGTGCTGCACTCCGAGTGGATCCTCCACGACGGCCGGCCCCACCTGGTCGAATGCGCCGGCCGGCTGCCCGGCGGCGGTATCACCGCCCTGATCGACCTCGCGTACGACACCGACATCCTGGCCGCGCTGCTCGGCGTCCTCGACGCCACCGCGCCCCGTCCGGCGCCCCCGCGCAAAGCCGTCGCGGGCGCCGCCGTACGGTTCCTCGGCGCGCCCGCCGGCCTGGTCACCGACGTCCACGGCGCGGCGGAGGCCCGGACCGCACCCGGGGTGCACGAGCTGCACCTGGCGGTCGCGCCCGGGCACGTGGTGGAGGCCGTCACCAGCTCCTGGCAGCGGGCCGGCTTCGTCATCGCCACCGGCGCCGACGCCGCCGAGGCCGCCGGGCGGGCCGAACACGCCGCCGCACGGGTGACCTTGCGCACCGTCACCGAGGGCGAGGCCGGCCGGTGAGCACCTCGTCCGGGCCCGCCCCCGCCGGGCCCCCCGCCTCGGACGGGCCCGCGGCCGGGAGCCCCGCCGGCCGGCGGCGCGTCTCGCTGTCCGACTACGTGCCCGCCACCGCCGCCGGCCGCACCTTCGCCCTGACCACCCTGATCAACGCCGTGGGCACCGGCCTCTTCCTCGCCGGCTCCACCGTGTTCTTCATCCGGTCCGTCGGGCTGAGTGCCGCTCAGATCGGCGCCGGGCTCGCGGTGTCCGGGATCGTCGGCTTCCTCGCCACCGTCCCGATCGGCGCGCTCAGCGACCGGATCGGCGCCCGGCGCACCCTGGTCGGGCTCCAGCTGTGGCGGGCGGTGTTCTTCGTCGCGCTGGCCTTCGTCCACGGCCCGCTCGGCTTCACCGTCGTCGCCTCCTGCCTGGCGGCGGCCGAGGGCGCCACCATGCCGATGACCCAGGCCGTGGCGGCCGACACCACCGAGGAGTCCGACCGCACCCGGACCATGGCCATCGTCCGGACCGTCCGCAACATCGGCTTCTCGCTGGGCGCCCTGCTGGCCGCCCCGCTGCTGTCGGCCGAGAGCGTCTGGGCGTACCGGGGGATCGTCCTCGGCACCGCCGCCGCGTTCGTGGCGTCGGCCCTGATGCTGGCCCTGCTGAAGCTGGCCCGGCGCAGCGCCGCACAGCGCAAGCTGGGTCCGCTGACCGCACTGAAGGGCTTCCGGGACTGGCGCTACCTGACCCTGGCCGGGCTCAACGGCGTGCTCAACCTGCACACCACCGTGCTGTCGGTGGGCCTGCCGCTGTGGGTGGTCCAGGCGACCGGGGTGCCCGCCGGGTTCGTCCCCGTCCTGGTGCTCGTCAACACCGTGCTGTCCATCGTCCTGCAGGTGCCGGTCTCCAAGGGCGCCGAGCGGCCCGGCGGCGCCGCCCGGGCGCTGCGGCTGGGCGGGATCGCCCTGGCGGGGTGCACGCTCGCCCTGGCCGTGGCCGGGGCGGGCCCCTCGCCGCTGGCCGCCGGCGCGCTGCTGCTGGTGGCCTGCGTGGCGCTGACGTTCGGCGAGATGTGGCAGGCCGTCGGCGGCTGGGACCTGTCCTACGCCTTCGCCCCCGAGGACCGCCGCGGCATCTACCTGTCGGTGTTCAGCCTCGGCAACACCGGCCAGCGCATCGTGGGCCCCGCCCTGGTCACCGGTGTGGTGATCGCCGCCGGCCCGGCCGGCTGGATCGGCCTCGGCGCCTTGTTCTGCCTGGCCGCGGCCGCGGTCACCCCGGTCACCCGGGCCCTGGAACGCCGGCAGCGGCCCGCCCCCTCCCTCGTCGTGAGCGAAAGGACAGTCTCGTGAAGGATCTCCTGGTGGTCGGTGTCGGCACGATGGGCCGGCCGTACGTCGACGCCGCCCAGCGGCTCGGGGTCCGGGTGCGGGCGGTGGAGTCCGAGGCCCTGCTGGCCCACGGCCCGGCCGACCCCGAGGTCACGTACTACCCCGTCGCCAACGGCCTCGACGAGTCCTGGCAGGCCGGGGTCACCCGTGCGATCACCGAACGCGTCCCCGACGGCGTCCTCGCCTTCGCCGAGGCCCACGTCCTGGCCGGCGCCCTCGCGCAGGAACGCCTGGGCCTGCCCGGCCCGTCCCTGCACGCGGCGGTCGTCTCCCGCAACAAGGCGCTCCAGCGCACCGGGTTCGGCGCCTACGGGGTCCCGCAGCCCGGCTTCGTCCTGGCGCCCGGCCTGGCCGCCGCCCGGTCGTGGATGCTGGACCGGCTGCCGGTCGTGGTCAAGCCGCTCAGCCTCGGCGGCAGCGAGGGTGTGGAGCTGGTCACGGACCCGGCCGGGGTGGACGAGGTGGTCGCCCGGCGCGGCGGCGAGGGCAAGATCCTGGTCGAGGAGGCCGTGCGGGGCCCCGAGTACAGCTGGGAGGCGCTCGTCCACGAGGGCGAGGTGCTCTTCCAGAACGTCACCGAGAAGGAGACCACCGCCCCGCCGTACTTCGTGGAGCTCTCCCACCGCTGCGGCCACCGCTTCACCGACCCGGTGGTGGCGGCGCAGGTGGACGCGCTGACCGCGGGCGTGCTGCGCGGCCTGGGCATGCGCACCGGGCTGGTCCACCTGGAATTCCGGGTCGGGGTGGAGGGGCCGGTGCTGATGGAGGTCGCGGTCCGCACCCCGGGCGACTACCTGGCCGAGGCGGTCGGCCTGACCTGGGGCTTCGACCTGCACGAGGCCGTGGTCCGGCTCGCGCTCGGGCTGCCGCTGCGCGAGGCGCTGCCGGCGGAGCCGGTCGCGTACGCGGCGACGTACTTCCCCACCTGCGCGCCCGGCACCCTCACCGCGGTCCGCGGGGTGGAGGAGGTCTCCCTGCACCCGTCGGTGGTCAGGGTCCGGCTGCGCAAGGGGCCCGGCGACACCGTGGGCCGGCTGACCTCGTCCTCGCAGCGGCTCGGGCACGTGCTGGTGCGGGCCGGCTCGCCCGAGGAACGCGAGGAGACGCTGAAGTTCGTCGCGGACCGGCTGCGGTTCGAGGTGGCGGGCTGAGCCGAGCGGGGGGCCGAGGGGCCGGGCCGGTGGGCTGAGCCG
>NZ_RPRY01000214.1 GCF_003949795.1 Streptomyces sp. WAC06614
GGTCCCGGCCCCCGCCCCGGCATCCGTCCGCGCCCGCTGCGGACCTGCTCCGGCGCCCGGTACGGGCATCGGTTCCGGCACGCTGCGGCGTTGCGGGGGCGGGATCACCTCCATCGTGGCGCTCTGCGCCACCACCGTGTCCAGGGCCGGGCCGTCCGTGGGGATCGCACCGAGGTCCGGCAGCGGCCCCGTGTGGCTGCGGACGTCCGGGCGGGCGTAGGTGAGGATCGGCCGGGGCATGCCGGGCACGAACCGCAGCAGCGGTTCCCCGCCCTGCTGGTGGGCGGCGATGACCTGCTCGAACATCCTGACGTCGGCCGGTTCCTGGACCCGCCACTGCATGTGCGCGCCGTGCTCGACGCCCATCCCGCCCGACAGCATCCGCGGCAGCAGCGCGTCGTGCTCCGCGGCAGCGAGCCGGCTGCCGTCGCGGTGCATCAGGTCGAACACGTCGTGGTCGCCGGTCAGTGGCCGCCACGCGCCCTCCGCGTCCCGCCCGTGCACCACGCCGTCGCGCACCGTGAACCGGCCCGACAGGTCCAGCTCCAGCATCTTCGGCGCGAGCTGCGCGTACTCCTCGCGGCGCTGCGCGTACCGCGCCTCGACCGCCTCGCGCAGTCCGGGCCGGGCGTCGAGGTCCGTCTCCGGGCCGGGCCTGCGCGGCTCGAAGAACCCGACCCGCCCGATGTCCTCGACCCGGGCACCGATCAGGGTGTCCAGCTCGGTGATCGTCTTGGCCTTGATCTCCGCCGGCTTGGGCAGTTCGCCGTCCTTGAGGCGCATCACCGCGTCGGGGTTGGTCGGCCGCGCGTCGACCACCACGTTCTGTTCGTCCGCGAGCCGCTGGAACTTGGCCTGGGTGGCGACGGGCATGCCGAGGACCCGCTCGGCGTACTGCGGTGACACCTGGACGAAGCGGAGGCCGGAGTCCGCCCAGCCCTCCCCGCCCGGCCGCGGCGCGTTGTCGGTGGGGTACGGACCGTCCGCCGGGGGTGCGGGCGCGGGCACCGGGCCCGGCGCAGGCTGGGTCTCGTCGGGTGCCAGCATCCGTACGGACGTGAGCCGTTCGCCGAGCCACCAGCCCTCGGCATCGCCGAGCGGCGGCCGCACCTCGGGCAGGATCTCGAACAACGCCTGGACCTGCGGCGGCAGTTCCAGCACCAGCGGCGGCCGGTCCGCGTGTTCCAGGTGGGTCACCGTGATGCTCTTGACCATCGACCGCAGGTCCTCGCGCCCCGCGATGTACTCCAGTGCGGCCTGCCACACCATGTCCGGCTGCGGATGCCGGCGGACGGCGGACGCGATCTGGTACAGGTGCAGGTCGCCCTCGCGGTTGTAGAGGCTGCGGATGAGGGTGTGGGTGACCTTCTGGGTGAACTCCAGCGTGCGCTCGCGGCTCCAGGCCACCTCGGCCCGCGGCTGCGCCGCCGGGTGCAGCCAGGACGCGTCCCCGCCCATCACCACCCCGTCCATCGGGGGCAGGTCGAGCACCGACCTGTACCCGAACTCCCGCGCCACGGGGACCACCGCGTCGGGGCCGGTGCGCAGCATCACCGAGTTGCGGCGCGGCCGGCCGATCGTGGTCGTGAACATCTCGGGCGCCATGCCGTCGGCCGAGCCGCCGTACAGCTGCCGTTGCGTCAGGTCGTAGTTCCCGGCGAGCTGCTGCGAGAGCCTCCTGCCGAACGGGTGACCGGACGGCATCGACCAGGCGGAGTTGCCGAAGTTGCTGCCGACCCGGTGGGTGGCCATCGCGGCCCGGCTCTCCACGGCGGCCTGCAGGGCGCCCAGGTGATGGATGGCGTTGTCCCCGTCGCTGTACAGGCCGCCGAAGAACTCCACGATGATCACGCGCAGGAAGTCGCTGAACGCTGCGTAGCCCTGCCCGTACTGCTTGAACAGCTCGGTCAGCAGCGCCTGGAACTTCTCCGGCGCCATCGCGGAGTGGAACACCTCGAAGACGTTGACCAGCGCGATGTTGTGCTGCTCCGCCCATCTGAGGAAGTGCCAGCGGTCGGCCTGGTCGGGGTCGGCGGGTGGTTCGGGCAGGTCGATCAGCGGGTCCAGTTCGGCCCGGGGCACGTCCGTCCACAGGACGTAGAAGGCCTGGCCCTGGAGCGTGACGGTGTTCTGCGCGGTGGTCCGCCAGAACCCGGCCGACGGGCCGGTCCCGGTCACCGGACCACCCACCCAGATCGAGTGCACCACCCGCGGGATCTCCACCGTGTCCGAGGACAGCGGGGGCGCGTCCGCCGACGGCGCCCACTTTCTGCTGGTGCGCGTCCCGGACAGGCTGAACCGCCCTTTGCCGGCCTGCTCGGTGAGATGGGCGGGGTGCAGCTCGGCGGGGTCCGGTTCGAACCGCATGTCCATCTGCATCAGGAAGTACGCGCTCGCGTCGGCGCCGAGGCCGGAGTAGTCGTACGGCACCCCGGTCTGCGGGTCCCGCAGGAAGTGCGGTGCCTCCGGCAGCTTGAGCAGGTCGAACACGTCCACGCCGAGCGAGCCGAGGGGGGTGACCTCGCGGACGTCCGGGACGTGCGTGGTGCCCTGGAGGTCGGCGCGCAGTTCCCGCGCCGAGCGGTACGGCTCGGGCGGCGGCCCGGCCTCGCCCTGCGCCCCGGCCGGGCGGAAGGTGCGGATCTCGCCCGGTGAGCCGTCGGGGGCGGGCCGTACGTAGAGCACCGGTTCGTCGCCGGGGGCGTCCCGGACCATGCCGGTCGGGGCGTTGGTGGCGTACACCGTCCAGCCGGTCGCGTCGGCGGTCTGCTGGGCCAGGGTGTCCGAGCCGCAGCCGAACAGCACCAGCGAGGGTGCGGTGTCGGGGGGCGTCGGGGCCGGCACCGTCCCGTTCCGCCGGAGGTACGCGGCGACCTCGGCCGCCGACAGCACGACCGGGTCGGGGCGGTCCTTGACCTGGACCTGGACGCCCCGCTCCGTCATGTGCGCGGCCACGAAGAAGATGCCGTCGCCCTGCCAGGGCACGGCGAGCTCCTCGCCGGCCGGCTGGTCGGGCCGTACCCGCTGCTGGTAGTGGGTCACCTCCGACAGGTGCTGGTAGAGGTCCTGGCGCAGCGCGGTGTCGGCACCGTCGAACGAGGCCCAGCCGCGGACGGTGCCCTCCGCGTCCTTGATCTCCCAGGCGGAGAGGTCGGCGTCGCGGACCAGCTCGCCCGTGACCGTCCGCACGTGCGGCTCGCCGGGCGACACCGACGACCCGACCGGCCCCGGCCCGCCGCCGGGCGGTGCGCCCTGCGGCCCGCCGTCCGGCCCGGGCCCGTTGTCGGTGGGTGCCGGGGCGTCCCCGCCCGGCGTGACGGAGCCGTTGTCGCTCTCGGACCCGGCGAAGACCATGTCGTCGCCGAACGGGTCGAACGCGTCGTAGTCGACCCCGAGCGAGACCGGCTGGGTCGGCTCCGGTGACGGCGGGCGCTCCTCCTCGGGGCGGGGCCCGTCGTCCCGGCCGGTTCCGGCCGGTGGGCGCCGGCGGCCGTCCGTGGAGTCGGCGTCGCCCTCGCTGCCGGTCCGGCTGGTCGTGCGCCGCCCGCTGGTGGACGAGCCCGTCTCCGAGTTCCAGACCCGTTCCGCCAGGCCGCCCAGCGTGGCGGGGTCCTTGTTGCCGTCCTTCCAGGACCCGTACGACACCGTCGGCTCGCCGTTGCTGCTGGGCGCGTTCGCGGCCGCCTTCCTGCTCTCGGCGCCCGCCGCCCACCGCCGCTGTTCCTGCGCCTGGTGCGCGGCGGCCAGCGCCGTCTGCTCGTTCACCAGGTCGGTGTCGTCCATGTGCCTCAGCGCGCCCAGCAGTTGGTCCTGCCGCCAGTCGGCGGCGTGCCGGGACATCTCCTGGTGGTAGCCGTGCAGGACCGTGCCCGGCGTCCGGAAGTCGCGCAGCGCCTGCGCGATGGTCCGGACGGCTGCCGGGGACGGGGCGTTGTCGTTGGAGGCGTAGCTGCTGCGCAGCACGTCCTCCGCGACGACGCGCTCCGCGCGCAGCCGCTGCGCCAGCCGCTCCAGGTTCCGCCGCGCCCGGGCGGGCGGGCCGAGGTCCACGAGGGGGACCTCGGAGGTCCGCGAGGCCGCCTGCGCCGACTGCCACTGCTGCGCGTCCGTGTACGCCTTGAGGGTGCGCAGCGCGTCCGCGTCGAGGCCCTCGCTCAGCAGGGCGTACACCTCACGCTGCGCGGCGGTGTCGAACTGGTCCTCGTCGACCGCCTGCCGCGGGCGGGTCCCGCGCCGGACGGAGTTCACGTACCCGTCCAGGCGGTCCGCCGGGATCTTCCAGTGCGACCCGTCCGCGTGCGCCTGCGGCAGCGCGCTCAGCCACGCCGACACCGACTCCAGCGCCCGGTCGATGACCTCAAGCTTCCGGTACGGGTGCTTGTCGGCCACTTTCCGGGACCACTGGGTCCCGGACGTCATCGCGTCGGTGACCGCCTGGAGCAGCGCCGGCGCGTGCGCGATGTGCGCGAGCCGGTCCATCGCGTCCGCGTCCCGCAGGGCGCGCCGCGCCGCTGCCCTGACCCGTTCCGCCGCCCCCGGATCGTGCGGGGCCAGCGCGTCGGCGACCGTCCCGGCCTTCGCGGCCGCGTCGCGCAGCGCGGCCGCCGCCTCGTGCGGGGCGCTCTCGTACAGCCCCGGCAGCAGGGTGGCCCGCTTCCAGGTGGCCTCGTCCCAGGCGTACGCGGCCTTCTCCAGGGAGTCCATCAGCGCCTGGACGTGCGCGCGGGGCACGATCTCGCCCGGCGGATCGAAGTTGTTCAGCGGTTCCGCCAGCCGCTGGCGCAGCATGTCGGGCGCCACGTCCGGCAGCGGACTCGGGTACGGCGTCTCCTTGGTGCGCGGCGAGAAGTACGGACGGCCCGTCAGCAGCGTGGTGTTGGTGGTGTTGGCACCCTCCTGGACCGCCGGATGACTGCCGAGCTGGAACAGCCGCTCGAACGCCTGCCGGTGCAGGTTGCCGGTGCGCAGCAGCAGGACGTCCCCCTCCCGCAGCCCGGCCAGCAGCGCGCGGACGCCGTCCGGGCCGAGCACCCGGGCGTCGCCGCGCACCAGCCAGTCCGCCTCGAACTTCGGCGCGTACCCGATCTCCTTGCCGTTCACCTCCAGCAGCACCGTGGGCCGGCCGCCCAGCTCGTGCAGGGCGGCCGCGAGGTGCTCGGGGGCGCTGGCGCGGACGTTGTCGCTCAGGCGCGCCAGCCCGTACACGGGCATCAGGTCGACCTGCCCCGAGCGCACCGCGTCGCCCAGCAGGTCGGCGACCGGGTCCCCGGTCGGCCCGTGGTCGGGCCGCGGGACGTGGAACCGGTACAGCGCGTCGGCCGGACCCACCTTGGTTTCCAGGGACCCGGCGGTCGGCTCGCCCGCCCCGTCCCGCGCGTACACGGCGCGCGGCGCGTGCCAGGCGTGCGGGGTGAGGACCACGGCGCGGTCGCTGCCGGTGGCGTCGAGCAGGGCCCGCGCGGACTCCTGGTTCACGCCGAGGGTGTCGCTGGCGCCGATCAGGGTCAGGTCGCTGCGCAGCTCCGGCGGGAGCACCGGCTCCGGGTAGGAGTCCTCGGGGGCGAACTCGTCGCTGCGGAGGACCACGTCGTGGCGGCCCAGGTCCGGGGTGAGGAGCTGGGCGAGCCGGTCCCGTACGGCGGCCGGCGCGAGGACGGTGAACGCCCCGTCGAAGCCGAGCTCGCGCGCCGAGCGCATCACCATCACCGCGGCCGCCTGGTGGCCCCAGCCCTGGCCGGAGGCCACCACGACCGTCACCCGCGGTTTCCCGTGCAGCAGGTCGTGGGCCTGCCGGCGGGCGGTGACCTCCTCCGGTGAGGGCGGGGTCCCGCCGCGCCGCTCGGTGAGCAGGGCGTGCAGGTCGGCGGTGCGGTCGGGGAGCTGGTGCGCGAGCTGCCAGAGCGCGAACTCGGGGATGTCCCCGCCGAGGGACCGCAGCACCGCCGTGCCGTCGCGGCCGGCGAGCGCGGCGGGCGGATCGGTGAACAGCGCCTTGAGTACGGCCGTGTCACCCGTACGGGCCGCGTCCAGCAGCCCACCGAGGCTCTCCCGCGCCGACTCCGGCAGCCCCAGCCCGGTGCGCAGCTCCTCGACCCGCACCCCGCGCGGGGCCAGCTCCCGGGCCTGCGGATCCCAGCCGGAGCCGTGTCCGGAGTCCTGGCCGGTGCCGTGGTCGGAGTCCTGGTGGGTGCCGTGGTCGGTGCTCGGACCGGTGCCGAGGCCGGTCCCGGACCCGCCCGGACCGTCGTGGGCCCCCGCCCCGCCGCCGTCGCCGTCGCGGGCCGGCGCCGGGGCGGGGGTGACCACCGTGTCCGGGGCGTCGCCGCCGGGCTGGGCGGCCCCCGGCTCGGGCAGCGTCGACAGGGGCGCGGCGGCGGAGTCGGTCGTGCGCGGCAGGCGCAGCACGTTGATGGTCGAGCTGCGCCGCCGCGCCTTCTCGTCGAAGACCCCCGGCAGGGCCTCCTCGGGTGGCAGCGTGCGGCCCGCCGTGTCCTCGCTGATCAGCTTGGACAGGTTCAACTCGATCCCCTCGCGGGCGAGTTCCGCGCTGACGGTGATCCGGAGCTGGTTCGCGACGGCCATCGCCCGTTCCATGCCGGTCGACTTGGCCAGCCCGAGGGGGGCGTTGCCGCGGCCGGTGATCGCGACCTGGGGGAGCGGCTCACCGGCCCGGTGCCGGGCGACGAACTCGGCGGCCAGCCTGCGCCCGAAGTCCTCCACGAGCGCCTGCTGCTGGTCGTCGAGCGTACGGCTCTCGCGTCCGAACGACACCGTCAGCGAGGTGGGGCCCTCGTCCTCCCCGAAGGAGACCGACAGGGACACGTGGTCGCTGTCCAGCGGCTGCCCGCCCTCCGGCCCGGGCCCGCCCTCCGGCGACGGCCCCGGCCCGTCCGTGCCCGGCCCGGGCGCGTTCTCCCGGGCCGAGCCCGTCCCGCCCTGGTCGAGCAGGTACAGCGTGGCGGGGACGGAGGTGTCGTCGGGGCGGCCCGGCGTGCCCTCGGCCACTCCCACCTTGGCGTTGGGCGCGAACACCTTCGCCCCGACCGCCAGTTCCACGGCGTGCGCGTCGGCGGCCGACTCGCAGCCCATCAGCACCACCGCGAACCCGGTCGGCTCCAGCCCGTCCCGCAGCTCCGCCAGCGACGGACGCCGCGCCAGCAGCCGCCCGAGATGCGTGCCGTCCACGTGCACCTGGGTCACCCCGTCCTTCAGGACGAGCCGGTGTCCCTTCGGGTCCGAGTGCAGCAGCGCGAAGTACGGGGTGCGGCCCTTCCACGGCACCGGGTACGACCGGCCGGACGGCTGGTCCCAGCGGGAGCGGACCTCGTAGGTGCTCATCGTCGGCAGCTGCCGGTACGGGCCCTCGCGCACCGCCCAGTCGGCCTCGGTGAACGACCCCCAGCCCTCGCCCCGCCCGCGGATCGGCCGGAGCAGCAGGTCCGTGTCACGGACGAACAGCCCGTCGACGGTCCGGACCCCGGGCCCGCCCGGCGGGTCCGCCGGCGCCGGCGGCACCGACGGCGCACTGCGCTCGGCCGTCGTGCGCAACGCCTGCACCGTGAGCGGCCTGCCCTCCGTCTTGGCCAGGGGCGCCAGCTCCAGCAGCCGCCGGCGCAGCGCGTGGTCCACGGGCGCGTCCGGGGCCAGTCCGAACGTGTCCCGCACCAGCGGGTCCAGCGAGGCCGGGGTGAACTCGCCCTGCTGCCCGTACCCGGACCGCACCAGGTCCGCCAGGCGGCGGGCGTCCGTCAGCAGCCCGATCGCCGAATCGGTGCGCCGCGTACCGAACACCTCGCGCACCACGCCGACCACGTCACGCATCCGGCTGACGACCTCCGGCGGGACCTCGGACGAGGAAGCACCCAGCGGGCCGAGCCGTTTGCCGCGCACCATCCCGGTCTCCCGGGCGAGTTCGCCCAGCCGGGCCTCGCTCAGGTCGACCTTCAGGGCGGGGCTCTTGCCCGCCATGTCGGTCTGCAGGACCACGTGCGAGACGGGCGGCTCCTCGCCCTTGGCGCCCGGCGCCAGCGTGCTGTGCCCGGGGCGGATCTGGAACCGGTCGGCCGTGACCGTCGGATCGCCGTCGAGCCGGTCGCGCTGGAGCTCGGCCAGCGCGGCGTCCAGCCGTTCGGTGAACAGCGCCGTGACGGCCTTCTCCCGGGCGGACGCCAACGCGATGTCCGCCCTGACGGAGCGGACGTCGATCCGCACGTCGGGCAGCGGCAGTCCCTGCTGGGCCTGCCACAGACCGGCCTTGGCCACCTTGTGGGCCAGCCGGTCCATCCGGGCCGTCTCCACCGCCCCCAGCCGCGCGGAGCCCTCCGGGAAGGGCAGCAGGAAGCGCTGGTCGACGTGGTCGGCGATGACCACGACCGTGAGCGGGTTGGGGAAGCCCCGGTCCAGGGTCACCGAGTCGAGCTGGCTGACCTGTTCGTGGAACGTCTCGCCCGGCCCGCGCCCGTACAGGGAGAAGTACCAGTTGTCGCCGGCGCTGCCGTAGCGGTCACCCATGAACGCGGTGAACGCGCGGATCGCGTCGCGCCGGGCGGAGGCGAGCTCGCGCCTGCGCTCCGCGGCCTCGGTCTCCTGGCCCGGTACCCCCTCCAGCTCCTGGACCTTCCGGGTGAGCCGGACCACGCGGTGGATCTCCTGCGCGAGCCGGACCCGCTCGTCGCCGGGCGGGATCAGACCGGCCGCCTGCGCGGCCTTCAGCTCCCGCTCGATCTCGGCGATCGAGTCGCCGTAGTGCGCGACGTTGCGGTCGAGGACCTCGGACAGGGGCGCCCGGTTGACCTCGCGCATCTGCAGGTTCTCGATGCTCACCTGGTGCTGGCCGTCGTGGCTCTGCAGCACGATCGAGGCGAAGTGGTAGCCGTAGCCGCCGCTCGTCGTGCCGCCCGGGCGGCTGAAGTCACGGGCGATGGTGCGGCCGCCGTCCGTGCCCTTGACCGGCATGGACTGCACGAGGTAGCCCTCGCCGACGTGGGCGTGGGCCTGGCCGTTGATCCCCGTGCCGAGTTCGGCGTCGTGCAGTGCGCTGCGTTCGGTGAGGTTGCCCGGATCGAACCGGTTCATGATCCGGCCCCACATCTCGCCCGGCGCCGGCCAGGTGGACGTCGGCTGCTTGCGGGCCCGCGCCATGGTGTCGCGCAGCTCCTCCAGGTCCTGCGGGGGCCGGTCGCCCGGGTCGAGGATCTGCCGGGTGAGGGCGTCCACGAGGTGGGCGGTGCCCTCGACCTCCAGCCCGTTGGTGGTGCTGACCGGTGCGATGACGCGCCGCCCGGTGCCGCCCTCCATCGGGGTGCGGGTGTCGTGGAGCACGACGTGCGTGTGGTTGCCTCCCATGACCTGACCGGAGAAGTCCCGGCAGACGTCCGACGGGGTGGACTCGAAACGCGCGGTCACCTTGTAGAGCCGGACGTCGCGGCCCTCGTGACGGAAGTCGATGAACACCTTGCGGTCCATCACGAGTTCGAGGTCGCTGCCGTGGGGGCGCAGTCGTGCGACGGCGTGCGCGTGGGCCTGGGGGGTGGTGTAGAGCTGCTGGCCGTCGTGCCCGGAACTGAGGGCGACCGTGCCGTCCCCGGACACGGTCAGCGGCGGGTGCTCGATGACCACCTGGCGCACGACCTGGACGTGCGGGAAGCCCTCGGCCCCCAGCTTCCGGCCCGTGACGACACGGGCGCGCTCCCGCCGCGCGAACGAACCCTCGCGCAGCCGGTCCGACGGCGACAGCCCGGGCATGTCGGCGTCGCGGGGCGCCGTGACGGTGTAGTCGGTCAGCGTGTACGAGGGCTTGGCCTCGGTGCGCGGCGGGAACCAGCGCTCGGTGAAGGTCTCGGTGCGCACCGGCGCGCCGGGCTCCGGCGAGGGGTCCGTCGGCCCGTTCTCCCGGCTCACGGCGTACGGGTCCGCGTACGGCTCCGCGAACGGGCCTGCCTGCGGCTCCGCGGTCGTGGCCGGAGTCGTGGCCGGTACGTCGCTGTCGGCCGGGGTGGGGGCGTCCGCCGCGCCGGAGCCGGCGGGGGGCTGCCGGACCGGCTCGCTGCCCCAGCCGGGAGCGGTACCGGGTTGCGGGGCGGGGTCCGTGGAGGTGCTCAGGGGCGCGGGCAGCGGGGCCGGCGGGGCCGGCCGGGTCAGCGCGCCGGCCGGCTCCCCGGCCGCCGGGCCGGCGACCGTTCCCAGCCGGCCCGGCCCCGCGTCCGGGCCCGTCACGGACAGCACGTTCTCGTGGCCGCGCTGATGGGCGAGCCAGCTCGCCGTGTCCAGGTCCTGCGGCCCGAAGTGGCCGCGGTAGGCGGTGAACCAGTCGGCGCCGTAAGCCTCCTTGAGGGCTGCGAGCGTGCGCGGGTCCAGCCCGCGCCCGTCGGCCAGGGTGTCGAAACCGAGCCCCGCGCGGGCGAGTGCCGGCACGGCCACGGACTCGAAGACCAGGTGCGCGTCGATCCCGCCCCGCAGCTCCCGCAGGTCGCCCCGCCAGCCCTCCAGCGCATCCCGGATGCCGTCCCGGCCGCGTCGGACCGCGTCGGCGAAGCGCCGGTCGAACCGCTCCCGGACGCGGTCGGCGTGGCCCCGGGCGACCCGGTCGACCGCGTCGGGCCCCAGGCCGTGGCCGCCGGCCCGGTCACGGACGTCGCTGCCCGCCCGGAGCACGGCGGCCTCCCGGGCCGCGTACAGGCTGATCAGGTCGTGCACGGTCGCGGGATCCGTGAGCAGCGCCAGCGTGCCGGCCGCTGCCTCCGCCCCGGCCCCGCCCTCGCCTTCGCGCAGCAGCGCGTCGATCCGGCCGGCGAGGTCGCGCAGCACCTGCGGCAGCACCCGTCCGCCGAGGGACCCGGTCAGCCCGAGCTCCCGTACGGCCTCCTCGCCGAGTCGGGCCAGGCCCTCGGTGGTCCAGCCGGGAGCGGCCGCGGCCACGGCGTCGGCGACCCGGCTCAGCGCGGCCTCGCGGGCCGCCTGGACGGCGAACCGGTGCGGCAGGTCCGCGAGGTCCTCGGCGAGGCGGACCTGGAGCTCGGTCAGCGCGGCGGAGCCGCCGGAGCGGATGCGAGCGGCCGACTCCGTGGAACCCAGGGCCCGTTCGAAGGCCGCGGTGACCCGGTCGGCCAGGTCCCGGCGCAGCAGGGCGAGGCTGTCCGGGGACAGCGGGGCGGAGCGGCCCGCGACGCCGAGCTCCATGAGCAGGGCGGTGTCGGCCTCGCCGAGCCGGTTCCGCCAGTCGCCTTCCGCGGCGGTGACCGCCTGCTCGGCCCGGTCCCGGGCCTGCTCGTACGCGGCGCGCAGATCGAGGTCGGCGGGCAACGCGGCGAGCAGGTCGGCGAGTTCGCGCTCACCCCGGGCGGCCTGCTCGGCGAGGCGCTCGCCCACGTCGTCGGGGCCGCCGAAGAGGCGGCGCGCCGCTTCCTCCGCGCGCGCCCGGAACACGTCCGCCATGTGCGCGCGTACGCGCTCCCGGGCCCCGGGGGAGAGCCCGGTGGTCGGGGGAGTGCCCTGGCCGTCGGAGGTCAGCGGGCGGCTCCAGCCGTCGAAGACGGTCGCGAAGCGCTCCATGGCGACCAGCACGGCCGCCTCCTGGAGCGCGGCGGCCTCCAGCACCTGCGGCAGCAGGTCGAGGGCGGCCGCGCGGTCGTCCGGGCGGGCGTCCAGCAGCTCCTGGAGCATGGCTCCGGCTCGCCGGTGGACGGCGAGGGCCAGCTCGGGCGGGGAACCCTCCGGCAGCCGCGCCGACCACGCCTCGAAGGCCCCGGCGAGCCGCCGCTCGGCCTCCGCCCGGCCGGCCGTGTCCCGCTCGGCCGAGCCCAGCCGCTCCCGGTACGCGTCCTGCACCTCCCGCTGACTGCGCTCCCACTCCTGCGCCCGCTGCTGCTGCTCGGCACCCCCGTCGCCGTACCCGGGCGCAGGCTCGAACACGTACGCGGGCTCCCCGACCGCTTCCCCGCCGGGCGGGGCCGGGTCCGCGCATGGTTCCGGACCGGGCTGCGGGTCCGCGAAGGGGCCGGGGCCGTGGTCCGGGGCCGCCGCGGGGC
>NZ_RPRY01000215.1 GCF_003949795.1 Streptomyces sp. WAC06614
CCCCTCCCGCCCCTCCCGCCCCTCCCGCTCGGGGTGGCTGGTCCGGGTCCTCTCCGAGCTGCCGGACACCGACGACAGCAACCACGTCTACCTCGGCGTCCACGTCCGCGGGGAGGTCACCGTCGTCCATGAGGACACCAGGACCCTGCTGGAGCCGCACGACCTCGTCTTCTGCGACCCGGCACGACGGCACGGGCACCGGCTGCGGTTCGGCGAGGACTGCCGGATGATCTTCTTCCGGGTGCCGCGCTGCTACCTGGGCGTCACGGAGTCGGACCTGAACCGGGTGCTCGGCGTCCCCGTACGCGGCCGGGAGGGGATCGGGGCGCTGGCGTCCGACTTCCTGACCGCGCTGGCCGCCAAGGCGGAATTCCGACGGTCCACGATCGGGGACCGTCGTGCCCGGACGGCCGTCCACCTCCTCTCCGTCCTGGTGATGGAGCTCCTCGAAGCGGACACGACGGACGGGGCCGACGACGCGTCCGGGACCGGCAACGAGCTGCTCTCCCGGATACACGGCTACATCGAAGAGCATCTGATGGACCCGGACCTCTCACCGGAGTCGATCGCCCGCGCCCACCACATCTCCGTCCGGTACCTGCAGAAGCTCTTCCAGAACGACGGCAGCACGGTGAGCCAGTGGGTGCGCCGGCGCAGGCTGGAGTTCTGCCGCCTCGAACTGGGCCGCTCCCACCGGAGAATCACGATGGCCGCGGTGGCCCACCGCTGGGGCTTCAGCAGCCCCTCGCACTTCAGCCGCACCTTCCGCGGGGCCTACGGCATGAGCCCCAGCGAATGGCAGGCCCTGGCGACCTCGGCCTTCGCACCGATGCCCGCCGACGCCCAGGACGAGCGAGAGCGCGAGGACGCGTGCGCGCCGTCGTGCCCGACACCGAGAAGAGAACGCGCATGCCCCACCCCACCGTCGTCCTCGTGCACGGTGCCTTCGCCGACGCGACCGGCTGGATAGGCGTCATCGCGGAACTGCGCAGCAGCGGCATCCCGGTGGTCGCCCCACCGAACCCGCTCCGGGGCCTCGCGTCGGACGCTGCCTACCTGGCGTCCGTCCTGACGCAGGTCGAGGGTCCGGCCGTCCTCGTCGGCCATGCGTACGGTGGCGCGCTGATCACCGTGGCCGGCGCCGCGGAGAACGTGGTGGGGCTCGTCTACGTGGCCGCCTACGTGCCCCACGAGGGCGAGAGCCTCGGCCAGCTCCAGGGGAGCTTCCCCGAGCCTCCGCTGAGCGGCAACCTGAAGGAGTGGACCTACCCGCTCCACGACGGCGCCCGGGCGGTCGAGGTCACCATCGAGGAGACGGCATTTCCCTCGGTCTTCGCGGCGGACGTGCCCGAGGACGTCGCCGGCGTCCTGGCGGCGACCCAACGGCCGCTCGCCGCGGCCGCGTTCACCGAGACCGCGGCCGTGGCGGCATGGCGGACGAAACCGTCCTGGGCCCTGGTGGCCGGGGCCGACCGCACGATCGGCCCCGAGGTCCAGCGCTTCGGCGCCGCACGGGCCGGCGCCGTCGTCGTCGAGCTCCCCGACGCCTCCCACGCCGTCGCCCTCTCCGAGCCCACCAGGGTCGCCGACCTGATCAGGGCCGCGGTACGGGCGACGAGTCGGGATCGTCGTTCAGGCGGGCCCGCCACGCGCTGACCTGTTCGGCGGGCATGGAGGCCAGGCCGGCGATCTCGGCGTCGCTGCGTCCGTCGGACCAGGCCAGGACCCGCGCCACGGTGCGGTTCCGGCCGGCGCGGAACTCCTTGAGCATGGTCTCCAGACGTTCGACCTCCTCGCCTTCGAAGACGAGCTGCTGCTCGACACCGGCGCGTTCCTCGGCGCGCAGGCGGCGCAGGTAGGCGGGCAGGCCGGTCAGGACGAGCCCGTGGGCGCGCGCGGCGCTCTGGAACCTGTCGGTCAGGTCGGTCAGCACGCAGTCGGGGACGTCGGCGAGGGTGGCTCCAGGGGGTCTGGCCGCCTCCCACGTGCTCGTCCCGGGTTCCGTCGTCTCCAGCCAGGTGCGGGCGTCCGTCGGGGTGCGGCCGCCGCACGCCTGGGCGCGGTAGGCGTACAGGGCGGCGCGGTGGCCGTAGAAGGTAAAGCCGTCCTCGATCTGCATCTCGGCGGTGTGGCAGATCCTGCCCGGTACTCCTCCGTAGCCGGAGGCGGGGTGGTAGTCGGCGTAGGCGTCGAGTTCGGCGTCGCCGGCCACGGCCCAGGAAGGGTCGCAGAGCTCGGGGTTGGCGGCGAGGAAGGCACCGACCTCGACGCGCCAGGCGGGGGTCGGTGTGGTGCGCGGCCGGGCCCAGTGGAGCGTGCCGGACGGGTCGAGGGTGTGGGTGGTGGTGTGCTCGATGTCGTCCCAGGCGGTGGCGGCCTCGGCCGACCACTCCAGGTCGCCGTCCGGCCCGATCCGGTGGATCGAGTCGACGAGGCGCTGCACGGAGGGCAGGATGCGCCGCGCGAGGGCGTGGAGCTCTTCGGCGGTGAAGAAGCGCCAGGTGCAGCCGTGCCGGGGGTCGTGGGTGAGGTGGCCGAGGAGTTGCACCACGGTCCCGGGAGCGGGGAAGGTGCCGTCGCCGAGCGCCTTGCGGGTGAGGCCGGGGAGCTGGTCGGCGAGACTGTCCCGGGGGGCGCGCCAGTCGGTGTCGCCGAACCAGACGGCGCCGTCGCCGGCGTCGATCGCCAGCCACTGCTGGTACCCCGTTCCCGGGCCGTAGCGCCGCGCCGGGTCCTCGGCGTGCTCGTCGTGCCAGACGTACTCGCCCGGTGGGGGATCCAGCTCCGCGGCCATGAAGCCGTCCTCGGGGCGGTAGCCGGTGAGGACGCGGGCGGTTCTCGGCGTGCTGTCGGCTGCGGTCATGAGGGGTTCCTCTCGGTGGAACGTCGACCGCGGCCACCGTAGTCCGACCACCCGATAGTAGTTCAATTTTCAGCCATTGCGTCCGATAGTCGGACGCGCCGGAAACACTGGCCCGGGTGACGGGTCTACGCGTGTCCGGCGTCGCGGCAGGTTGGCCGTATCCGACGCGGCCTCAGAGACGGCCCGTGCCAGGTGTGATGAGGTGTCTTGACACCCGGCGGCGCACCCCGCAGGATCACAGCGTGAACCTGTCAGACAGCCAGACAGGTGGCCCCCTTCCGCGGCGCGTCAGCGCCATGGAAGCGGTCTTCGGCCACCTGCGCAGCGCCATCGAGCGCGGTGAGTACGTCGTGGGCGACAAGCTCCCCTCCGAAGCCGAGTTGTGCCGCACCCTCGAGGTCAGCCGCCCCGTACTGCGGGAGGCCCTGCGGGCCCTGCAGGCCATGGGGCTGACCGTCTCGCGGAGCGGCAAGGGGACCTTCGTCGTGGCGAACACGGTCGAGGACCCCACCTTCGGCGACTACGCCGCCAGCGACCTGCTGGAGGTGCGCCGGCACGTCGAGATCCCGGTCGCCGGGTACGCCGCGCTGCGCCGCACCCCGGAGGACCTGGACCATCTGAGCCACCTGCTGGAGCGGATGGAGCGGGAGACCGACACCACCGCGTGGGTGGCCATGGACACCGTCTTCCACCTGGCGGTGGCCGAGGCCTCCGGCAACCCGGTCTTCCGCCGGGTCATCGAGGAGATCCGTGACGCACTGGCGCGTCAGTCGACCTTCCTCAACGAGCTCGGCGGCCGGCGCGAGCAGTCCAACTGCGAGCACCGGGCGATCCTCGAAGCGCTGGCCGACGGCAGTGAGCACGACGCGGTGGAGGCCATGTCCCACCACCTCCTGCGGGTCGAGACGACCCTCACCGACATCGTGCGCCCCCAGCGCACGGTCAGCCCTACGGAAGGCGGACCCGAGGCGTGAGCGAGCAGTTCCTCAAGGACGAGAAGCGCCCCACGACCCGTCACGTCGACGCCGGGGACACCGGCTACAGCAAGTCCTTGAAACCCCGGCACGTCAACATGATCGCCATCGGGGGTGCGATCGGCACCGGGCTCTTCCTCGGCGCGGGCGGACGCCTCGCCGACGCCGGACCCTCCCTGTTCGTCGCCTACGCCGTCTGCGGGATCTTCGCGTTCCTCGTCGTACGGGCGCTCGGCGAGCTCGTCCTGTACCGGCCGTCCTCCGGCGCCTTCGTCTCCTACGCCCGGGAGTTCCTCGGGGAGAAGGGCGCCTACACCGCGGGCTGGATGTACTTCCTGAACTGGGCGACCACCGGCATAGCCGACATCACCGCCGTGGCCACGTACACCCACTACTGGCACCTGTTCTCCGACGTCCCGCAGTGGGTGATCGCACTGATCGCCCTGGCCGTGGTCCTGACCGTGAACCTGATCTCGGTGCGGATCTTCGGCGAACTGGAGTTCTGGTTCGCCATCGTCAAGGTCGGCGCCCTGGTCGTCTTCATGGGGATCGCGATCTTCCTCCTGGTGACCCGGCACCCCGTCGACGGAGCCGTCCCCGGGCCGGCCCTGATCACCGACAACGGCGGGATCTTCCCCAACGGCCTGCTGCCCATGCTGCTGATCGTCCAGGGCGTCGTGTTCGCCTACGCCTCCGTCGAGCTGGTCGGCGTCACGGCAGGTGAGACCGAGAACCCCGAGGAGATCATGCCCAAGGCGATCAACTCGATCATGTGGCGCGTGGGCCTCTTCTACGTCGGCTCGGTCGTCCTGCTGTCGATGCTGATGCCCTGGAACAGCTACACCGCCGGCCAGAGCCCGTTCGTGACGGTGCTCTCCCACATCGGCGTCCCGGCGGCCGGCGACGTGATGAACCTGGTCGTCCTCACCGCCGCCATGTCCTCGCTCAACTCCGGCCTCTATTCCACCGGCCGCATCCTGCGCTCGATGGCCGTCAACGGCTCGGCCCCGCGCTTCACCGCCCGGCTCAGCCGCTCCCAGGTCCCGTACGGCGGCATCCTGCTCACCAGCGGCATGTGCGTCCTGGGCGTCGGGCTCAACTTCGTGGTCCCCAAGGACGCGTTCGAGATCGTGCTCAACCTCGCCGCGATCGGCATCCTCGCCACCTGGGGCATGATCATGATCTGCCACCTGCTCTTCTGGCGGAAGACCCGCAGCGGCGAGCTGACCCGCCCCGCCTACCGCCTGCCCGGCTCCCCGTGGACCGAACTGGTGACGCTGGCCTTCCTCGCCTCCGTCCTGGTCCTCATGTACGCCGACGGAGGGGCCGCGCGCACCACCGTGCTCTGCGTGCCGCTGATCGCCGCCGCGCTCGTGGCGGGCTGGTACGCGGTCCGCGGCCGCGTGGCGCAGGCCGCCGCCAGGGACGACGGCTGAGCAGGACGCCCGCCCGTCCCCCCGCGCCGGGGGGTGGGGGAGCGGACTCCGCCACCCCCCGGCCGGCAGCGACCCACCACAGAACGAGGCAGTGATGCGCAGCAGTCTCCTCGCGGACGCACCCGCGATCCGCGAACCCCGGCACGCCCCCGTCGCCCATGTCACCCGGGGCGGCCTGATCGAGGGGGTCCACCACGGTTCCGTCGTCGTCCTCGACGGCGACGGCCACGTCCGGCTGGCCCTCGGGGACGTCGAGGCCGCCTGCTACCCCCGGTCGGCCCTCAAGCCGGTCCAGGCCGTCGCGATGGTGCGGGCCGGTCTGCCGCTCGACGGAGCCCTGCTCGCCCTCGCCATGGGCAGCCACTCCGGCGAGGAGCGCCACCTCGCGGGTGTCCGCCGGATCCTGGAGCTGGCCGGTCTCACCGAGGCCGACCTGCGCAACGTCCCCGACCTGCCCTACGGCTGCGCCGTCCGGGACGCCTGGGCCCGCGCGGGGCGCGGCCCGTCCCGGCTCGCCCAGAACTGCTCCGGCAAGCACGCGGCGATGCTGTACCTGTGCAGGCTGTCCGGATGGCCCCTGGAGA
Organism: Streptomyces sp. WAC06614; assembly: GCF_003949795.1. Taxonomy (GTDB): domain Bacteria; phylum Actinomycetota; class Actinomycetes; order Streptomycetales; family Streptomycetaceae; genus Streptomyces. The sequence continues at coordinate 5,858 of NZ_RPRY01000215.1, forward strand.
CCTACCTGGAGGCGGACCACCCGCTCCAGAGGGCGATCGCCGAGGTCGTCGGGGAACTCACCGGCCAGCGCATCGCGGCCGTCAGCGTCGACGGCTGCGGAGCCCCGCTGTTCTCCGTGTCCCTGCACGGCCTGGCCCGCGCCGCCGCCCGCATCGCCACGGCCGCGCCGGACACCGCCGAGCACCGGGTGGCGCACGCCCTGCGCCGCCACCCGGAGATGGCCTCCGGCACCGGGCGGGACACCGCCGCCATGATGCGCGCGGTGCCCGGGCTGCTCGCCAAGGACGGCTTCGAAGGCGTCCACGTCGCCGCCCTGCCCGACGGCCGGGCCGTCGCCGTGAAGATCGCCGACGGGGCGGAGCGGGCGCGCATCCCGGTGACGGCCGCTGCCCTCGCCCGGGCGGGGGTGGAGCCGCGCCTGCTCACCGGATTCGGGGGCGGGACGACGACGGGCGGCGGCCGCCCGGTCGGTGGCGTCCGCCCGGTGCCGGCCCTCGCCCCGCCCACCGACGCCCTTGCCTCGGCCGCTGCTGCCGCGGCGCCGGCACCTCGACCAACATGAACGCCAACGAGGTCGTCGCCAACCGTGCGCTGGAGCTGCTGGGCCACGCCAAGGGCGACTACCGGCACCTGCACCCCAACGAGGACGTCAACCTCGGCCAGTCCACCAACGACGTCTACCCCACCGCCGTACGGATCGCGACCGTCCTCGCGGCCCGGAGCCTGCTCGACGCCATGGCCGTCCTGCAGGACGCCTTCGCCCGCAAGGCCGCCGAGTTCCACGACGTGCTGAAGATGGGCCGCACCCAGCTCCAGGACGCCGTGCCGATGACGCTCGGACAGGAGTTCTCCGCCTTCGCCGTCATGCTGGACGAGGACCGCAGCCGGCTCGCCGAGGCCCTCGGTCTCATCCACGAGATCAACCTCGGCGCCACCGCCATCGGCACCGGCCTCAACGCCCCGGCCGGATACGCCGAGGCGGCCCGCCGCCACCTCGCCGACATCACCGGCCTGGCCCTGGTCACCGCTCCCGACCTGGTCGAAGCCACCCAGGACTGCGGCGCCTTCGTCCAGATGTCCGGCGTCCTCAAGCGCATCGCCGTCAAGCTGTCCAAGACCTGCAACGACTTGCGCCTGCTGTCCTCCGGGCCCCGCGCCGGCCTCGGCGAGATCAACCTGCCGCCGGTCCAGGCGGGCTCCAGCATCATGCCGGGCAAGGTCAACCCCGTGATCCCCGAGGTCGTCAACCAGGTCGCCTTCGAGGTCATCGGAAACGACATCACCATCACCATGGCCGCCGAAGCCGGGCAGCTCCAGCTCAACGCCTTCGAACCGGTCATCCTGCACTCGCTGTCGAAGTCCCTCACCCACCTGCGCGCCGCCTGCCTCACCCTCGCGGAGCGCTGCGTGGGCGGCATCACCGCCAACACCGAGGTGCTGCGCGCCACCGTGGAGAACTCCATCGGCCTGGTGACCGCCCTGAACCCGCACATCGGCTACACCGCCGCCACCGACATCGCCAAGGAGGCCCTCGCCACCGGCCGCGGCGTGGCCGAACTCGTCCTGGAACGGGGCCTGCTGCCCGCCGAGCGACTCACCGCCCTGCTCCGGCCCGAAATGATCGCCGGAACCGGCGCGGCCCGTACCTGAGGAGAAGCGGCCGGTGGGCCGGGGCCTGGCTCGGTGCGACCACGCGGGCGCACCGAGCCGGAGCGACGAGTGCCGTACGCCGCCCCCGCGGCCGGGCTCACTCCACGGACACGTCGTGCCGGACGATCGTCACGGGGCACGGCGCATGGAGCGCCACCTGCTGGCTGACGGAGCCGAGCAGTGCCCGGCGGAAGCCCCCCCGCCCGCGGCTGCCCACGACCAGCATGTCGGCGCCGTCGGCCGCGTCCACCAGGACCTCGACCGGGTGGCCGTGCACCAGCCGCTCCCTCACCGACGAGGCGCCCTCCTCGCCGAGCACGGTGCGGACCTCCTCGACGAGGCGCCGCTGGGCGTCCTCCTGGTCGAAGGTCGCATCCACCGCGGGCGCGGACCAGGACGCTTCGCCGGGGACCTCCCAGGCCGTGACCGCCTCCACCGCGCCGCCGACGAGGCCGGCGTACCGCACCGCCCAGCGCAGCGCGGCCTCGGACGAGGGCGACCCGTCGACGCCCACGACGATCCTGCCGGTCTCCTGCTGCGTGTCCATGCCCTTCGCCCCTTTCGACGTTCTCGTTCCAGCGTGTGCGCGGTGCCTGCGCACCGCCACAGGAAGCGGCCCAGAAGCGGGGGCGGGACCGGGATGCCGGGTCGGCCCGGCCGGGACCGTGGCGCCCGGTGGGGGACCTTTGGCCCCCCGTACGGCCCCTGACGGCCCTCTTCCGTACCCGCCGCCGGTGACAGCGTCGGTCGTGACACCCGTCCGCTCCTCGGTGAGGAGGAACCGTGGAAAGCACCATCCGTCCCCCGGACACCAGCTCCGTCGTCGTCGGCGTGGACGGCTCGGATCCGGCGCGCAGCGCCGTCCTGTGGGCCGCCGGGGAGGCCGCGCGCCGCGACCGGCCGCTGCACATCGTCCACGGTGCCGACACCGACGGCAGGGCCCTCTACCTGTCGGCCGAGACCGTCGAAAGGGTGCGCGCGGCCGGCCGGGAGCTCCTGGACGACACGGCGAAGGCCGTGGCCGCCGAGTACCCCGGTCTGCACGTCACCACCGAGTTCAGCCGCACGGACGCCGTGAGCGCCCTGCGCCGGGCCGGTGGCCTGCACGGCACCGTCGTCGTGGGCCACCGCGGTCTCGGCGGATTCACCTCCCTCCTGCTCGGCTCCGTCGGCCTGGGCGTCGCGGCCCTCGCCAGGAACCCCGTCGTCGTGGTCCGTGGCACGGAGACCGCCGAGGAGCACAGGACCGTCCTCGCCGCCGTCCGCGACGAACACGACCTCGGGTGCGCCCGCTACGCCGCCCAGGAGGCCGAGCTGCGCAAGGCGTCGCTGCGCCTGCTGCACGTGTGGAACATGCTCCAGTCCGTCGGTGACGTGGTGCCCATGCTCGACGGGGTGGACGAGATCGCCGCGGGACACGAGAAGACCCTGTGGGCCGTCACCGGGACGATCCACGACGAGTTCCCCGACCTGACGGTGCAGGGTGACGCCGAGAAGGGCCTTTCGGTGGCCGGAGTCCTGGTCGAGGCCTCCCGTTCCGCCGACCTCCTGGTCATGGGCGGCCGCCGTGCCCCCACCCCGCTCGGACTCGGCCGCACCCTGGGCCGGGCCACGCACAGCGTCCTGCACCACGCCCACTGCCCGGTCCTCCTGATCCCCCGGTCCGACCCCCACTCCGACGGCGGGCCATGACCGCCGCCGAGCCGGCCCGCCGGCGCTGACCGGGGCACCCGCCCGGAGTGGCACGCACCGCTGGCGCACGACCGCGCGGACGTCAGCGCTCGGCCTGACCGCCGTGGTCGTGCTCGTGCTCGTGGACCTGCGCGGCGATCACCGCGGCCTGGACCCGGCGCTCCACCCCGAGCTTGCCCAGGAGTCGGGAGATGTGGTTCTTCACCGTCTTCTCGGACAGGTAGAGCTGCTCGGCGATCTGCCGGTTGGTGAGGCCGTCCCCGATGAGCTCCAGGACCGCCCGTTCCCGCTCCGTCAGCGCCGCCAGGCGGGCGTCCTCGGGGTCCTTCGCCGCTCCGGGGTCGCGCAGGGAGTGCATCAGGCGGGCGGTCGTGGCCGGGTCCAGCATGGACTGGCCCGTGGCGACCGTACGGACGGCGGCGACCAGGTCGGAGCCCTTGATCTGCTTCAGCACGTATCCCGCCGCGCCCGCCATGATCGCGTCCAGCAGCGCCTCCTCGTCGTCGAACGACGTCAGCATCAGGCAGGCCAGGCCCGGCATCCGCGACCGCAGTTCCCGGCAGACGCTGATGCCGTCGCCGTCCGGCAGCCGTACGTCGAGCACGGCGACGTCGGGACGCAGCGCCGGCCCCCGGGCCAGACCCTGCTCGGCCGTGCCGGCCTCACCCACGACGGTGATGTCCGGCTCGGCGTCGAGGAGGTCCCGCAGCCCGCGCCGGACCACCTCGTGGTCGTCGAGGAGGAACACCGTGATCGGGGCCTCGCGGGAGACGTTCTGATCGTCGGACATGGCCGCCCCTGGTTCGGTCCGCGCTGTGCGCTTCACCCGAATTATCCCAGCCGGCCGAGCATCGGGCCCGACCTCGTCAGCGGATTCCGGCGCCGACCGGACGCTCCTCGGCCGCCGGCCCGCGCGCTTGTCCGCCCGTCGTCCCGGCCCGCGGCACGATGGTGCGGCACACGACCCGCCGCCGCCCCAGTGAGCCCCGGAGGCGCCATGCCGACGTACGGACGGGCCGCCGTGGTCCCGCCCGCCTTCCGTGGCTACCGCGCGGCATGGCTGCGCGGCGACGTCCTGGCCGGGATCACGGTCGCCGCCTACCTCGTCCCCCAGGTCATGGCCTACGCAGGCGTGGCCGGCCTGCCCCCGGTCACCGGACTGTGGGCCGTCCTCCCCTCGATGCTGCTCTACGCGCTGACCGGCTCCTCCCGCCTCCTGTCCGTCGGCCCGGAGTCGACCACGGCCCTCATGACCGCCGTGGCCGTGGGCCCCCTCGCGGGCGGCGACCCCGCGCGGTACGCGGCGCTCGCCGCGGCCCTGGCGCTCGTCGTCGGACTGCTGTGCCTGGCGGCCTGGGCCGTCCGCCTCGGCTTCCTCGCGGACCTGCTGTCCCGGCCCGTGCTCGTCGGCTACCTTGCCGGGGTCGCCTTCATCATGGTCGTGGACCAGCTGCCCCGCCTCACCGGCACCGAGGCACACGGATCGGGCTTCTTCCCCCAGGTCCTCTCCTTCTTCCGCCACCTCGGCGGCATCCACCCGCCCACGGCCGTCCTGGCCGCCGGATGCCTGGTCCTGCTGTTCACCCTGCCCAGGCTGTGGCGCGCACTGCCGGCGCCGCTCGTCGTCCTCGTGCTCGCCACGACGGCGGTGGCGGCCTTCGCCCTCGACGAGAGCCAGGGCATCGACGTCATCGGTGCGGTTCCGACCGGCTTGCCGGGCTTCGCCCTGCCCCGTCCGGCCGATCTGACCTCCCTGCTCCTGCCCGCCCTCGGCGTCCTCCTGGTCGGCTACACGGATGTCGTCCTGACCGCCCGCGCCTTCGCGCGGCACGACGACCCGCACGCCCTGGACGCCAACCGCGAGCTGCTGGCCCTCGGCACGGCCAACCTCGGAGCCGGCGTCCTCCACGGCTTTCCCGTCAGCAGCAGCGCCAGCCGCACCGCCCTCGCCGACTCCGCCGGCGCCCGCACCCAGGTGTACTCCCTCGCCGGCGCCGTCTGCGTGGCAGCCGTGCTGCTCTTCCTGGGTCCGCTGCTGACGCACACCCCCGCCGCCGTCCTCGGAGCGATCGTCGTCTACGCAGCCGTCCGTCTGGTCGAGGTGGGCCAGTTCCGCCGACTCGCCGCCTTCCGCCGCCGGGAACTCCTCCTGGCCCTCGGCTGCACCCTCGGCGTCCTCGCCCTCGGCATCCTGTACGGCGTTCTGGTCGCGGTGGCCCTCTCCGTCATCGAGCTCCTCGCCAGGGTCGCCCGCCCGCACGACGCCGTCCTGGGCGTGGTCCCGGGCCTCGCCGGCATGCACGACATCGACGACTACCCGACCGCCCGCACCGTACCCGGCCTCCTCATCTACCGTTACGACTCCCCGCTGTTCTTCGCCAACGCCGAGGACTTCCGCCGCCGCGCCCTGGCCGCCGTGGACGCCGGACCCCGGCCCGTGCAGTGGTTCGTCCTGAACGCCGAGGCCAACGTCGAGGTGGACATCACCGCCCTGGACGCCGTGGAAGCCCTGCGGAACGAGCTCGTCCAGCGGAACATCGTCTTCGCACTCGCCCGCGTCAAACACGACCTCCGCATCGCCCTCGACGCGTACGGGCTCACGGCGGTCGTCGGGCCGGACCGGATCTACCCCACCCTGCCGACCGCGGTTGCCGCCTACCGCCGATGGCAGTACGCCCCCTAGGTGTGTTGTCCCGGGACGTTGGTGACACGCGTGCTGGGTTCTTGAAATGGGTGAGGGCCTCCGGGTTCGGTGTGGATTGCGACATCTACACGGATCCGAGGAGGCCCTCGTGCCCCACCGTA
>NZ_RPRY01000216.1 GCF_003949795.1 Streptomyces sp. WAC06614
GCCTCGACGGCCTTCTCGATGCCGCGCTTCAGAGCCATCGGGTTGGCGCCGGCGGCCACGTTGCGCAGGCCCTCGCGGACGAGCGCCTGGGCGAGCACGGTCGCGCCGGAGGGTGCGGTTCACCCGAGCCGCTTGCACTCGGCATGCCCGAGTGCTAATCATTGGCGTTAGCACTCTCCAGGTGAGAGTGATAAAGACGAGGACCGGGTCGGTGAGGCCCGCAGGCCCCGGTGGGAAGGAACCGCCGGGCCGGCAGGCCGTCCGTCGCGGGCGCCACGCGGTCCGAAGGCAATCCACCCCAGTCCGGGAGGACCACTTCACATGGCCAAGATCATCGCGTTCGACGAGGAGGCCCGGCGCGGCCTGGAGCGCGGCATGAACCAGCTCGCCGACGCCGTCAAGGTCACCCTTGGCCCCAAGGGTCGCAACGTTGTCCTTGAGAAGAAGTGGGGCGCCCCCACGATCACCAACGATGGTGTGTCCATCGCCAAGGAGATCGAGCTGGAGGACCCGTACGAGAAGATCGGCGCCGAGCTGGTCAAGGAAGTCGCCAAGAAGACGGACGACGTCGCCGGTGACGGTACGACCACCGCGACCGTGCTCGCCCAGGCGCTCGTCCGCGAGGGCCTGCGCAACGTGGCCGCCGGCGCCAACCCGATGGCTCTGAAGCGCGGCATCGAGAAGGCCGTCGAGGCCGTCTCCGGCGCGCTGCTCGACCAGGCCAAGGAGGTCGAGACCAAGGAGCAGATCGCCTCCACCGCCTCCATCTCCGCCGCCGACACCCAGATCGGCGAGCTCATCGCCGAGGCCATGGACAAGGTCGGCAAGGAAGGCGTCATCACGGTCGAGGAGTCCCAGACCTTCGGTCTGGAGCTGGAGCTCACCGAGGGCATGCGCTTCGACAAGGGCTACATCTCGGCGTACTTCGCGACCGACATGGAGCGCATGGAGGCGGCGCTCGAGGACCCCTACATCCTCATCGTCAACTCCAAGATCTCCTCGGTGAAGGACCTGCTCCCGCTGCTGGAGAAGGTCATGCAGTCCGGCAAGCCGCTGCTGATCATCGCCGAGGACGTCGAGGGCGAGGCCCTGTCGACCCTGGTCGTCAACAAGATCCGTGGCACCTTCCGCTCCGTCGCGGTCAAGGCCCCGGGCTTCGGCGACCGCCGCAAGGCCATGCTGGGCGACATCGCCATCCTCACCGGTGGCACGGTCATCTCCGAGGAGGTCGGCCTCAAGCTGGAGAACGCCGGTCTCGACCTGCTCGGCCGCGCCCGCAAGGTCGTCATCACCAAGGACGAGACGACCATCGTCGACGGTGCCGGTGACAGCGACCAGGTCCAGGGCCGCGTCAACCAGATCCGCGCCGAGATCGAGAACTCCGACTCGGACTACGACCGCGAGAAGCTCCAGGAGCGCCTGGCGAAGCTGGCCGGCGGCGTGGCCGTCATCAAGGCCGGTGCCGCCACCGAGGTCGAGCTCAAGGAGCGCAAGCACCGCATCGAGGACGCCGTCCGCAACGCGAAGGCCGCCGTCGAGGAGGGCATCGTCGCCGGTGGTGGCGTGGCCCTGCTGCAGGCCGGCAGCGTCTTCGAGAAGCTGGAGCTGGAGGGCGACGAGGCCACCGGTGCCGAGATCGTCCGCAAGGCGCTGGCCGCCCCGCTGACCCAGATCTCCGTGAACGCCGGCCTCGAGGGCGGCGTCGTGGTGGAGAAGGTGCGCAACCTGCCCGTCGGTCACGGCCTGAACGCCGCCTCCGGCGAGTACGTCGACATGATCGCCGAGGGCATCATCGACCCGGCGAAGGTCACCCGCTCCGCCCTGCAGAACGCCGCCTCCATCGCGGCCCTGTTCCTGACCACCGAGGCCGTCATCGCCGACAAGCCGGAGAAGGCCGCGGCCGCTCCGGGCGGCATGCCGGGCGGTGACATGGACTTCTGATCGGCCCCGGCCGACCAGCTGTTCTCGTACCGAGGGCGGCACCCCCGACGGGGGTGCCGCCCTCGGGCGTTCTCCGGACCCTGGAAGTCCGTGGTGTCGACCTCGAAGTCGAAGCCAGTGGCGCGCGGGTGGGCGTGCCCGGTTCCTGGGACGGGCCGACGCCGATCGGGTGGCTTTGGTTGACTGGGGGCATGAGTGAGCTCTTCGTGAAGATCTGCGGGCTGAAGACCCCCGAGGACGTCGACGTGTCCGTGGCGGCCGGGGCCGATGCCGTGGGGTTCGTCTTCGCCGCCGGGAGCCCCCGCACCGTCGACGCCGCCACCGCGCGGGAGCTGGCCGCGCGGGTGCCGGAGGGCGTGCTCACCGTCGGGGTGTTCCGGGGGCAGAGCGTGGCCGAGGTGCGCCGGTTCGCCGAGGAGAGCGGCGTACGGGGGGTGCAGCTGCACGGGGACGAGGGGCCGGAGTACTACGAGGCCCTGCGCGCCGAGGGGCGGACCCTGCTGCGGGCCACCGCCGGGCAGGTCCGGCGGTGCGGCGAGTACGGCGAGGACCTGCTCCTGCTGGACGCCCCCGACCCCGGTTCGGGCAAGCCCTGGAACTGGGGCGCGCCGGAGTTCACCGCCCCCGAGGGCCACTGGCTCCTGGCGGGCGGCCTGACCCCGGCCACCGTCGCCGAGGCCGTGACGGTCACCGGTGCCTGGGGCGTGGACGTCTCCAGCGGGGTGGAGAACACCCGCGGCGTGAAGTCCCCGGACCTGATCCGCGCCTTCATCGGGGCCGCGCGGGCAGCCCGCTCCTGACGTCGCCGCCGCCGTCGCCCTCGGGGGCGGCGGGCGCGTCCAGGGCCGCCAGCATCGCCGGGGTGAAGCCGAAGAAGTACGTGGCCAGGAACCCCGCCAGATAGCCGGTGCCCAGCCCGCACGCGTAGACGGTGACGCTCGCCAGCCAGCCGGAGGACCCGTCCAGCAGCGGGAACAGCGCCCAGCCGGACGGCCCGATCGCGGTGGCGCCGAAGCTGACGCCGAGCTGGTGGAAGAGCCCGACGAAGGCCCCGCCGGCCGCCCCGCCCACGCAGGCGGTGACGAACGGGCGGCCGAGCGGGAGCGAGACCCCGTAGATCAGCGGTTCGCCCACGCCCAGCAGGCCCGCCGGGAGGGCCGAGCGGATGGTGGTGCGCAGCGAGCCGTTGCGCGGCAGCCGGGCCCGGACCGCCAGCGCCGCCCCGACCTGTCCGGCGCCCGCCATCGCCAGGATCGGCAGCAGCACGGTATGTCCCTGCTGCTCGATCAAGGTGGTGTGCAGCGGGATCAGGGCCTGGTGCAGGCCCAGCATGACCAGCGGCAGGAACAGCCCGCCGAGCACCAGCCCGGCCGGCGCGCCGCCCGAGGCCAGCAGCCAGGTGGCGAAGGAGCCCACGGCCCGGGAGACCTCACCGGCCACGAACATCAGGCCGTAGAGCGTCGTCAGGCCCGCGACCAGCACGGTCAGGGTCGGGGTCAGCAGCACGTCGAGCGCCTCGGGCACCCGGCGCCGGCACCAGCGTTCGACGTGGACCGCCAGCAGCGCGGCGGCGAGCGCGCCGAGCACCCCGCCCTGGCCGGGGGCGAGCGGATGCCCGAACGCGCTGATCTTCGCCACGCCCGGGAAGACGATCACGGCCGCGGCCGCCCCGCCGAGGACCGGGGTGCCGCCGAACTCCTTGGCCGTGTTGATCCCGACGAACACCGCGAGCAGCGACATGAACCCGGACGCCGTCGCGGCCAGGGCCGGGACCAGGGCGGGCAGCAGACCGAGGTTGGTGAGCACCCCGTTCAGCCCGGCGACGATGCCGCAGCCGATCAGGGCGGGGATCAGCGGGACGAAGACGTTCGCGACCCGGCGCAGCAGCTCCTTCAGGGGGGTGGCGTTGCGCTCCGTCCGGGCGGCCTTCAGCGCGGCGCCGCGTACGGCGAGTTCCTCGGCGGTGACGCCGCCCGTCTCCCGGCGGCCCGCCGCCACGAGTGCCTCGAACGCCGGCGTCACCCGGGCCACCACCCCCGGCCCCAGGACCACCTGGTAGGTGTCGTCCTCCACCACTCCCAGCACCCCCGGCACCGCCCGGAGCGCGGCGTCCTGCACGAGGGACCGGTCGCGCAGCCCGAGCCGGAGCCGGGTCATGCAGTGGGCGACGGAGGTGACGTTGTCCGGGCCGCCGACCAGGGGGAGGAGCGCGGCGGCGGTGGCGTGGTGCTGGTCGGGGGCAGTTGCCATGGGGGAGGCCTCGCTGTGCGTGCGGTGCGTGCGGTGCGGCGTCCTGCGTCCTGCGTCCTGCGGGCCTACGTGCCGGTGCCCGTGCCGGTGCCGGTGGCGGCCTGTCGCAGGGCCGGTCGCAGTCGGCCCTGGTGCGCGTCCAGCAGCCGGGCCGCGGTGGCGGCGTCCACCCCGCCGAGCAGGACGAGGATCGCGTGCTTGACCTCGCCGCCGGTGGCGTCGAGCGCGGCCTCGATCTCCTCGTCGGGCGCCTCCGTGGCCAGCGCCACGATCCGCCGGGACCGGGCGCGCAGCTTGTCGTTGGTGGCCCGTACGTCGACCATCAGGTTCCCGTACGTCTTGCCGAGCCGGATCATCGTGACGGTCGACAGGAGGTTCAGGACGAGCTTCTGGGCGGCGCCGGCCTTCAGCCGGGTGGAGCCCGTGAGCAGCTCGGGGCCGACGACCACCTCGATGCCGTGCTCGGCCGCCGCGGCCAGCTCGGAGCCGGCGTTGCAGGACAGGCCGACGGTGAGCGCGCCCAGGGCCCGGGCGTGGGTGACGGCGGCGACGGCGTACGGGGTGCGGCCGGAGGCGGAGATCCCGACCACGGTGTCCTCGGGGGTGAGGGCGAGCGCGGTGAGGTCGGCGACGGCCAGGTCGGCCCGGTCCTCGGCGCCCTCGACGGCCGTGACCAGGGCGCCGGGCCCTCCCGCGATCAGGCCGACGACCTGGCCGGGGGCGGTGTTGAAGGTGGGCGGACACTCGCTGGCGTCCAGGACGCCGAGCCGTCCGGCGGTGCCGGCGCCCGCGTAGACCAGCCGTCCGCCGCGGGCCATCCGGTCGGCGAGCGCGTCGATCACCGCCGCGATCGCGGGCAGTCGGGCCGCGACGGCGGCCGGGACGGTGGCGTCCTCGGCGTTCATCAGGCGGACCAGGTCGAGGGTGGGGAGCTGGTCGATCCCGGCCAGTTCCGGGCGGAAGGCCTCGGTGGTCAGGGCGTCCAACTGCGCGCGGAGGGCGGCGTACGAGGTCATCCGGGGGCCTCCTGACCGGCTCGTCCTCCGCACCGTATTTTCCGTACCGGGGCAGGTCAAGGCGCCACCCGAGGCCGCCGCGACCTTCACCCCGCTGCCGACCCGGGTCCACAATGGCCCCATGGACCACGCGACCCCCCTGGAACAGGCGCTCCACGCCGCCCGTGCTCTCGTACTCGCCGATCTCGTCGCGGGAGAGGTCGCCGAGGCCGATGTCGTCTCTCTCGTCGAGGACTCGGTCGCGCACCGCCGCTGGTGGGTGGAGCAGTGGCCGGAGGGGGCCGACTACCTGGCCGGACTGGTCGCGCAGGACGTGCAGGACGCCCTGCTGACGAAGTACGGCCGCTGGCCGCTGTGCCCGGTGTGCAGCCACGGCGACCCGCACGCCCTGGACGTCGAGCCGGAGCTCGGCCCGGATCCGCACTGGGTGTGCGGCAAGGCGGGGGTGAAGGTGGCGGCCGTCGGCTCGCTCGGCCCGGTCCTCGGGGGCTTCACCGAGTGACCGTGTACATCGACCCGCCCACCTGGCCGGGCCACGGCCGGATGTGGTCCCACCTGGTCAGCGACGTCTCGTACGAGGAGCTGCACGCCTTCGCGGAGGGCATCGGCTGCCCGCCGCGCGCCTTCGAACGGGACCACTACGACGTGCCCGCCCACCGCTACGCCGCCGCGGTGGCGGCGGGCGCGGTGGAGGTGGGCAGCAAGGAGCTGGTCCGCCGGCTCACCGAGGCCGGGCTGCGGGTGCCGAAGCACCGTCGGACGGCGTAGGCGCAGGGGCGGACGCGGAGGAGCTCACCACCCGGGTCGGGCGGGCCGGCGTACGGCGGTCCAGGCGCAGGGCGAGCGCGGCGAGGGCGAGGGCGGTGACCGTCATGGCCGCGCCGGCCCAGGCGGTGGCGGCGAAGCCGGCGCCCGCGTCGATGACCGTACCGCCGAGCCAGGGGCCGCCGGTGTTGCCCAGGTTGAAGGCGGCCGTGGTGGTGGCTCCGGCCAGGGTCGGGGCGGCGCCGGCGACGTTGAACATCCGGGCGTTGAGCGCGGGCGCGGTGAAGAACGCCGAGACGCCGATCAGGAACGACAGGGCCACGGCGGCGACCCCCACCGGGGCGAGCAGGGCCAGCAGCACCAGGAACACGGTGGAGGCGGTGACGCCCCCCAGCATCACCCCGAAGAGGTGGGCGTCGGCGACCCGCCCGCCGAGGGTGGTGCCGACCAGCGCGCCGACCCCGAACAGGCCGAGGATCCACGGCACCCACGACGCCTCCAGCCCGGCCACCTCCGTCAGCAGCGGCGAGAGGTAGCTGAAGGCGCAGAACACGCCACCGGCGGCGAGCGCGGTCACGGCGACCGCCAGCCAGACCTGCCGGTCGCGGTAGATGCGCAGCTCACGGCCGAGGGTGGGGCGCTGCTCGGGCAGCGGGATGCGGGGGACCAGGGCGAGGAGGCCGGCCAGGGCGACGGCGGTGGCGGCGGCGACCGCCCAGAACGCCGAGCGCCAGCCGAGCTGCTCGCCGAGGAAGGCGCCGGCGGGGACGCCGAGGACGTTGGCGAGGGACAGGCCGCCGATCATGACGGCCATGGCGCGGGCCCGGGCGCCGACCGGGACCATCGCGACGGCGACGGCCGCGCCGACCGCCCAGAACCCGGCGCAGGCCAGGGCGGAGACGATGCGGGAGGCGAACAGCAGGGCGTACGTCGGGGCCAGCGCGCCCGCGATCTGGCCCAGCCCGAACAGGCTGATCAGGGCGATCAGCGTGGTGCGGCGGGGCAGCCGCAGGGTGGCGACGGCCAGCAGCGGGGCGCCGACGACCATGCCGATGGCGAAGGCCGAGATGAGCAGGCCGGCCTGCGGGATGGTGACGTCCAGATCGTCCGCGATGGCCGGCAGCAGCCCGGACAGCATGAACTCGCTCGTACCGAGCGCGAAGACGGACAGGCCGAGGACGTACACGGCGACGGGCATGCGGGAGCGTTCGGCGGTATCGGGCATGTACGTGATCAACAGCGGGCGGGGTGTCCGCATTCCCCCGCATGTGTCGCTTGTATGACGAGCGTGTGGCGGGCGTGCTTGCTCGGCTGCTCGGCTGCTCGGCTGCTCGGCTGCTCGGCTGCTCGGCTTCCCGGCTGCCAGGTGCGGCGTGCGGGCGTCGGGCCAGGCCGTCAGGTCAGGTCGGCCAGCTCGGCGGCCAGGTTGCGGCGGGCCGGGGCCTCCCAGTGCGCGGCGGCGTAGGGGGTGCGGAAGAGCCGGGGCAGGGCGAGGAGCTGGCGCAGGACGGCGGCGCGGCCGGCGCGGAAGGCGTCCTCGGGCACGAATCCGTACTCCTCGCGCACGGCTGCCACGTACGCCGCGTAGGCCGGGGGATCCCCGGCCAGCACGGCGAGGTCGGCGTCGCACAGCAGCTCGCCCTCGGTGTCGCCGGGGGCCGGGTCGTGGGTGACGGTGAGCCGGACCAGGCGCGCCACCTCGGCGGTGCGGGCGGCGTCGACGCCGAGCTCGGGCAGGGCACGTTCGGCGAGGGCGGCGCTGCGCTCCTCGTTCTCGGAGCGGTCGGGCCGGTAGACGGCGTCGTGGAACCAGGCGGCGAGCCGGACGGCCTCGACGTCGACGCCCGCCGTGTCGGTGTGCGCGACGAGGGTGTCGAGACGGGCGAGTACGGCGGCCAGGTGGGCGGTGGTGTGGTAGCGCCGCTGCGGCTCCGCCCAGGCGGCGAGCAGCCGGTCGGCGTAAGGGGCGGGGTCGCGGCGGGCGCCGGCGGCCAGCGCGGTGCGGCGCCAGCGGGCGCGGAGGTCCTCGGTCTCGTCCATCTCGTCCATGCCCACATTCTGCGGTTGGCGCGATGGTGCTGGTGACGGAACCGGTGGGACCCGTACCCTGATATTGGACTAGACCTGTTGGGCTGGGTCGGGTCGGTCGGAGCAGGCGAAGCAAACCGGAACCGGAGGATGGGGTCAGATGAGCAACCGAGCGCTCCTGGAGGTGATCGCCCTCGACGCGGCGGACGCGGTCGCGGCCGAGGCCGGCGGGGCGGACCGCCTCGAACTGGTCACCGACATGGCGGCCGACGGTCTCACCCCGCCCCGCGCGGTCTTCGCGGCGGTGCGGGCCGCGGTGGACATCCCGCTGCGCGTGATGCTGCGGGCCACGGACGGGTTCGCGGCGGGCGACGTGGCGGCGCTGGCCGCCGAGGCGCGGGCGCTGCGGGCGGAGGGCGCGCAGGAGTTCGTGCTCGGCTTCCTCACCGCGGACGGCGCGCCCGACCTGGCGGCCGTGGAGGCCCTGGCCGCGGAGCTGGCGGGCTGCCGCTGGACCTTCCACCGCGCGATCGACCGGGCCGCGGACCGGGCGGGCCTGCGCAAGGCGCTGGCGGACCGGCCGGGGCTGGACACCTACCTGACGGCCGGCTCGGCGGACGGGGTGGACGCCGGCCTGCCGGTCCTGCTGGCCGAGGCCGCACGCCGGGGCGAACCCGGCTACGAGCCCCGCATCCTGGTCGGCGGCGGCCTCCGCCTCGACCACCTCCCCACCCTGCGCGCCGGCGGCCTCGACGCCTTCCACATCGGCGGCGCGGCCCGCCCCCGGGGCTGGACCCACCCGGTCTCCACCACCGCGGTGACCCAGTGGCGCAACGCCCTGGACGCATAGCCGCGGCGACTCCCCGGCCCCGCCGGGGCTCTCCGGGCCCGGGAGGCGGCCGTGCCTACGGGGTCAGGGCGGTCAGGTCCAGCTCGATCGGGAAGGGCACCGGCCGCTTCAGCTCGCCCCGGAAGATCTCCGCCGCGACGTACGCCCCGGTCGGCCGGTCCAGCTCGTAGACGTGCACGACCGGCTCGCCGTTCTCGTCCTCGACACACCAGTAGTGCGGGATCCCGGCCTCGGCGTACTTGCGGAGCTTGACGCTGCGGTCGCGGTCGGCGGACTCGGGGGAGACCACCTCGACGACCAGCCGGACCTCGTCCGGCGCGAACCAGGTGCGGTCGGGGTCGTACGGGGCGGTGGTGACGAGCAGGTCCGGCTCGGGGCGATTGCGGTGGTCCAGCCGGATCGTCATCTCCCGTTCGACCTCCACCCCCTTCGGTGCCTGCTCCATGAGTTCGGTGGTGAGAGCGGTGACCAGGCGGCCGTGCCACGACCGCCGCGGCGACATCCTGAAGACGAGCGCTCCGTCGATGAGTTCGGTGTGCCGGGGAGCCTCGGGCAGGTGGTCCAGGTCCTCCGCGAACCAGCCTTCTTCGCGCGGGGGGCACATCCACTCGGGCAGGGCAGCCATGGATCCACCGTAGTGGTTCACGAGGTCGCCGCGCCGGTCGTGGCCAAGGCTTCGGGGAGGGGGGCGGAGTGGAGGAGGGTCAGGCCCGAGACGGCTCGGGTGAGGCAGACGTAGAGGCGGCGCAGGCCCGTGCGTGCGTCCGGTTCGCCGTCGACGACGGCCGCCGGCTCGTCCAGGACGACGTAGTCGTACTCCAGGCCCTTCGCCAACGACGCCGGGACCAGCGTCAGCCGGGACTCGGCCGTGGTCTCCTCGCCCGGGGCGAGGAACGGCAGGCCCGCCGCGGTCAGTGCGGCGGCCAGCGCGGGGACGCGGGCGTCGGCCGCGATCAGGCCGATCGAGCCCTCGTGGACCAGGGCCTCGCGGCACGCGGCGAGCACCGCGTCCGTCAGCTCCGCGGGGTCGGCGACCTCCCGGACGACGAGCGAGCCCGGCGTCTCACGCACCGACTCCACCGCCGCCAGGCCGGGCGAGATCGCCGGCAGCAGCCGGGAGGCGTACGCGATGACCTCGCGCGGCACGCGGAAACCGGCCGTCAGCTCCTCCACGACCGCCTCCGGCTTGCCCAGGTGCGCGAGCGCCTCGTCCCAGCTGCGGGTGGCCCACGGGGTGGTGCCCTGGGCGAGGTCGCCCAGCACCGTCGCCGAGCCGGTGGTGCAGCGGCGGCCGACCGCCCGGTACTGCATCGGGGACAGGTCCTGCGCCTCGTCGACCACCACATGACCCAGCGACGGGGTGCGTTCCACCAGGTCACCGGCCTCGTCGATGAGCACCAGGTCCGCCGCCGACCACCTGGCCGTACGGACGCTGCGGGCCGGCTTCGTCCACAGCAGCAGCTTCTGCTCCTCGGCGGTGAGCAGCCCCTCGGCGTGCTCGGCGAGGAAGGCCTCGTCGGACAGCAGGCGCAGCACCAGCTTGGCCGGGTCGACCACCGGCCAGATCTCCTTGACCGCCGCCTTGACGGCCGCGTTGCGCGCCACCGCGTCCTGCACCCGGTCGTCGGGGGCCTCGCCGGCCTGCTCCATCCGCACCAGCACGGCGTGCGCGATCCGCTGCGGCAGGGCCTCTCGGGCGGCGCCGTAGCGGATGTCGCGGGCCAGCAGCTCCTCGACGATCTCGGTCAGCTCGTACGCCGGGATGCGCCAGCGGCGGGAGCCGCGGACCACCATCAGGGCCTCGGTGGGCGGGGTGACGTGGGAGCGGACCGCGCGGCGCAGCACCTCGGCCATCCGGGCGTCGCCCTTGACCACGGCCGTGGCCGCGCTGTCCTCGCCGCGCACCTCGTGACCGCCCGCGACCAGGTCGGCCACGGTGGCCTGCTGGACCTCCAGCTCGCCCAGGGCCGGCAGGACCTGCTCGATGTAGTGCAGGAAGGAACGGTTCGGCCCGATGACCAGGGTGCCGGTACGGGCCAGCCGCTCGCGGTGCGCGTAGAGCAGGTAGGCGACCCGGTGCAGGCCCACGGCGGTCTTCCCGGTGCCGGGGCCGCCCTGGACGCAGACCGAGCCGGCCAGGCCGGCGCGGACGATCTCGTCCTGCTCCGGCTGGATCGTCGCGACGATGTCGCGCATGGGGCCCACGCGGGGGCGTTCGATCTCCTGCTGGAGCAGCTTGCTGACGGTGGCGGCCTCGCCGGGGTCGGACAGGTGCTCGTCCTCGTACGCGGTGAGCTCGCCGCCGGTGTAGCCGAAGCGGCGGCGCGTGGCGACGTCCTGCGGGTCCTGCGGGGAGGCGCGGTAGAAGGGCTGCGAGACGGGTGCGCGCCAGTCGATGACCATGGGGTCGCCGTCGGCGTCGTGCACGTGGCGGCGCCCGATGTAGAAGCGCTCGCCCTCCGCTCCTTCGGCCAGTTCCCCGCCCACGGGGTGCAGGTAGTCGAGGCGGCCGAAGAACAGGGGGGTGTGGGCGAGGTCCGCCAGGGCCTTGATCCGGTCGTCGATCTGCGCCTGCAGGACGATCGCGTTGACCCAGTTCGCCGTGACGTCGCGGATGTCGAGGGCCTCGACGTCGGCGCGCATCGCGCGGAGCGCGGCCCGGGAGGCGGTGAGGTGGGCCCGTTCGCGGGCGAGCGGGTCGGTCGGGTCGGTCGCGTCGTTCGGGTCGCTCGCGTCGTTCGGGTCGGTCGTCTCGGTGGCGTGCGCGGACACGGAACTGCCTCCAGCTGAGCTGCGTGACGGATGACGGCGGTTGCCGACCGGTGCCGACCGGGCGGCGCTCTCCCCGTGGGCAGGTGGGAGGCGGCAAGAGCGGAGATTGTAGTGCTGGCGGGGCGGGGGCGCGAACGGATTTCGCGCCCCGCATCCCTCTCCCGTAGGGGGGACCGTACGGGTGGTGTTCCCTTTTAAACATCTCCCAGACCACGCGACAACCGGCGCCCACCGCTTCCGGCTTCCCCCCTAAAAAAAAAAAAGGCAGCGTTTCTGGCCGGAGAATGTTACGGGTAAGAACGATAAACTCACGGGGTTCGAGCTGCTCACGGCCGA
>NZ_RPRY01000217.1 GCF_003949795.1 Streptomyces sp. WAC06614
GTGGTGGTCGGGAACGGGGACAACGGGGGCGACGCGTTGTACGCCGCGGCGCGGTTGGCTCGGCGGGGGGCCGGGGTGTACGCCGTGCTGATGGACCCCGGCCGGGTCCACGGCGGTGGCCTCGCCGCCCTCCTGGCGGCCGGCGGCCGCCTCGTCGAGCGGCTGCCGGCCCGGTTGGACCTGGTCCTCGACGGGCTGCTCGGCATCGGCGGCCGCGGCGGCCTGCGCCCGCCCGCGGCGGCGCTCGCCGCGCAGGCGGCCGAGGCCAGGGCCGCCGGTGCGACGGTCGTCGCCGTCGACCTGCCCAGCGGGGTCGACGCCGACACCGGCGAGGTGGCCGGCGCCGTGGTCACCGCGGACGTGACCGTCACCTTCGGCGCGTACAAGCCGGGTCTGCTGATCGCCCCCGGCGCCACGCACACCGGCGCGGTGCGGCTGGTCGACATCGGCCTGGCCCTGCCCGCCGAGCCGGCGCTCGGTGTCCTCCAGGACCCGGACGTGGCCGCGCTGTTGCCCGTACCGGGCGCGGAGAGCGACAAGTACCGGCGTGGTGTGGTCGGGGTGCTCGCCGGGTCCGGCCAGTACCCGGGCGCGGCCGTCCTGGCGGTGGCCGGCGCACTGCGCGGCGGGGCCGGGGCCGTGCGTTACGTCGGTCCGGCCGACCGCGAGGTCCTGGCCCGGTTCCCGGAGACGCTGATCGGCACCGGCCGGGTCCAGGCGTGGGTGGCCGGGCCGGGGCTCGGCGACGGCCGCCCGGCCGAGGTCGAACGGCTGCTGGCCCGGGACGACGTCCCGGTCCTGGTGGACGCCGACGGCCTGCGCGGGCTCTCGCCGGAGGCACTGCGGCGGCGTACGGCGCCCACCCTGCTGACCCCGCACGCGGGCGAGGCCGCGGCGCTGCTCGGGGTGGACCGGGCCACGGTCGAGGCGGAACGGTTGGGCCGGGCGCGGGAACTGGCGGAGCGTTACGGCGCGACCGTGCTGCTCAAGGGCTCGACCACCGTGGTGTGCGACCCGGCGGGACGGGTCCGGGTCAACCCGACCGGGACCCCGTGGCTGGCCACGGCCGGCAGCGGCGACGTCCTGTCGGGCCTGGCCGGGTCCCTCCTGGCGGCCGGCCTCGCCCCGCTGGACGCCGCATCGGTCGCCGCCTACCTCCACGGCCTGGCCGCCCGACACGCCGCCGCGGGCGCCCCCCTCACCGCCCGACAGGTGGCCGAAGCCCTTCCCACGGCCTGGCGCACCGTCCACCACCCGTAGCAACCACCGACCGCGGCCCCGCGCCGCACCGGCTCCCGGCCCCGCCCCGGGTGCCTGGGCGGCCCGGTGCCGGCCTCCGACCGGAGCCGTCGGCCCGGTCCGCCCGGCCGGCAAGGGGCGCGGGGCGCCCGTCGGGTCGGTGCGTGGTTCCGGCCCGCCCGGGGCCGACAGCGGTTCCCGGCCCGCCCCGGGCCGACAGCGGTTCCCGGCCCGCCCCGGGCCGCACCGGCTTCCGCCCCCGGACATGCGAAACATGTGCCGCCGCGGCAGCGGCCCCCGCAAGTGGGGCGGTGGGTTCTGAGAGACTGGGCGCGATGAACGAGACACCGCCGCGCGTGCACGCCGAGATCGATCTTGACGCCGTACGGGGGAACGTGCGCGCACTGCGCGAGCGGGCCCCCCGGTCCGAGCTGATGGCCGTGGTCAAGGCCGACGGCTACGGACACGGCGCGGTGGCCTGTGCCCGGGCGGCCCTGGAGGCGGGGGCGACCTGGCTCGGGACCGCCACGCCGCAGGAGGCGCTCGCGCTGCGCGCGGCCGGGATCACGGCGCGGACGCTGTGCTGGCTGTGGACGCCCGGCGGGCCCTGGCGGGAGGCCGTCGAGGCCGATCTCGACGTCGCCGTCAGCGGGATGTGGGCCCTGGACGAGGTACGCGCCGCCGCCCGGGCGGCCGGGCGGACCGCCCGGATCCAGCTCAAGGCCGACACCGGCCTCGGCCGCAACGGCTGTCAGCCCGGCGACTGGGCCGACCTGGTCGGCGCGGCCGTCGCCGCCGAGGCCGAGGGCACCGTCAAGGTCACCGGGCTCTGGTCGCACTTCGCCTGCGCCGACGAACCCGGCCACCCCTCCATCGAGCTCCAGCTCGCCGCGTTCCGCGACATGCTCGCCCTCGCCGAGAAGGAGGGGATCGAGCCCGAGGTGCGGCACATCGCCAACTCGCCCGCCACGCTCACCCTCCCCGAGAGCCACTTCGACCTCGTGCGCACCGGCCTCGCCGTCTACGGCGTCTCGCCCGCGCCCGAGCTCGGCACCGCCCAGGAGCTGGGCCTGCGGCCCGCCATGACCCTCAAGGCCTCCGTGGCGCTGGTCAAGCGGGTGCCCGGCGGGCACGGGGTCAGCTACGGCCACCACTACGTCACCCCGGCCGGCGGCAGCCACCTCGCCCTGGTCCCGGCCGGGTACGCCGACGGCATCCCCCGGCACGCCTCCGGCCGCGGCCCGGTCCTGGTCGGCGGCGCGGTGCGCACGGTGGCCGGGCGGGTGGCCATGGACCAGTTCGTGATCGACCTCGGCCCCGACGAGCCCACCGTCCGCAGCGGGGACGAGGCCGTGCTGTTCGGGCCCGGGGAGCACGGCGAGCCCACCGCCGAGGACTGGGCCCAGGCCGCGGGCACGATCGCGTACGAGATCGTCACCCGCATCGGCGCCCGAGTGCCCAGGGTCTACCTCCATGGCTGAGAACCCGGCGGCCGACACCTGGCGCCGCGCCGGCTGGGCCGGCGCGGCGATCGGCGTGCTGGCCGCCGGCGCCGCGGCCGGAGTGGCCGTCGAGCGGCTCACCGTGGGCCGCGGCATGCGCCGTCAGGCGCGCCTGGCCCTGGACGCCACCGCGCCCTACGGATCCCTGCGCGGGACCGAGGGCACCACCCGTGCCGAGGACGGCACGCTGCTGCACCACGAGGTGGACGAGCCCCCGGAGGAGCCGGCCAAGCGGCGCCGGCTGCGCCGCCGTCAGCCCGTCGCCACCGTGATCCTGTGCCACGGCTACTGCCTGAACCAGGACGCCTGGCACTTCCAGCGCGCCGCGCTGCGCGCCCTGGGGGTCCGGGCCGTCTACTGGGACCAGCGCAGCCACGGCCGCTCCGCCCGGGGCCTGGCCCAGGCCGACGGCGAGCCGGTCACCATCGACCAGCTCGGCCGGGACCTGAAGTCCGTCATCGACACCACCGCCCCCGAGGGCCCGCTGGTCCTCGTCGGTCATTCCATGGGCGGTATGACGATCATGGCGCTGGCCGAGCAGTTCCCGGAGCTGGTCCGTGACCGGGTCGTGGGCGCGGCCTTCATCGGGACCTCCAGCGGTCGGCTCGACGAGGTCACCTTCGGCCTCCCGGCCGCCGGGATGAACGCCGTACGCCGGGTGCTGCCGGGCGTGCTCAAGGCCCTCGGCTCGCAGGCGGAGCTGGTCGAACGGGGCCGGCGTGCCACCGCCGACCTGTTCGCGGGCACGGTCAAGCGCTACTCGTTCGGTTCGCGCGACGTCGACCCGGCCGTGGCCCGGTTCGCCGAACGGCTGATCGAGGCGACCCCGATCGACGTGGTCGCGGAGTTCTACCCGGCCTTCCAGACCCACGACAAGACCGAGGCCCTCGCCCGCTTCGCCGCCCTTCCGGTCACGGTGATCGGCGGGGACCGGGACATGATCACCCCGCCGGAGCACAGCGAGGCGATCAAGGCCGTGCTCCCGGACGCGGAGCTGACCGTCCTGGAGAGCACCGGCCACCTGATGATGCTGGAGCGCCCCGACACGGTCACGGCCCTGCTGGCCGAGCTGCTGGTGCGCACCGGCGCGGTGCCGGCAGCGGCTAACGTTGGCGCGTATGGAAGCACCGCACGCAGCACACCCCCGAACGGCTGACGCCGAGGCCGTCATCACCGTCGACTCCCCGGAGCGGATGCAGGACCTGGGCCGCCGGATCGCGGCCCTGCTGCGCCCCGGGGACCTCGTCCTGCTCACCGGCGAGCTGGGCGCGGGCAAGACCACGCTGACCCGGGGCCTGGGCGAGGGCCTCGGCGTGCGCGGGGCCGTGACCTCGCCGACGTTCGTCATCGCCCGGGTGCACCCCTCGCTGGTGGACGGCCCGCCGCTGGTCCACGTGGACGCGTACCGGCTCGGCGGCGGACTGGACGAGATGGAGGACCTGGACCTCGACGTCTCGCTGCCCGATTCGGTGGTCGTCGTGGAGTGGGGCGACGGCAAGGTCGAGGACCTGTCGGAGGACCGGCTGCACGTGGTGATCGCCCGCGCGGTGGGCCACGAGGAGGTCCTGGACGACGTCCGGCAGGTCTCGCTGCGCGGCGTCGGCGGGCGCTGGGAGGCCGCGGAGCTGGCGAAGCTCGCAGGGGAGCACGCGGGCGACCATGCCGGGGACCGTGCCGGGGCGTAGTTCCCGACGAGGTGCCGACAAGCTGTCGGCAAGATATTGCGTCCGCGGTGGGATGCGTGATGACATGGTACCGAGAGCTGGTTAGGTGTACCTAAGTGCGGCGTCCCGGGTCCAGGAGGCAGCCCATGTCGGCAGCAGAGCGCGAAGACGTACCCCGCCCGTCCGCCGTGCCCGCCGGGCCGCTGTCCATGCAGGCGCTGCTGGCCTCCTGCGCCGCCGCGAACGCCGTCTCCACCCCGCCGCGGCGCCGGGAGGCCGGCGCGGGCCGGGACGTGGAGCCGGCCGGACCGCCGCCCGCCGCTGCCGCCCCGGAGTCCGAGGCGGCCTGACGAGGCAGCTTGCCGCGCAGCCGAACGGGTGAATTACGGGACGACGACGACCTTGGTGTTGATCGTCGCGAAGTTCCACATCGCGTCGCCGTCGGCCCGGCTCATCCGGATGCCGCCGGTCTTCTTGCCCGGGTCCGGCGCCGGGACCTGACCGTCCGCGCGGGCGCTGAAGCCGATCACCACACCGCCCTCGCTCAGCGCGAAGCGCACCACGTGCTCGACCGCGACCCCGTCGGACCCGGTGACCGCGCCCGAGCGCGAGCCGACCACGTACGAGCCGGGCTTGGGGTGCACGGTGCTCGGCATCACCGTGAAGCTGCGCGGCTCGGCGTCGGCGGCGCCGACCAGCCACACCCGCTTCTGGCCGATCGAGTAGACCACCCGCGTCCCGGTGCCCGAGTTCTCCGGGACCGGTCCGGCCTTGCCCGCGGCCTGCGGCGCGGAGGGCTGCGCGGGGGCACCGGCGGCCGGCTGCTGCTGTTGCTGCTGTCCGGCGGCGGCGGGCTTGGCGGGCGCGGTCGCGGACGCCTGGTAGGCGAGGAAGCCGACCGCGGCGAGCGCCACCGCGGTGAGCCCGGCCACGATTCCCGAGCTGCTGCGTGCCACCTTGGCTTCCCTTCCCCGGACTTCCCTGGGGTCGTCCCCCGGATACGTGTGGAGCGATCCGTGGTCCGGACGGACCCGGATACGTGATCGGTTCGAAGGTAGCAGCAGGGGCGGCGCCGAACCGTCCGCACCGGGCCCGGTGCGGACAGTCGTAGGCTGTTCGCGTGCTCTTGCTCGCCGTAGATACCGCCACGCCCGCCGTCACCGTCGCCCTGCACGACGGTGAGTCCGTCGTCGCCCGCTCCGACCAGGTCGACGCCCGCCGCCACGGGGAGCTGCTGCTGCCCGCCGTGGACAAGGTGCTCGCCGAGGCCGGGCTGAAGCTCGACGCCGTCACCGACCTCGTCGTGGGCGTCGGCCCCGGCCCCTACACCGGACTGCGCGTCGGGCTGGTCACCGCCGCCACCTTCGGCGCCGCCCTCGGGGTGCCCGTCCACGGCCTGTGCACCCTCGACGGCCTGGCCTGGGCGGCCGGGGCGGCCGGGGTCGAGGGCCCGTTCGTGGTCGCGACCGACGCGCGCCGCAAGGAGGTCTACTGGGCCCGCTACGAGGACGGCCGCACCCGGACCGGGGAGCCCGCCGTGGACCGCCCGGCCGACATCGCCGAGCAGGTCGCCGGCCTGCCGGCGGTCGGCGCCGGCGCGCTGCTGTACCCGGAGGTCTTCCCCGACGCCCGCGGGCCCGAGCACCAGTCGGCCGCGGCCCTGGCCTCGCTGGCCGCGGAGCGGCTGGCGGCCGGCGGGACGTTCCTGCCGCCCACCCCGCTCTACCTGCGCCGGCCCGACGCCCAGGTACCCAAGAACTACAAGGTGGTCACCCCCCAGTGACCCGCACCGTCCTGCGCCCGATGCGCTGGTGGGACATCGAGCCCGTGCTGGAACTGGAACACGAGCTGTTCCCCGAGGACGCCTGGTCCGCCGGGATGTTCTGGTCCGAGCTGGCCCACGCCCGCGGCCCGCAGGCCACCCGGCACTACGTGGTGGCCGAGGAGCAGCCCGAGGGCGGCCCCGCCGCGGGGCGCACCGGCCGGATCGTCGGCTACGCCGGCCTGGCCGCCGCCGGCGACCTGGCCGACGTCCAGACCATCGCGGCCGCCCGTGACCAGTGGGGGACCGGGCTCGGCGCCCGGCTCCTGACCGACCTGCTGCGCGCCGCCAGCGCCTTCGAGTGCGCCGAGGTGCTGCTGGAGGTCCGGGTGGACAACACCCGCGCCCAGAAGCTCTACGAGCGCTTCGGCTTCGAGCCGATCGGCTTCCGCCGCGGCTACTACCAGCCGGGCAACGTCGACGCGCTCGTGATGCGCCTTTCCGATCCGGCCGGCTCCACCGCCGGCTCTGCCCCGTTGCGAAGTGAGAACCATGGCTGACGAACCCCTCGTCCTCGGCATCGAGACCTCCTGCGACGAGACCGGCGTCGGCATCGTCCGCGGCACCACCCTGCTCGCGGACGCGGTCGCGTCGAGCGTCGACGAGCACGCCCGCTTCGGCGGCGTCGTGCCCGAGGTCGCCTCCCGGGCCCACCTGGAGGCGATGGTCCCGACCATCGAGCGCGCCCTGAAGGAGGCCGGGGTCAGCGCCAAGGACCTCGACGGCATCGCGGTGACGGCCGGCCCCGGCCTGGCCGGCGCGCTGCTGGTCGGCGTCTCGGCGGCCAAGGCGTACGCGTACGCGCTGGGCAAGCCGCTCTACGGGGTCAACCACCTGGCCTCGCACATCTGCGTGGACCAGCTGGAGCACGGGCCGCTGCCCGAGCCGACCATGGCCCTGCTGGTCTCGGGCGGGCACTCCTCGCTGCTGCTGGCCCCGGACATCACCTCCGACGTCCGCCCGTTGGGCGCGACCATCGACGACGCCGCGGGCGAGGCCTTCGACAAGATCGCCCGGGTGCTGAACCTGGGCTTCCCCGGCGGCCCGGTCATCGACCGGCTGGCCAAGGAGGGCGACCCGGCTGCCATCGCGTTCCCGCGCGGGCTGACCGGGCCGCGCGACCCGGCGTACGACTTCTCCTTCTCGGGGCTGAAGACGGCCGTGGCGCGCTGGATCGAGGCCAAGCGCAACGCGGGCGAGGAGGTGCCGGTGCGCGATGTGGCCGCGTCCTTCCAGGAGGCGGTGGTGGACGTGCTCACCCGCAAGGCGATCCGCGCCTGCAAGGACGAGGGCGTCGACCACCTGATGATCGGCGGCGGTGTGGCCGCCAACTCCCGGCTGCGGGCGCTGGCCCAGGAGCGCTGCGACGACGCCGGCATCGTGCTGCGCGTGCCGCGGCCGAAGCTGTGCACCGACAACGGTGCGATGGTCGCGGCCCTGGGCGCGGAGATGGTCAGGCGCAACCGGACCGCCTCGGCCTGGGACCTGTCGGCGGACTCCTCGCTGCCGGTGACCGACCCCCACGTCCCGGGCCCGGCGGACGACCACGGTCACGGGCATGGGCACGGCCACGGGCACGGGCACGGCCACGCGCACGACCACGACCACGTCCACGAGCTCAGCAAGGACAACCTGTACTCATGAGCACCACCGTCACCCTGATGTGGGAGGCCAGGGCGGTCACCGGCCGCGGCGGTGAACTCCTGGAGTGGGCCCGCGCCCAGGTGCTGTCCAGGGACCCGCTGCGCCGCGAGACGTTCATGGCCCCCCAGGACCGGGTGCTGGTGCTCACCTGGTGGCAGACGGACTCCCTCGCGGCGGAGCTGCCCGAACTGCCCGAGCCGGACGCCGAACTGATCACCCGTCCGGTGCACCGCTGGCGCTTCGAGTCCGTCGAGACCGTGTCCTGACGAGCGGGTCGTCCGGGGTGGCCGGTCCCGTTATGGTCATGACCATGCCTCGCCGTGATCTTCCGCCCCCGCCGCCGCCCGCGCATCTGCGGGCCTGGCTGGACGACAGCGTCGTACGGGCCGACCGCGCCCGGTTCCTGGCGGAGCTGGGGCGGCAGGAGCTGGGGCTGGGGCGGCTGCTGCTGCTCTGGGTGATCGCGGCCGTGGTCACGCTGGGCTGGACCTGCGTGGGCCTGGCGCTGATGTCGTTCGAGCAGGACCAGCGGCTGGAGGACCTGGTCGGGGTGGTCTACGGCGTGCTGGGCGCGGGCGTGCTCGTCCCCGCCGGGTTCTGGTTCGCCCGGGGCGTCCGGCGCGACCGCCAGGTGCGCCGGCTGCTGGCCGCGTGGGCGGCCACCGACCCCGACCCGGCCGCGGACGCCCGGCTGCGCTCGCCCGGCCGGAGCCTGGTGTGGCTGCTGGCCTCGTGCGCGCTGGGCGCGGTCGGGCTGTGGGTGTCGCTCGGGGCCGCGCTGGGCGCCCGGCCGGGCGCCCAGACGTACGGCGAGGTCACGTACCTGATGGGGATGGGGACGATCCTGTGGGTCACCGGGCTGCTGGGCGGGGCGAAGGCCGTGGCCCACTACCGCTGGGCGGTGCGGGCCTTCACGCCCCGGGCGCTGCTGCCGGGAAGCCGATCAGCATCGACGGTGCCCCCGCCACACGGGTGAGGAAGACGGTCGCGGAGTTCGGGCCCTGCGGCTTGACCTTGCGGCGCAGTTCCTCGGGCTCGATCGCCGAGCCGCGCTTCTTGACGGTCAGCACGCCCACCCCGCGCGCGCGCAGCAGGGCCTTGAGCTTCTTGAGGTGGAAGGGCAGCACGTCGGTGATCTCGTACGCGGTGGCGTACGGCGTGGGCCGCAGCGCGTCGGCGGTGACGTAGGCGATGGTCGGGTCGATCAGCCGGCCGTCGAGCGCGGCAGCGACCTCGGCCACCAGATGGGCGCGGATGACCGCGCCGTCGGGCTCGTAGAGGTAGCGGCCGACCGGCCCGGGCTGCGGGTCCGGCAGCGGCTCGGTGGTGTGCAGGGTGCGCGGGCCGGGCAGCAGGGTGGCCCGGACGGCGCCGGGGGTGGTGCCGAACCAGAGCACGGCCTCCTTCACGTCCCCGCCGTCCGAGATCCACTCGGCCTCGGCCTCGGCCGGCACCGCCTCGTGCGGGATCCCCGGGGCGATCTTGACGGCCGCGTACGGCGCCGTACGGGCGGCGGTGACGGCCCAGGACAGCGGCGGCGAGTAGGCCTCGGGGTCGAAGGTCCGGCCCCGGCCGCCGCGCCGGGCGGGGTCCAGGAAGACCGCGTCGTGGCCGGCGGTGTCGACCTCGGTCACATCGGCCTCGCGCACCTCGATCAGGTCGGCCAGGCCCAGCGCCGCGGCGTTGGCCCGGGCCACGGCGACGGTCAGCGGGTCCCGGTCCACGGCCAGCACCCGGATACCGGCGCGGGCCAGGGCGATGGCGTCGCCGCCGATGCCGCAGCACAGGTCGGCCACGCTGCGGACGCCGAGCGCGGCCATCCGTTCCGCCCGGTACGCGGCCACGGCCGCGCGGGTGGCCATCTCGGCGCCGTGCGGGGTGAAGTACATCCGGAGCGCGTCCTCGGCGCCGAACTTCGCCACCGCCCGCTGCCGCAGCCGGGCCTGCCCGAGCGCGGCGGAGACCAGCCCGGCGGGGTGCTCCCGGCGCAGCCGGGTGGCCACGGAGAGTTCCTGGGCGGGGTCGTAGTCGCGCAGGGAGTCCAGCAGGGCGCGGCCTTCGGGGGTGAGCAGGGCGGCGAAGTCGAGGTCGTTCACGGCTTCATTGTCGGCCAGCGGGGGCGCCGGCCCTTCCGTGTGCGCCAGTCGGTGGAAGTGCGGGCCGCCGTGCGCGGTGTCGGCCGGGAACGGGCGGGTCCCGGTGACACCATCCGCAACTATGCAGCTAGTAGGAAAAACGGAACAAAATATGCGGGATGCGGCCCACCGGCCGCCCCGCCGGTCCGCCCGCCTGGGCATGGCGGCCCTGGCCGCACTCGTGGTCGCCGCTCTCGGTACCGGCTGCGGCTCCTCGGAGTCCGCCAAGCCCGAGCGGCCGCAGCCCAAGGCCGGCGCCGGGATGGCCGGCGGCGCCCTCGACCAGGCGGCCAAGGCCAAGGCGGCGGCGCAGGCGCGGATCGCCGCGACCAAGAAGTGGGGCCTGGCCAAGGTGCCGCTGAGCGCCCCGCCGGCGCCCAAGGAGAAGCCGGAGATCACCGCGCGCGAGGGCTTCGAGGTCGAGGACCAGGAGAACCTGCCGCCGGTGTTCACCACCGTGCCGACCGAGGACAAGGTCGTCTTCCTCACGATCGACGACGGGGCCGAGAAGGACCCGCAGTTCGTGAAGATGATGCAGGAGCTGCAGATCCCGTACACGGCGTTCCTCAGCGACTACCTCGTGCGCGACAACTACAAGTACTTCAAGGGCATGCAGGCCACGGGCGTCACGCTGAACAACCACACGCTCAACCACCGCTACATGCCGGGCCTGTCGTACGAGAAGCAGCGGCGCGAGATCTGCGGCCAGCAGGAGACCATCCACAAGGAGTTCGGCACGGTGCCGAAGCTCTTCCGGCCGCCGTACGGCAACTACAACGAGGACACGCTGAAGGCCGCCAAGTCGTGCGGGATCGCATACGTCCCGATCTGGAACGCCGAGGCGTTCCCCGACAAAATGGAATACCGGGAGTGGGACCGTGACCTGCACCCCGGGGACATCATCCTCACGCACTTCAGGGGGCGGGAGGACTGGAAGGGGACCATGCCCGACATGGTCCGCCAGGTCATGAAGACCGTCACGGACAAGGGATACGCCGTGGCTCGGCTGGAGGACTACCTGTGAGGAACGCGCGCCGGTCGCTGGCCGGGACGCTGACGGCCGGCGCGCTCGCGCTCACCCTGGCGGGGTGCGGGGAGAGCGTGGACCCGATCGAGCGGCTGGGCCGCCAGACGAGCCAGGAGGTCCAGGGCGCCGACCCCTCGGCGAGCGCGCGGCCGGGGCCCTCGGCCTCCCCCTCCTCCGGCACGCCCGCCGCGGACGACGCGTACAAGAAGTGGGGCCTGACCCGGCCCCTGGAGTTCGCCCCGCGCCCGGCCACCCGGCCGCACCTGCCGCAGGCCGGTCCGGGGAAGGTCCCGGTCGTCGACCGAATACCCGTGCCGGCCGGGGAGAAGATCGTCTTCCTGACCTTCGACGACGGCGCCGAGAAGGACCCCGAGTTCCTGAAGATGGCGGCCGACCTCAAGCTGCCGATCAGCATGTTCCTGACCGACAGCGTCGCCTCGTCGGACTACGGCCACTTCCAGAAGCTGCGCGACACGGGCGCCGGCAGCGTGGTCAACAACCACACGCTGACCCACCCGAACCTGCGGACGCTGTCCTACGCGGCGCAGAAGAAGGAGATATGCGGCCAGCAGGACCGCCTCCAGCAGCGCTTCGGCCGGCGCCCCCAGCTTTTCCGCCCGCCGTACGGCAACTACAACGACGACACCCTGCGCGCCGCCTCCGAGTGCGGCGTCTCCGCCCTGGTGCTGTGGAAGGTGTCGATGCAGATCAACAACTTCCAGTACGCCGAGGGCGACGCCCTGAAGCCGGGTGACATCGTCCTGGCCCACTTCCGCGGCCCGTCGGAGCTCAAGGGCACGACGGAGACCCAGATGACCACCCGCATGCTGCGGCACATCCAGGAACAGGGCTTCCGGATCGGCCGCCTGGAGGACTACCTCTAGCGGCCCCCGGCCCCCGGCCCCCGCT
>NZ_RPRY01000218.1 GCF_003949795.1 Streptomyces sp. WAC06614
TCGGGGACCTCCGCAGGTGGGGGTGGGGCGGGCGGGGCCCGCTCGTGGGTCCCCGTGATCATCCTCTGCCCGCGCCGCTACGGGCAGGCCCCCGGCCGGGCGTACAGGGCCACCCGGGCCCCGTGGACCGGGCGGATCTCGCACAGGTCGAAGAACACGGCCAGGGTCTGCCGCTTGACCGCCTCGCGCGGGTACGCGTCCCACGGCTGGTCCGCCGGGTCCAGCAGGGCCAGGACCCGCGGCGCCTCGGTCAGCCGCGCGCGGATCCCCTCCGAGGGGAGTTCGGTGCCCTGGAGGGTGCGCGAGGCGGCCGGGGCGCGGTCGAGCGCGAGGTCGGACAGGGCGCCGTAGACCCCGGGCGAGGACAGCAGCCATTCGCGCCGCCGTGCGGGCATGAAGAGCACCGCGTCACCGGGCCGGGCCAGGTCCCGTACGGCCGCCGCCACGGCCGGGGCGTCGTCCTTGCGGCTGTCGGGCGTGCGCAGCCACACCGACCAGAGCGCCACCGGCACCAGCAGCGCCGCCCCCACCGGCCGGAGCCACCACCGCACCGCCCGCACCCGGACCCGCGCCAGCCGGTCCCCGGCCAGCAGGGCGAGCCCGGCCAGGGCGTAGAGCACGTACCGGTCGACGTACAGCGGGTGGACCAGCGAGACCGTCAGCAGGAGCCCGGGCGGCAGCACCGCCAGCGGCAGCGCCAGCCGGACGAGCTCCCGGTCGGCGCCGCGTGCCAGCAGCGCGGCCAGCCCGGCCACCCCCGCGTACGCCGCCCAGTCCGCCCAGGACGGCCGGCCCAGCCAGCCCAGTTGCCGCCCGGCCTGCCCCGCGCTGAGCACGGCCAGCGGGAGCACCAGCACGGCCACGGCCGCCGCGCACCGGCGCCAGGCGCGCACGCGCCGGCCGGTCACGGCGTGCGCGAGCAGCGCCAGCACGGCGAACTCGTGCAGCCAGCAGGCCACCGTCAGCACCACCGCGTACGCCGGCCACCGCCGGCGGTGCAGCAGGTACGTCGCCCCCACCACGACGGCGGCCACCAGCGCGTAGGACCTGCCCTCCTGGGCGTACATCTGCACGGGCGGCAGGACGGCGTACACCACGCCCGCGGCCAGGGCCGTGCGCGGTCCGGCCAGCCGGTGGCCGAGCGCGGCCACCCCGGCCGCGGCCAGGGCGGTGGCCGCCACCGACGGCAGCCGCAGCGCGACCGGCCCGGACAGGCCGGCGGCCTCGCCGAGCGGGAGGAGGGCGTGGGTGAGCAGGTAGTAGAGGCCGTGGACGGCGTCCACCCGGCCGAGCAGCCCGAGCAGGTCACCGAGCGGGCGGTGGGCCACCTGCCAGCTCACGGACTCGTCGCGCCACATGCTGCCACCCCGGTCCAGCCCCCACAGGCCGAGGGCGAGGGCGAGCAGCGGAGGCAGCCACCGCCACGGCGGGGTCCGGCTGATGGCGGCCTCCTGGTGCTTCCGGTGCGGGTGACGGTGACCAGGCGCTGGTCGCCGGTGGAGCATCCTGGTCAAGGGGGACGGCTCGTGGACCCGGCTGGACCGGCAGGCGCAGCCGGCCGGCTCCGGGCGGCTGTCGGCGGCGGAGCTGGACGCGCTGCGCGGCGCGCTGGCGGCGGCCGACTTCCCGCACCTTCCGCGGACGCTCCTGAGCGAGCGGCCGGTGTACGACGGGTTCACGTACGCGTTCGTGCACGGCGGCCACGAGGTGGCGGCGGACCAGGGGGCGATGCCGGCGCGGCTGGCGAAGGTGCTCCAGGCCCTGCCCCCGTTCGAGGCGCCGTAACGGCGGAACACCGCGCGGCCCCGCTTCGTTCAGCGGAACAGGAGTGACCGTACGGTCACGGAACGGAGCCGCCGATGCCTGTGCCCACATCCATGCCCCTGCCCGTCCCCACACCCGCGTCCATGCCCGTGTCCACGCTCGACCGCCGCGACGGCCCGTACGGCGAGGTGGTGCTGCGCAGACGTGAGGCCGCGGCACCGGGCGGGGAGCCGGTCTACGAGATCATCGCCAACGGCTGCTTCCTGATGGACACCTCCGACGGCCGTTCGGAGCGCCTGCTCGTCGACGCGGCCCTGGCCGCCCTGGGCCGGAATCCGGCGGAGGGAGGCGCGGGGACCGGCCCGGCGCTGCTGCTCGGCGGGCTCGGCGTCGGCTTCTCCCTCGCGCACGCCGCCGCCCAGCCGGTCTGGGGACGGATCGCGGTCGCCGAGCGTGAGGAGGCGATCATCGACTGGCACCGCCGCGGAGCGCTCTCCTCCGTCACCGCGGACGCGTTCGCCGACCCGCGCGTCAGCCTGCTGCGCGCCGATCTCGTCACACTTCTCCGGGAAGGCCCCGACCGTTTCGACGCCCTCTGCCTCGACATCGACAACGGCCCCGACTGGACCGTCACGGAGGACAACCGGAACCTGTACTCCGCGGCCGGACTCGCCTCCTGCCGCGCCCGGTTGAGGCCCGGAGGCGTGCTCGCGGTGTGGTCGGCGCGGCCGTCGGAGGCGTTCGGGACGGCAATGCGGAATGCCGGGTTCAGCTCGGTACGGACGGAAGAGGTGCCCGTTGCCCGAGGTGTCCCGGACGTGATCCATCTCGGCCGGAACCCCTCATAGCCGCAGGCCGGTGGCTCCTCTACGCTGCCCTTCATCACGCTGGACTACCGGGGCGGGACGATGGAACAGACACACAGCACACCGATCGGGGCGGCGGCCACCCCTGGCGCGCAACGGCGGGTGCTCGTCGTGGAGGACGACCGGACGATCGCGGACGCGATCGCCGCCCGCCTGCGGGCCGAGGGATTCCAGGTCCAGGTGGCCACGGACGGCCCCGCCGCCGTCGCCCTCGCCGAGAGCTGGCTGCCCGAGCTCCTGGTGCTCGACGTGATGCTGCCGGGCTTCGACGGCCTGGAGGTGTGCCGCCGGGTGCAGGCGCAGCGGCCGGTCCCCGTGCTCATGCTCACGGCGCGTGACGACGAGACCGACATGCT
Source organism: Streptomyces sp. WAC06614 (assembly GCF_003949795.1). Classification (GTDB taxonomy): domain Bacteria; phylum Actinomycetota; class Actinomycetes; order Streptomycetales; family Streptomycetaceae; genus Streptomyces. The sequence continues at coordinate 2,987 of NZ_RPRY01000218.1, forward strand.
GGTCGGTCTCGGCGTCGGCGCCGACGACTACATGACCAAACCGTTCTCCATGCGGGAGCTGGCCGCGCGCGTGCACGTGCTGCTGCGCCGGGTCGAGCGGGCGAACATCGCCGCCACCGCCCCCCGCGGGTCCACCCTGCGGCTGGGCGACCTGGAGATCGACCACGCCCAGCGCCGCGTACGGGTGCACGCCGAGGACGTCCACCTGACGCCCACCGAGTTCGACCTGCTGGTGTGCCTGGCCGGCACCCCGCGCGCGGTGCTCTCGCGGGAGCAGCTGCTGGCGGAGGTGTGGGACTGGGCCGACGCGTCGGGCACCCGGACCGTCGACAGCCACATCAAGGCGCTGCGCCGCAAGATCGGCGCCGAGCGGATCCGTACGGTCCACGGGGTGGGTTACGCCCTGGAGACCCCGGCGCAGCCGTGAGTTCCGGGGCCCGGCAACCGGGCGGGCGCGCGCGGCCCCGGCCGGGTGAACGTCTGCGGCCGGACGAGCGGCTGCGCTCCCCCGACGAGGGGCTCCCGCCGCTCGGGCCGCTGCGCCCGTTCTCACCGTTCTCGATCAAGACCAAGCTGGGCACGCTCGTCGTGGTCTCGGTCTTCATCACCACCGGGCTGGTGCTGGTGGCCCTGCGCACCGAGACCGAACTGCGGTTCATCACGGTGTTCTCGGTGATCGCCTCGATGCTGATCACCCAGTTCGTGGCGCACAGCCTCACCGCGCCGCTCGACGACATGATCACGGTCGCCCGGTCGATCTCGCACGGCGACTACACCCGGCGGGTGCGCGGCGCGGGACGCCGGGACGAGCTCGGCGACCTGGCCGCCACGATCAACCTGATGGCCGACGACCTGGAGGCGGTGGACCGGCACCGCAAGGAGCTGGTCGCCAACGTCTCCCACGAGCTGCGCACCCCCATCGCGGCGCTGCGGGCGGTCCTGGAGAACGTGGTGGACGGGGTCTCGGCGGCCGACCCCGAGACCATGCGGACCATGCTCAAGCAGACCGAGCGGCTGGGCCGGCTGGTGGAGACCCTGCTGGACCTGTCCCGGCTCGACAACGGCGTGGTCCCGCTCAAGGCCCGGCGCTTCGAGGTGTGGCCGTACCTGTCCGGGGTGCTCAAGGAGTCGGGGCTCGCCCGCGCCGGCCGGCCGGGGCTGGCCTCCGGCTCGGGCGGCCGCACCCGCAACGACGTCCACCTGCACCTGGACGTGTTCCCGTCCGACCTGACGGCGTACGCGGACGCGGAGCGGCTGCACCAGGTGGTGGCCAATCTGATCGACAACGCGGTCAAGCACAGCCCCCCGCACGGCCGGGTCACCGTCCGGGCCCGCGGCGGCGCGGCGCCCGGGAGCCTGACGCTGGAGGTGCTCGACGAGGGCCCCGGCATCCCGCAGGCGGAGTGGCACCGGGTCTTCGAACGGTTCAACCGGGGCAGCGGCACCGGCGGCGACGGGGGCACCGGGCTGGGCCTGGCGATCGCCCGCTGGGCCGTCGGGCTGCACGGCGGCGACATCCGCGTGGCCGAATCGTCACGGGGATGCAGGATCCGCGTCACCCTTCCGGGAAGCTCGCCCCCCGCAGGTTGACGTAGGGTTCGAGGGGAAAGGAAATGATCTCGGCCACATGTGCACGGGATCCGTCAGGGGTGCGACGCCAGGGGGCCGCAACCGCGGTCACCCGTACCCGAACCAGGCTGGTTTCCCGCCATTCCCCCCGGCGAAACCCGCCGTTCGATGTGACCTACGCGACGTAAGTCCCGCCCGGTCTGCATCTCACGGCCTGAGAGGCGTAGCCTTTATTCCCGCTGTCCATACCTTGTGAAGCGGAAGAGGGCGGTTGCCGCCGTGTCGCCACAGTCCCCGAGTAACCCGAGCACCACGACCGAAGCAGCAGAGGGCGGGAAGAACCCTGCCTCAGGCTTCGGCGCCAATGAGTGGCTCGTCGACGAGATCTACCAGCAGTACCTCCAGGACCCGAATTCGGTCGATCGTGCCTGGTGGGACTTCTTCGCCGACTACAAGCCGGGGGGCGGCGCAGCCGCTCCGGCGACGACGGTGAAGCCGATGACGGATGGCGCCTCCGCACAGGCCGCCACCGCCGCCGCAGCCCCTCAGGTCACGCCGCAGGTCCCCGACGCCGCCGCCACGGGGGCGGCCGGCGCCGCAGTACCTGCTCCGGCCTCTGCGCCCACGCCTGCGTCAGCTCCTGCCCCTGCTCCTGCCACTCCCTCTGGTGCCCCTGCTGTGACTGTCACCTCCCAGGCCCAGGCCGCCGCACCGGCCGCGCCTGCCCCTCAGGCCGCCGCTCCGGCCGCCGCCGCCCCGGCTCAGAAGTCCGCGCCCGCGACCGAGGCCCCCGCCGGCCCCGAGCTCGTGACGCTCCGCGGACCGGCCGCCGCGGTCGCCAAGAACATGAACGCCTCGCTGGAGATGCCGACGGCCACGTCCGTCCGCGCCGTCCCGGTGAAGCTGCTGTTCGACAACCGCATCGTCATCAACAACCACCTCAAGCGCGCCCGGGGCGGGAAGATCTCCTTCACGCACCTGATCGGCTACGCGATGGTGCGGGCCATCAAGGCCATGCCGTCGATGAACTACTCCTACGCGGAGAAGGACGGCAAGCCCACCCTGGTCAAGCCGGAGCACGTCAACTTCGGTCTGGCGATCGACCTGGTCAAGCCCAACGGTGACCGCCAGCTCGTCGTCGCCGGCATCAAGAAGGCCGAGACCCTCGACTTCTTCGGCTTCTGGCAGGCCTACGAGGACATCGTCCGCCGCGCCCGCGTCGGCAAGCTGACGATGGACGACTTCACCGGCGTCACGGTCTCCCTGACCAACCCGGGCGGCCTCGGCACCGTCCACTCCGTGCCCCGCCTGATGCCCGGACAGTCGGTCATCATGGGCGTCGGCTCCATGGACTACCCGGCCGAGTTCCAGGGCACCTCCCAGGACACCCTGAACAAGCTGGGCATCTCCAAGGTCATGACCCTGACCTCGACCTACGACCACCGGGTCATCCAGGGCGCGGCCTCCGGCGAGTTCCTGCGCATCGTCGCGAACCTCCTGCTCGGCGAGGACGGCTTCTACGACGACGTCTTCGAGTCGCTGCGCATCCCCTACGAGCCGGTCCGCTGGCTCCGCGACATCGACGCCAGCCACGACGACGACGTCACCAAGGCCGCCCGCGTCTTCGAGCTCATCCACTCCTACCGGGTCCGCGGCCACGTCATGGCCGACACCGACCCGCTGGAGTACAAGCAGCGCAAGCACCCCGACCTCGACATCACCGAGCACGGCCTCACCCTGTGGGACCTGGAGCGCGAGTTCGCGGTCGGCGGCTTCGCCGGCAAGTCCATGATGAAGCTGCGCGACATCCTCGGCGTGCTGCGCGACTCGTACTGCCGCACCACCGGCGTCGAGTTCATGCACATCCAGGACCCCAAGCAGCGCAAGTGGATCCAGGACCGCATCGAGCGCCCGCACTCCAAGCCGGAGCGCGAGGAGCAGCTGCGCATCCTGCGCCGCCTGAACGCGGCCGAGGCCTTCGAGACCTTCCTGCAGACGAAGTACGTCGGCCAGAAGCGCTTCTCCCTGGAGGGCGGCGAGTCCGTCATCCCGCTGCTCGACGCCGTCATCGACTCCGCCGCCGAGGCCCGCCTCGACGAGGTCGCCATCGGCATGGCCCACCGCGGCCGCCTCAACGTGCTCGCCAACATCGTCGGCAAGTCGTACGCGCAGATCTTCCGCGAGTTCGAGGGCAACCTCGACCCGAAGTCCATGCACGGCTCCGGCGACGTGAAGTACCACCTGGGCGCCGAGGGCACCTTCACCGGTCTCGACGGGGAGCAGATCAAGGTCTCCCTGGTCGCCAACCCCTCCCACCTGGAGGCCGTCGACCCGGTCCTGGAGGGTGTCGTCCGCGCCAAGCAGGACGTCATCGGCAAGGGCGGCACGGACTTCACCGTCCTGCCGGTCGCCCTGCACGGTGACGCGGCCTTCGCCGGCCAGGGTGTCGTCGCCGAGACCCTGAACATGTCGCAGCTGCGCGGCTACCGCACCGGCGGTACGGTCCACGTCGTCATCAACAACCAGGTCGGCTTCACGGCGGCGCCGGAGTCCTCCCGCTCCTCCATGTACGCCACCGACGTGGCCCGCATGATCGAGGCCCCGATCTTCCACGTGAACGGCGACGACCCCGAGGCCGTCGTCCGTGTCGCGCGGCTGGCCTTCGAGTTCCGTCAGGCGTTCAACAAGGACGTCGTGATCGACCTCATCTGCTACCGCCGCCGCGGCCACAACGAGTCGGACAACCCGGCGTTCACCCAGCCGCTGATGTACGACCTGATCGACAAGAAGCGCTCGGTGCGCAAGCTGTACACCGAGTCCCTCATCGGTCGCGGCGACATCACCCTGGAAGAGGCCGAGCAGGCGCTGCAGGACTTCCAGGGCCAGCTGGAGAAGGTGTTCGCCGAGGTCCGCGAGGCCTCGACGCAGCCCGCCGTCGGCGCGCCGGTCCCGGCCGAGCCGGGCGACTTCCCGGTCGCCGTGGACACCGCCGTCTCCTTCGACGTGGTCAAGCGGATCGCCGAGTCCCAGGTGAACATCCCCGAGGGCGTCACCGTCCACCCGCGTCTGCTGCCGCAGCTCCAGCGCCGCGCGGCGATGATCGACGACGGCACCATCGACTGGGGCATGGGCGAGACCCTGGCCTTCGGTTCGCTGCTGATGGAGGGCACCCCGGTCCGGCTGTCCGGCCAGGACTCCCGCCGCGGCACCTTCGGCCAGCGCCACGCGGTCCTCATCGACCGGGAGACCGGCGAGGACTACACCCCGCTGCTGTACCTGTCGGAGGACCAGGCCCGGTTCAACGTCTACGACTCGCTGCTCTCCGAGTACGCGGCCATGGGCTTCGAGTACGGCTACTCGCTGGCCCGCCCGGACGCGCTCGTGCTCTGGGAGGCCCAGTTCGGTGACTTCGTCAACGGCGCGCAGACCGTCGTCGACGAGTTCATCTCCTCGGCCGAGCAGAAGTGGGGCCAGACCTCCGGCGTCACGCTGCTCCTCCCGCACGGCTACGAGGGCCAGGGCCCGGACCACTCCTCGGCCCGCCCGGAGCGGTTCCTCCAGCTCTGCGCGCAGAACAACATGACGGTCGCCATGCCGACGCTCCCGTCGAACTACTTCCACCTGCTGCGCTGGCAGGTCCACAACCCGCACCACAAGCCGCTCATCGTCTTCACCCCGAAGTCGATGCTGCGTCTGAAGGCCGCGGCGTCGAAGGCGGAGGAGTTCACCACCGGCAGCTTCCGCCCGGTCATCGGCGACACCACCGTCGACCCGAACGCCGTCCGCAAGGTCGTCTTCACCGCGGGCAAGGTCTACTACGACCTGGAGGCCGAGCGGGCCAAGCGCGGCATCACGGACACGGCCATCATCCGCATCGAGCGCCTGTACCCGCTGCCGGGTGCCGAGCTCCAGGCGGAGATCGCCAAGTACCCGAACGCGGCGAAGTACATCTGGGCGCAGGAGGAGCCGGCGAACCAGGGTGCCTGGCCGTTCATCGCGCTCAACCTGATCGACCACCTCGACCTGGCGGTCGGCGCCGACATCCCCGCGGGCGAGCGCCTGCGCCGCGTCTCGCGGCCGCACAGCTCTTCCCCGGCCGTCGGCTCGGCCAAGCGCCACCAGGCGGAGCAGCAGCAGCTGATCAACGAGGTCTTCGAGGCCTAGGCCTCGCCCTCCCTGCCGAAGCCCGGCCCCGCACCACGCGGGGCCGGGCTTCGGCCTTCCTTCGGGGGCTCCGCCCCCGGACCCCGGGATCGGCCTACGGCTGGGGCTCGAAGTCCCAGTAGGGCCTGATGCGTTGGCGGGCGGAGATGGTGTGGACGTGTTGGGTGCCCAGGGTGCGGGCCAGGGCCCGCAAGGCGTGGTCCTCGTGGCGCGCCGCCTCCTCCAGCTCCTGCTTCGCCCGCAGGTCCGCCGCCAGCGCGGTATGCGCACTCAGCGCCATCGGATGGTCCGCCCCGAGCACCTGCTCCACCCCCCGCAGCGTCTCCCGGCTCAACTCCAGCGCCTCGTCTAGCCGTTCCGTGAAGTTGCGGCACCCGGCCGCGTTCAGCGCGCAGCCCAGGGTCCACGGGTGCCGTTCCCCCAGCGCGCCGCGCATCCCCACCAGCGCCTGTTCGCACAGGCTCAGCGCCGCCTCCCGCTCGCCCTGCGCGCGCAGCACGAGCCCCAGGTTGCCGACCGTACCGATGCTGTACGGGTGGGCCAGGCCCAGTTGGGCCTGGTAGTGGCGGACCACGTCCTCCGAGATCCGCCGGGCCTCCTCGATGTCCCCGTACTCCCGCAGGTACGTCGCGAAGTCGGAGGCCACCATCAGGGTCCAGGGGTAGTCCGCCCCGAACACGCGGGTGGCCCGCTCCCAGACGTTGCGCAGCCGCTGCCCGGCGCCGGGGATGTCGCCGAGCCGCCGCAGGCACATCCCCAGGTTGTGCTCGGCCCGTAGGGTCTGCGGATGGTTCAGGCCCAGGACCTGGGTGTTCAGCCGTAGGCCCTGTTCCTGCCGGGTCTGTGCCTCGCGGTAGCGGCCCATCAGCCGCAGCCCCATCGCGCAGGCGATGCCGGAGGACAGCGTGGAGATGTGCTGGGGCCGCAGCACCCGCTCCCGCCGTCGCAGCGTGTCCAGGTCCAGGTCGTACGCCTCCTGGTAGCGGCCGAGCAGCCGGTAGGTGGCCGCCAGGTTGTTCTGCGCGTTCAGCGTGGTGGCGTCGTCCTCGCCGAGCAGTTCCCGGTACGCGGCCAGCCCGTCCTCGAACAGCTGCCGGGCGGGCTCGAACTTGGCGATGCACAGCAGGACGCCGCCGTACGCGCTGGTCGCCCGCAGCGTCTCCAGGTCGCGGTCGCCGCGCTCGGCCCGCACCTGGTCGGCGACGGCCCGGGTGAGGGTCTCGGCCCGCCGGAACAGCCCGAGGTTGCGCAGGGCTCCGCCGTACTGGTAGCTGAGCTCGCGCACCCGCTCGTGGTCGTCACCGAGCATGTTCCGCCAGTGGTGGTCGGTCTCCTCGCACAGCCGTAGGCAGGTGCGGTACTCCCCGGCCAGCACCAGGTAGCGCAGGCAGTGCAGCAGGAAGCTCTGGATGCGGGTGTTGGAGCTGGTCAGGACGCCGGCGGTCTCCAGGTGCGGGATGAGTTCGGCGTAGCGCGGCCACAGCTGGGAGTCGGAGGGGCGGCCGGGGTCGGCGGCGGCGAGCACCTGCCGTACGGCGCGGGCCAGGGGCGCGGCCTCCGCCTCGGAGAGGTTCTCCCGGACGATGCCGTGGACCATGCTGTGCAGCTGGACCGTCTCCAGCCCGCCGCCGCCCTCCTCCACGGGCAGGTCGGAGTACTCCAGGCGGACCACGGAGAACTGCACGAGCTTGTTCAGGGCGGCGTTCCACCGGATCTGGTCGTTGATCAGTCCGGCGAGCTGTTCGGGGACCTCCTCGGCGGGGAACTCGCGCAGCAGCCGCAACGGGACGGGGCCGGGCGCGAAGAACACGAACAGCCGGAGCAGGGCGAGGGCGTCGGGGAAGTTCTCCCGGACGTTGTTGAGGAGGATCGCGAGGGCCGTGGGGAAGGGCAGCGGATAGTCGTCGGAGACGGTGACCGCTTCCCGCGAGTCCAGCCGGCGCCGCAGCAGCCGCAGGTAGTCGCCGACGGTCAGCGGGGAGTCGGCGAGCCAGCCGGCGGTCTGGTCGAGGGCGAGCGGGTAGTCCTCCAGCGCCTCGGCGAGCTGGTCGGCCTCGTCGTGGGTGAGCCGGCGGGCGCGGCGGCGGATGAAGGTGACCGACTCGGGGCGGGCGTAGAGGGGGACCTCGACGAGGCTGGTGTGCCGGGAGGCCCATTCGCGGTTGCGGGAGGTGATGATCACGTCGCCGGCTCCGGAGGGCAGCAGGTCGGTGAGGTCGTCGGGGTTGTCGCAGCCGTCGAAGACGATCAGCCAGCGGCCGTACGGGGTGCCGCGGCGCAGCGCTTCGAGCACGGCCCGGATCTGTTCGCCGTAGCTGCCGGCACCGCGGGGCAGGCCGAGGGCGGGTGCGAGGTCGGCGAGGCGTTCGCGCAGGGTGGGGCGGTCCTCGGCGGGCACCCACCACACCACGTCGTACTCGGAGGCGAAGCGGTACGCGTACTCGGTGGCGACCTGGGTCTTGCCGACGCCGGACAGCCCGAGGAGGGTGACGGTGGACGCGCCGGGCGGGGCGTCGGTGAGGGCCTCGCGCAGGGTGGCGATGACGTCGTTGCGGCCGGTGAAACGGGGGTTGCGGCGCGGGACGCGGCCCCAGATCTCGGGCGGGTCGTTGGGGAAGCGGGGCCCGCGGCGGCCGGTCTCGGTGCCGATCCGCTCGGTGGGCAGGTCCAGCCGGCGCAGCACCCGGTACTCGGCCTCGTACGCGTCCAGCCCCCACAGGTCGGCGTGCTCCAGGGCGGCGACGGCGGTGGGCAGCGGGGCGTCGGTGAGACTGACGGCGGCGAACCGGTCGGGGTGGGCGTCGGTGAGGGCGCGCAGGGCGGTGTTCCACTCGTCCTCGGAGTGGGTGCCCACGGAGAAGTAGCGTTCGCTGAGCACCAGCAGCACCTTGCCGTTGCCGCGGGCGAGGTCGTTCAGGGCCTCGGTGAGGGAGGGGCTGCGCTGGGGGTCCCAGCGCTGGAGGCTGACCCGGTGGCCGTGCTCCTCCAGGCGGTGGCCGATCCACACGGCCCACGGGCGGTTGAAGCCGGCGTAGCTGACGACGAAGCGGCGGGCCTGGCGCGCACAACACCCCGAACTCGCCGCGTCCGCACCGGGTTGACCGGCCCGGTGGCGCGGTACCTTGGCAGCCCCGGCCACGTGCCGCGAGCTCCACCCCGCCACTTGCCACGA
>NZ_RPRY01000219.1 GCF_003949795.1 Streptomyces sp. WAC06614
GCTCCGGGGTGGGGGGCGTTCATCGAGCGCATTCCAGCCGTTCTGGCGGGACTTGCTCTACGGCGGGCGCACTCGGTCGGGATCCGTTCGATCCTGTCCACTACAGTGCGCGCCAGAGGCTGATCGGGGGACACATGGGCGACCGGACCAACGGGCGAGGGGTCCTCACCGGGCTGTGGGGCCGGGCCGAGCAGCAGGACTTCCGGGGGCGGGTGCGCGGGGCCCTGCTGGGGTCCGCGCTCGGTGACGCGCTCGGCGCGCCGGTGGCGGAGCTGAGCCTCGACGCCATCCACCGGGCGCACGGGCCGCAGGGCCTCCTCGACCCGGCGCCCGCCCCCTTCGCCTCCGGCCGCCGCGGCGCGGTCACGGCCGCCACCCAGCTCACCCTGTTCACCGTCGACGGCCTCATACGCGCCCACGTCCGCCGCGACACCGGCGCCTGGCACCCGCCCACCGACCTCCACCGCGCCTACCGGCGCTGGGCGGCCACCCAGCACGACTGGGGCCCGGACGAGCGCCGCGCGGACAACGGCTGGCTGGCCCGGCAGGAGTGGCTCTACACCCGCCGCGCCCCCGAACGCTCCTGCCTGACCGGCTTCGGCGACGACACCCTCGGCACCCTGGAGCACCCCAAGAACCCCACCGCCCGGGACGCCGCCGCCGCCGTCCGCTCGGCCCCGTTCGGGCTGCTCGTCGGCTGGGACCCGGGGCTCGTCCTGCAACTCGCGGTCGAGTGCGCCGCCCAGAGCCACGGCCACCCCGCCGCCTACCTGTCGGCCGGCGCCTTCGCCGTGGTCGTCCACGGCCTGGCCCGCGGCACGGCCCTCGATCCCGCCGTCCGACACGCGCTCGGCCTGCTGGCCGCCCGGCCCGGCCACGAGCCCGTCACGCAGGCGCTCGGGCGCGCCCTGACCGCCGTCACCGAGGGCGTCCCCTCGGCGAAGCTGGTCGAGTCCCTCTCCCCCGGCGACGCCCCCGGCTCCGACCGCCACGCCGAGGACGCCCTCGCCGTGGCCGTCTACTGCGCCCTGGTCGCCGAGGACGTCCGCCACGGCCTGCGCCTCGCGGTCAACCACGGCGGCGACTCCCCCGCGGCCGGCGCCCTGTGCGGGGCCCTGCTCGGCGCCCTGCACGGCGAGACCGCCCTGCCGGCCCCCTGGCTGGCGGAGCTGGAGGGCCGCGCCACCCTCCTCGAACTGGCCGACGACTTCACCCTGGAAATGACCCAGGGCCCGTCCCTCCACTCCCCCACCACCACGTCCCCGGCCTGGCTCACCCGCTACCCGCGGGCGTGAGGTGCCGCCCGCGGCCCGCCGCGGACGCCTACGAGGTCCCGGCGGCCGACCGCGCCCCCTGGTCCGGCAGCCGTACGGTGATCAGGTCGCCGACACCCGCGACCTCGTTCAGCGCCTGGGCCAGCGAGAGCAGCACCTTCCGCACGGACTCGATCTCCGCCCGCAGTTCCGCCGACCGCGCCCACCGGCGCTCGTGCGCGACCGGGTCCACCGAGGTCCCGCGGGTCGCCTCGTGCGCCGTGAGCAGCGGATGCCACTTGCTGAGCAAGGGCCTGATGGAAAGGTTCAGGACATTGACCGCCAGCACCCCGAACGTGACCTTCCCCGGCGCCACCCGCGGGGCCACGGCGGGCCCGTAGCGCCGGAGGATCTCCCGGGTCGTGGCGAAGACGGTGTAGAGCGAGGACAGCGCCTCGCGCAGCAGTCCCTCGTCCTCGCCCAGCTCAACGACCGAGATGCGGGTGGCGAGTTCGACGTAGAGCTCCCACGCGGCCTCACGCTCCGCGTCGACGGGCTCCCATGTGCCGCTGATCTCCCCCACGAACGGGATCGAGAGTTTGACCGTGATTTCCTGGGGCGCGAACCCGCCCGCGCGCCTGCCTCGGCCTAACCTCTGTCGCAAACCCATCCCCCAACCCTTCCCTCGGCGCGAACGCTCCATGCCACCCTACGAGTTGCCGCGTGCCGCACGGACCGTCAGGGGGGACGATCTTGGAACGTGATGCCTTCATCTCCTACAGCCACCAGCGCGACGTACCGCTGGCGGAGGCCCTCCAGAAGGGACTCCAGGGCATCGTCCGGACCCCCTGGCTGCGCCGCCCGGGGCTGAAGGTCTTCCGCGACACCACCAGCCTCGGCGCCAGCAGCGACCTCGGCTCGTCCATCACCACCGCCCTGGCCGGAGCCCGTTACTTCGTCTACCTGGCCTCCCCGGAAGCGGCCGCGTCCAAATGGGTCCGCCAGGAGATCGCGTACTGGCGCCGCAACCACGGGCTCGACCACTTCCTCATCGCGCTCAGCGACGGCCGGATCGTGTGGGACGACGCCGCCCGTGACTTCGACTGGCAGCAGACGAACGCCATCCCTCAGGAGCTGAGCTGGGCGTTCGCCGCCGAACCCCTCTGGGTCGACCTGCGCCCCTACCGCGCCTGCGACCCCGGCGACCGCTCCATGAGCCCCGGCGCCGACTTCCGCGACCGGGTCGCCTCGCTGGCCGCGCCCCTGCACGGCAGGACCAAGGACGCCCTGGACAGCGAGGACCTGCGACTCCAGCGCAAGGCGATCCGTGTGCTCCGCGGCGGCGTGGCCGTCCTCTCCGCCACCACCCTGATCGCAGCCGGCGCGGGCGTGTTCGCCTGGCAGCAACGGGGCGAGGCCCTGGCCCGCGCCCGTACCTCGGCCGCCCAGGCCCTCGCCGCCCGTGCGCTGGAGTCGGCGCAGGGCGACCCGCGCAAGTCGGCGCAGTTCGCGCTGTACGCGGACGCGACCCGCAGGATGGGCGAGTCGGCCCAGGCGCTGGGGCGGGCGGTGGCGGCCAACGACAACGTGGGGCGGCACCTCCAGGGAGGGTCCGGGGTGTACGACGGAACCCACGGCATCAGCAACATCTCCCCGACCAGGGTGGCCCTCAGCCGGGACGGGAACCTGATGGCCTACTACTCCGCCCTCGGCGGCCCCGCGGACTCCGGCGCCTCCGACGAGGCACCGTCCGACGTCCGCCTGTACGACATCCGGGCACGGCGGGAACTGCCGCGACTCACCGGCATCCCCTGGTCCCGGCTGCACGGTGGCGATCTCGCCCTCAGCGACGACGGGCGCTACCTGGCCGTGGAGACCGTGTACAACCGGATCGAGATCTGGGACACCACGGAGCGCAGACAGGTGCGGACCCTGACGGCCAGTGAAGGCCGCGACCTGGCCGAGGCGACCAAGGGGATGCGCGCCTTCGCGTTCTCGGGGGACGGTCGGCGGGTGGCCGCCGGCTATTACGTGGCCGGCCGCCCTACGGAGGCCTACCGCTTCACCGTGTGGGACACCGCCACGGGTGACGTCGTCCACGATGCGACAGCACCTCAGGACGCGATCGGAATCGCCTTCGACAAGGACGGCAACCTCCAGGTGCTGGACAGCGAGGCGTGCACGGTGCGCACGCTCCCCCGCGGCTCCACGGCCTGGAACGCCGCGCGCGAGATCCCGTGCCTGCCTGCGAAGGAGCGCGTCTATCCCCAACTGTCGGAGGACGCGAGCACGGCCGTGCTCTGGAACGAGTCCCGCCCGGTGCTCTGGGACCTGGTCAAGGGCGAGCGCCGCCTGGAGGTGACCGACCCCGCCGTCCGGGTCGACCCGGTCCTGCCCACCGCCGACCGCACCTCGTTCATCGCGTACAAGGGCCAGGAGGTCCTGGTCTACGACGCGACCCTGCGCCGCCGCCGCGTGATCGGGTCCTTCACCTTCCCCGTCATGAGCCTGGCCGCATCCGGCGACGGCCGCTGGGTGGCGGCGGGCTCCCGCGACGGAGCCGTGTCCCTGCTCTCCACCGACAGCGTCCAGGGCGGCGCCTGGCTGTCCAACGAGGACGACGTCCAGCAGAGCGAGCTCACCCCCGACCGGCGGGCGGCGTTCCGGACCCGGGACGGCGGGACGGACCTGTGGTCGGTGACCGGCGCGGGCGTGAAGCGGCTGGGCCGGATCCCCGTCCCGCTCGACCGCGGGAACGCTGCCGAGACCACGGACACCGTGCTGGTCAGCGCCGACGGCACCCGTGCCGTGACCGTGCACCAGGGCAGGACCGCGCTCTGGGACCTGAAGGACGGCACCCCGACGGCGTCCCCGACGTCGCAGGACGAGAGCCAGGGCCTGAGACCGGTCTCCTTCCTCCCGGACGGCGTCCACGTGCTGGCCCGTGCCGGCGGCCAGGAGGGCCTCCACGTCGTCGACACGCGGACCTGGAAGATCCGCCAGACCGTCCGCGCCCGCGGAAACGTCGTGGTCAGCGGCGACCTCGGCACGCTGGGCTTCTCCGACACCGGCGCGCTCTCCTTCTGGCGGTGGTCCGAGCACCGCCTCGTCCACGTCCGGGACACGGACATCAACACCTACGGCTTCCAGTCCATCGTGCTGAGCCACGACGGCAGGAAGGCCGTCTCGAAGAACGGCGACTCCCGCCTCGCCGTGGTCGACGTGGCGAGCGGCCGGGTCGCCACGAGCGACGGACTGGCCCGGGACGACCGGCGCGAGCCCGTCTTCAGCCAGGACGGCTCCTTCGTCGTCCAGGCGGCGGGCACCGGCCCGGAGGCCTCCCTCCAGTTCTGGGACTCCACCAGCGGCGAGGCCCGCGGCACCTGGACCATGGACCGCCCGGGCAGCGACACGTCCGCCGTGCAGGTCTTCGCCGGCGCCGACGGTGCCGTCCTCGCCTTCAACCCCGACGGCTCCCTCGTCCGCCGCGCCACCGACCTGGCCTCCTGGCGCACGATCCTGTGCACCGTCGTCCCCGACCCCCTCCCCCAGGGCGACCGCGACCGCTATCTGAGGGACCTCGACGTGTCCGCCCCCTGCCGTCCCTGAGCGTTTCGCCCTACCGTGGCCGGGGCCCCAACCTGACGGAGGTGTCAGCACGTATGCGGATCGCCACGACCATCTTCCTGACCGATCTGACGGTCACGCCCGTCCGGATCGCCCGGGCCCTGGAGGAGCGCGGGTTCAGTGGGTTGTACCTGCCCGAGCACACGCACATCCCGGTCAGCCGGGACACCGCCGCGCCGATGGGCGGTGAGCTGCCCGAGATGTACGGGCGGACGCTCGACGCGTTCGTGGCGCTCGGGCAGGCCGCGGCCGTGACCGAGCGGCTGCACCTGGGGACGGGGATCACGCTGGTCGCGCAGCACGACCCGATCGGGCTGGCCAAGCAGGTGGCGACGCTGGACCATCTGTGCGGCGGGCGGTTCACCCTCGGGGTCGGGTACGGGTGGAACACCGAGGAGGCCGCCGACCACGGGGTCGAGTGGGCGCAGCGGCGGGAGCTGGTGCGGGACCGGATGGCGCTCATGCGGGCCCTGTGGGCGCCGGAGCCGACCGCGTACGTCGGGCAGTTCTCCTCGGTCCGGGCCAGCTCCGCCCACCCCAAGCCGGTCCAGGCGCCCCGTGAACTGGCCGCGGGGATCCCGCTGTACGGCCCCCGCACCCTGCTCGGCGGCGCCGCCGGACCCAAGCTGTTCGCGGCGATCGCCGACCACGCCGACGGCTGGATGCCGATCGGCGGGCGCGGGCTGACCGAGAGCCTGCCGGTGCTGCGCTCGGTGTGGGAGCGGGCCGGCCGCGACCCCAAGGCGCTGCAGGTGGTCCCGTACGCCGTCCACCCCACCCCGGGCAAGCTGGCCCACTACGCCGACCTCGGCATCGAGGAGGTCGTGGCCCAGCTCCCGTCCGCCGAGGAGCCGGAGGTCCTGCGCGCGCTGGACGAGCTGGCGCAGTACCTCTAGCGCCAGAACTGGGACAGGGCCGCCTGCTGGTACGGGGCCGGGGTGACGCTCAGGTCACCGGAGAAGGGGCGGTCCAGGACCAGGACGAGGAGGAGGCTGAAGCCGATCAGGGCGGCGACGGCGCCGACGAACAGGAGTTGCATCTTCAGGCTGCGCAGGCCGAACAGGAAGGTCAGGGGGAGGATCACCAGGGCGCCGCCGTAGACGAGGATCTGGAGCAGGGTGGGCAGGGACTGTTCGGCCGCGGTGAGGCGGGCGCGGCGTTGGCCGGCCGCGTCGTTGAGGCGGGAGGCGGCCTCCTCGTAGAAGGTCTGTGCGCGGACCGAGGTGGGCTCGTAGGACTGGAGTGCCGTGTACATGGCGTGGGTCTGCTCGGCCGTGGCGTCGTAGCTGGGCCGGCCCGCGCGCATCCGGGGCCACTGGATCTCGACCACGGCGTGCACGTAGTCGCCGACGGCGTGCTCGACGCGGGCGCGGTCGGCGGGCGGGAAGGCCTCGGCGCTGCGGACGACGAGGGCGAGGTCGGTGGCCTCGCCGGAGACGACGCTCTGGGTGGTCTCCATCTGGGTCCACAGGGTGACCACGACGAAGGCCAGGATGATGCCGTAGATCGCGCCGAACATGCCGAGGGCCACGCCGACCATCTCGTTGTGCTCGCCCTCGGCCAGCCGGGGCCGGTAGCGGCGGGCGGCGAGGCTGCCGGTGACGGCGAGCAGGACCAGGCCGCCGACGAGGAGCACGGCCAGGGTGAAGGTGCTGAAGGTGTTCAGTAACCACAGGGACATGCCCTGCTCAACGAGCTGTGGGCGTGGGCGGTACCGAACCGGCGCCCCGCCGGGGGCCGGGCCGGGGCCGGCCCCCGGGCGGGTGTCGGTGGCCGGACCCCCGGGCGGGTGTCGGTGGCCGGACCCCGGGGCGGGTGTCAGTGGCCGGGGCCGCCGAGGGACGGGGGGTTGGGCAGGCCGCCGTCGAGGGCGGAGCCGCCGCTGCCCAGGGCGGAGCGGGTGGCGGTGGAGGTGACGGAGGTGACCACGCCGACGCCGGTCTCCGCCTCCTTGAGGGTCTGCCCGGGGTGGTCGGCCATGGAACCGAGCCGCTCGGTCAGCGGCTCGCCCTTGGGGAAGCCGTCGGCCTGGGCGACGGCCGGGGTCAGGGCGAGGGCGGCGCCGCCGGAGAGGACGAGGGCGGCCAGGGTGCGCTTCATGCTGCTCTTGGCGTTCATGGCCTGACCAACGACCCGCCCCGGATGCCGTCACCCCACCGGTCGGGTCAGTCCTCGACCACCAGGGCCGGCGTGGAGCGGGTGAGGACCTCGCCGCGGAAGAAGGCCGGGCTGCGCCGCTCGGTGACGAGCATGACGACCAGGCCGAGGAGCAGCAGGCCGACGCCGATCACGAAGACGTTGCCGATGCCGAGGCCGGGCAGGGTGGAGCCGGAGCCGTAGGACGGGTCCCAGGCGTCGTAGAGGGTCTTGACGAAGACCGCGGCCAGCAGGAGGCCGCCGAGCGCCGGGAAGACGCCCTTGAGGAACAGGTCGCGGGCGCTGCGGCGCAGCTCCTTGCGGAAGTACCAGGCGCAGGCGAACGCGGTCAGCGAGTAGTAGAAGCAGATCATCAGGCCGAGCGCGAAGATCGTGTCGGTGAGGACGTTCTCGCTGACCAGGGTCATGACCGTGTAGAAGGCGCCGGTGGCCAGGCCCGCCATGACGGTGGCCCGGCCCGGGGTCTTGAACCGCGGGTGGACCTTGGCGTACGAGGACGGCAGCGCCTCGTAGGTGGACATGGCCAGGACCGTACGGGCCACCGGGATGAACGTGGTCTGCAGGGAGGCCGTGGCGGACGCCAGGACGGCGACGAAGAGCAGGATGCCGAGCGCCGGGCCCATGACCGGGCCGGCCAGGGCGGCGAAGACGTTGCCGGAGGTCTCCTCGTTGGCCAGGCCCAGGCCCTCGCCGCCGGAGCCGACGGCCATCTGGGCGGCGACGCCGGTGGCCAGGTACGAGCCGACCAGGACGACCATGGCCAGCAGCGCGGCCCGGCCGGGGGTCTTGGCGGAGCCGGTGGTCTCCTCGTTGGTGGCCAGGCACGCGTCCCAGCCCCAGTACATGAAGATCGACAGCGACAGGCCCGCGGTGAAGGAGGCCATGGAGCCGACCGCGAAGGGGTTCATCCACTCCCAGGAGAAGTCCACGCCGGTGTCGAAGGCGCCGGAGCCGGCCTTGGACAGCGCCATGGCCACGAAGGCGGCGAGGACGACGAGCTGGAGGCCGACCAGGGTGTACTGGACGCCCTTGGTGGCGGTCATGCCGCGGTAGCTGATGGCGGTGGCGACGGCGATCAGGGTGAGACAGGTGAGGATGTGGACCGGCTTGTCCTTGTCCAGCGCGGCGATCTCCGGGTTGCCGGTGACCTCGCCGGCCAGCAGCCAGAAGTACGAGGTGGCCACGCCCGCCAGGTTCGACAGGACGATGATCGTGGCGATCACCAGGCCCCAGCCGCACATCCAGCCGACGCGCGGCCCGAAGGCCTTCACGGTCCAGGTGAACGAGGTACCGCAGTCGGGCACGGCCTTGTTCAGCTCGCGGTAGGCGAACGCGACCAGCAGCATCGGCAGGAAGCCCGCGAGGAACACGGCGGGCATCTGCAGGCCGACCTCGCCGGCGGTGGAACCCAGCGTGGAGGTCAGGCAGTAGACGGGGGCGACGGTGGAGATGCCGATGACGGCACTGCCGACGAGTCCGACGGAACCCTTGCCGAGGCCCTTGCCGCGGACCTCGCCGTCGGCCCCGGCGACCCCGCTCACCGTGTCTCCGGCCCGCGGCCGCACGTCCAGCTGTGTCATGGGACAGGACGGTAGAGCCTGCGGTTTCCACATCCGGATCCATCAACTCCGGATAGCGGACGCCGCCCAGCCCCCGGCGATGCCTTTGATTTCCGAGGCGGAATGCGTTCACGGGCGTGTAATGAAAGGTTCACATGGGCGGCCCAGGGCTGATTCCGGGGAGCTGGACCGAAGCTTTCGGAATGCGGAAATCGCACCCGTGCCCGTTTTGCCCGTTTCAAAACTTTCCCGTGTCATTTTTTGCCACGGCGGGGACGGGGCTCCGGCCCTCCGGCCGGGCCCCGCCCGGGCCCGCGCACCCGCACGCCCCGGATTACGTGGTCCGGGGCACGCCCCGGATCACGTCGTCCAGACGATCGACTGGACCTCGCTGTAGGCGTGCAGGGCGTACGAGCCGACGTCCCGGCCCACGCCCGACTTCTTGAAGCCGCCGAACGGCGCCTCCATGTTCCGGCCGATCGTGTTCACCCCGACCCCGCCGGCCCGCAGCCGCCGGGCCACCCGGAAGGCGCGGGCCACGTCGCCGGACCACACGTAGCTGAGCAGGCCGTAGTCGCTGTCGTTGGCCAGGGCCACCGCCTCCTCCTCCGTGTCGAAGGGGACGACCACGACGACCGGCCCGAAGATCTCCTCCCGGACCACGCGCATCTCGTTCGTGCAGTCCGCCAGCAGCGTGGGCGCCACGTAGAAGCCCTTGCCCCCGGGCCCCACCACCGGGCGCTCCCCGCCGACGACCACCCGCGCGCCCTCCTTGCGGCCCAGTTCGACGTACGCCTCGACCCGGTCCCGGTGCGCCGCGGAGATCACCGGGCCGACCACCGTGCCGCGCTCGGCCGGGTCGCCGACCTTCAGGTACGAGGCGTAGCCGGCCAGCCGGGCCAGCAGGGCGTCGTGGACGGACCGGTGGACCAGGACCCGGGTGGGCGCGGTGCAGATCTGGCCGCTGTAGAAGGAGAAGGTGGTGCCGATGCCCGTCGTCGCCGCGTCCAGGTCGGCGTCGTCGAAGACGATGGCCGCGCCCTTCCCGCCGAGCTCCATGAGCTGGCGCTTCATGGACCGCCCGCAGACCTCGGCGATCTTCTGGCCGACGCCGGTGGACCCGGTGAAGGACACCATGTCCACGTCCGGGGAGTCCACGGCCGCCTCGCCCACCGCGACCGACTGCCCGCAGACCACGTTGACCACCCCGGGCGGAGCGCCCGCCTCCGCCAGTGCCTCGGCCATCTTGAACACCGACAGCGGGTCCTGCGGGGCCGGCTTGACCACCACCGTGTTGCCCATGGCCAGGGCCGGGGCGACCTTGCCGGCCGGGTTGGCCCAGGGGTTGTTGTACGAGGTGATGCAGCTGACCACGCCGACCGGCTGGCGCACCTCCAGCGCGCCCAGCACGCTCGCCGCGCCCATCGGGCCGGCCTCGGTGACCTGCGGCGGCAGGCCCCGCTCGACCGGTTCCAGGGCGCCCGCGGCGTACCGGCGGAACCGGGCCACGCCCACCCCGACCTGCATCCCGCGGGCGATCCCGGTGGGCGCGCCGGTCTCGGCGCGGGCGAGCTCGGCCCACGGCTCGTACTCGCGCTGCATGATGTCGGCCGCCCGGTCCAGGACGGCCGCCCGCTCCTGCGGGCGGGTCCGCGACCAGACGGCGAAGGCCTCCCGGGCCGCGCGCGCGGCCTCGTGGACCTGCTCGGGCGAGGCCTCGGGGGCGAGCCCGACCACCGATTCGTCGGCCGGGTTGACCACCTCGTAGTGGCCTCCGGCGGGCTCCACCCACTCGCCGCCGATGAACAGCCGGGCCGTCCCGCCGCTCATCGGGTGCTCACCGTCCTCGTGTCGCGGCCCGAGCGCAGGACCAGGCCCGGGACCGCGCCCGTCACCTCGTCGTCGCGGACGGTCTCCACCCCGTTGACGCGTACGGAGACGATCCCGACGGCCCGGGAGTCCAGCCGGGGGCTGTCGCCGGGCAGGTCGTGCACCAGGGTGGCCGGACCGGCCTCGATCCGCTCGGGGTCGAACAGGACCAGGTCGGCGTGGTAGCCCTCGGCGATCCGGCCACGCTCGCGCAACCCGAAGAGCTGGGCCGGGTCGTCGGTCAGCATCTTCACCGCCCGCTCCAGCGGCACCAGCTTGCGGCCGCGCAGGCAGTCCCCCAGGAAGCGGGTCGTGTACGGCGCCCCGCACATGCGGTCCAGGTGCGCGCCGGCGTCCGAGCCGCCCAGCATCACGTCCTCGTGCTCCCAGGCCTCGGCGCGCAGGGCCCAGCTCGCCGGGTCGTTGTCGGTGGGCATCGGCCACAGGACCGTGCGCAGCTCGTCATGGGCGCAGATCTCCACCAGGCACTGGAACGGGTCCTGGCCGCGCTCGGCCGCGATGTCGCGCACGACGCGGCCGGACAGGCCCGCGTTCTCGGGGCCGTAGGTGTCGCCGATGACGTACCGGCCGAAGTCGGCCAGCCGCCGGAACACCCCCGCCTCCTTGCTGTCGGCCCGGCGCAGCATCTCCGCGCGCACCTCGGGGTCACGGAGCCGGGCGATCCGTTCGGGCACCGGCAGGGCCAGGACCTCGCCCCAGCCGGGGATGAGGTTGAGGGCGCAGAAGGTGCCCAGCGACATGTTCATCGGGGTGAGGATCGGCATGGTGAGGGCCACGATCCGGCCGCCCGCCTTGCGGGCCCGTTCGCTGGGCACGAGCTGGCGGGGGACGCGTTCGGGGACGGCGGAGTCGATGGTGAGGACGTTCCAGTTCAGGGGACGGCCGGCGGCGGCGCTCATCTCGACGAGCAGGTCGATCTCGTCGTCGGCGAACTGGTCCAGGCAGCCGGCGACGATCGCCTCCAGCTGGGTGCCCTCGTGCTCGCCGACCGCGCGGGAGAGCGCGATGAGCTCGGCGGGGCCGGCGTGACGGGAGGCGACGGGGGCGCCGTCGCCGTCGGAGTGGGTGGCGGACTGGGTGGTCGACAGCCCCCAGGCCCCGGCGTCCATCGCCTCGTGGAGCAGCTCCAGCATCTGCTGGAGCTGCTCGGGCGTCGGCGGCTCCGCCCCGACCGCGGCCTCGCCCATGACGTGCCGGCGCAGGGCGCAGTGGCCGACCATGAAACCGGCGTTGACCGCGATGCGGCCTTCGAGGGCGTCGAGGGTGGTCGACAGCCCCCAGGCCCCGGCGTCCATCGCCTCGTGGAGCAGCTCCAGCATCTGCTGGAGCTGCTCGGGCGTCGGCGGCTCCGCCCCGACCGCGGCCTCGCCCATGACGTGCCGGCGCAG
>NZ_RPRY01000220.1 GCF_003949795.1 Streptomyces sp. WAC06614
TCCCCGCACTCCCCGGTCAGCCCCGCCGACGGCACCGGCCGGGAAGCGGCGACACCCGACCGGCCCTCCTACGAGGCGCCCCTGCGCGCCGACGCCGACGGCCCGCACCGGACCGGGCGGCAGACGGTCTCCTTCCGCAATGCCGCCCGCACCCCGCTGCGTTCGGTGGACGTCCGGCTGTGGGGCAACGGCACCGACCGGTGCGGAGCCCCGGGCCGGCCCTCACCCGTGCGCGTGGCCCGGGTAAGGATGGCCGAGCGGCTGGTCGAGGGACATCTTCACAAGGACCGGGGCTCCAGCACGCGTTCCAGCGACGGATGGATCTGGGTCAGCAGGCCGTGGTGTCGGTTCGCGACCCTGGTGGCCTCGCCGGGGCCAGGTCGTCGTCGAGGCCGACGGTCATCTCCTCATCGGCGGTCCGTCGATGCCTCCGGACCCGGTGACACCCCCCCGGATCATCAACCGCAACAAGGGGGGAAGTCATACCGGGCGGCCCAAAGGAGGCCGGAGGCCCCATTGCGGAGCCACGAAGACGGTATCGGGGGTGCCACCCTCGATAGCTGTTGACATGGGGACGATCTATCCGCGTTGACGCCTCGGCAGACGCATGTAATGTGCCGTGAGTTGGGTGATTGTTCGCATTGTCGCCCTGCCGGGGCGGACCGCACCAACTCCCCGGGCGGCGCGTCACACGAGTACGGGGGTACGGCCATGAGCAGGACGCCGAGGTGTCGCCACTGTTGGCGGAGCGGTGGGAGAGCCGGTGCCATCGCCAGACGGGAAGAGCCGCGGCGCGACGGGTGACGCGATGTTCCGATCACTCATGGACGCCCTGCGAGCCCGCCGGACCCTCCCGCGCCCGGCCGTCTCCGTGCTGATCCTGCTCACCCTCGTACGGCTGGTGCTGCTCCTCACGGGCACCGACGCCGGCCCGGCCGCCTGGGCCTGCGGGATCGCCCTCGCGGCGGTCTTCCTCGCCGTGCCGTGGGTGTCGGACCTCGGCGAGGAGGGGGAACGGGAGACCCCCGACCGGGCGGCGCACCTGCACGACCTCGTCGGGCAGGACTCACCCTCATCGCCATGGAGGCCCAGAGGGCCCGGGCACAGCCCGGACCGGCACAGCCCGGGTCGGCACCGGCCGGTGACGGCCCGTCCGGCATCGAGTCCGTGGGCGCGCGGGCCCGCACCCTGCTCTCCCGCAGGGAATCGGAACTCATGTCCCTGCGCGGAACCTCCTTCGCCGAGGAGCGCAGGCGCGCGGAGGAGGCCTGCGCAGCCGCCCGGCGCTCGCTCACCGTACGGTTCGAGGTGCCTGGCGGGCCGCTCGCACCGCAGGCCGACCAGGTCCTCGGCCGTGTCCTGCGGGAGACGATGACGAACGTGTTCCGGCACGCCCCCGGCGCGCGCTCCTTCCGCTTCTCGGTCGGCGAGGACCGGCGGGGCATCGCGTTCACCGCCGTCGACGACGGCGGCCCCGTCCCGCCGCCCCGGCCCGGCACGGGCCCGACCGGCCTGCGAGACCGGCTCGCGGAGATCGGCGGCGAACTCGAGGCGGACGTCACGGCGGACGGCCGCTTCGCCCTCACCGGCCACATCCCCCGGACCATCGCCACCGGATCCCCCGAGGAGGCGCCGTGACCGACCGCCCAACGGACGCCGGAAAGCCGCCGGACATCCGCATCCTCGTCGTCGACGACCACCGCATGGTCCTCGGCAGCCTCGCCGCGGCCCTGCACGCCACCGACGGCTTCGAGGTCGTCGCGGCCGTCAGCCGCAGCGAGGACGTGGTCCCCGCCGTGCTCAAACACCGGCCGGCCGTCGTCCTGCTGGACTACAGGCTGCCGGGGCGCGACGGAGTGGCACTCCTGGGCGACATCCGCGCGGTCCACCCCGCGTGCCGCGTCGCCATGATGACGGCCATGCGCCAGCGGTCCGTCGTACGCGACGCCATCGCCCGAGGAGCGCTCGCCGTCATGTCCAAGAGCGCTCCGCTGTCCCAGCTCATCACCACCCTGCGCGGAGTGGCGGCCGGACAGCTCACCCTGGACGAGGAGGTGCTGCCCTGGGTCACGCAGGCCGGCGACTGCCTGCTCAACGAGCGCGAGCGCGACGTCCTGCGGGTCGTGGCCACCGGAGCGTCCATCGGCGAGATCGCCGCCGAACTGAGCCTGGCCCAGGGGACGGTGCGCAACGTGGCCTCCAGCGCCATCAAGAAGCTGGGTGCGCGCAACCGGTACGACGCGACGCGCATCGCGGCCGAGCAGGGCTGGCTCTGACCGCCCGGCCGGGAGGGTGCGTGCGGAGTCCGCCGCGCCCGCCCTCGGCCGTTCACGCCCGCGACCAGCTGAGCGGCAGACTCACCCGTCCGCTGAGGAAGTTCGAGTAGACGGGACCGCCCGGCCCCGTCTCCTCCATCGTCCCCACCAGGGTGCGCAGCCCGTCGAGCAGCGTCCCGATCTCGACCCGTGCCAGGTACGCGCCGAGGCAGAAGTGGGAGCCGTACGCGAACGACACGTGCCGGTTCGGGGTCCTGGCCAGGTCGAAGCGGTCCGGCCGGTCGAAGACCCGCTCGTCGTGGTTGGCGGAGACGTTCCACACCGTCACCACGTCGCCGGCCGCGACGGCCCGCCCCCGCAGCACCGTGTCCGCCGCCGTAGTCCGGCCGGCGTGCAGCGCGGGCGAGGTCCAGCGCAGCACCTCCTCAACCGCCGACCGCGTGGACACCTCCCCGGCGCGCAGCAGCCGCCACTGACCGGGGTGCGCCAGGAGCGCCCGTACCCCGCCGATCATCGAGAGCCTGGTCGTCTCGTCGCCGCCCAGGATCAGGCTGTAGCAGTTGAGGACGATCTCCTCGTCGGTCAGCGGTTCACCGCCCGGACGGAAGCCCGCGAGCGCGCTGATCACGTCGTCGCCGGGGGCGTCGCGGCGGCGCGCGGCCAGTTCCGCGAAGTACAGCAGGATGTCGTTGCGCGCGAGCCAGGCCTCCTCCGGACCCGCGTCCGCGTGCTCGGAGCCCAGCGCGGCCGAGGTGAGGGCGAGCAGCTCGTCCCGGTCCGCCTGGGGCACGTCCAGCAGGTCGCAGATCGCACGCAGCGGGATCCGTGCCGCCACGTCCCGGGCGAAGTCGCAGACGCCCCGTTCGAGGGCCTCCTCCAGCAGGGCCAGGGTGGCGGTGCGCACGCTGCGCACGACGCCGTCCAGCGCCCGGGGCGAGAAGGACTTCATCAGGGCGGTGCGCAGCCGCGTGTGGCGGGGGCCGTCGGTCACGGCCAGCATGCTGCCGCCCGCCGAATCGCCGCCCGCGAGCAGGGTGTCGAGGACGTTGCCGCGGTCGGAGCGGAAGGTCTCGGCGTCCCGGTACACGGCCGACACGTCCTCGTGCCGGGTCACCACCCAGAAGCCCGGCCTGCCGTCGCGGGGCGGCTGCCAGTGCACGGGATCCCGGTCGCGCAGGGTGCACCAGACCTCGGTGAGGTCCTGCTCGGCGTGCAGGACCGGGTCGGCCAGGTCGAGGCCGACAGGCAGTCGGGGCGGTACGTCCACGCCTGCGGGCGGGTGCAGGACGGTCATCGGCGTGCCTCGTCGGAGGGGGTCGTGGCGGTGTGCGCGACCCGCGCCAGGCAGGCGCTGCGGCCGGCGGGCCCGTGGAGCGTCCACCAGCCCCGCGGCACGGGGACGAAGGCGGGCCACAGGGCCGTCCGGCCCTCCTGGCCGTCGCCGTAACCGAGGCCGTTGACATCGCAGAGTACGAGGAACCGGCCGTCCTCGTCGTCGAAGGTGTTCCTCATCGGGCGGTGCTGCCTTCCTTGCGGCGGGCGGCGCCGGCCAGGCTGCGCGGGGTGCAGCCGGCGAGCGCGTCGCGCGGGCCGATGCCGAACCCGGCGCGGCGGGCCAGCGTGATCAGTTGGACGAGGCGGATGCTGTTGCCGCCGATGCCGAAGAAGTCGTCGTCCGGACCGGTGCCCGGGACGCCGAGCACCTCGTCGAAGAGTGCGGCGAGCAGGGCGGTCTCCGGGTCCGGGCCGTCGTCGGCGGGCGCGGCCGCGCCGGGCGCGGCCGCGTGGCGGCGCTCCAGCAGGGCCGCGCGGTCCAGCTTGCCGTGCGCGGTCAGCGGCAGCGCGTCCCACAGGTGGTACTCGGCGGGTACGAGATGCCCGGGCAGCAGCCCGCCCAGGTACCGCCTCAGCTCGGCGGCGTCCAGGTCCGCGGCACCCGGCCGGACGGCGAGGTGCGCCGCCAGCACCCGGTCGCCGGCCGGGTCGGGGCGCGCGGAGACGGCAGCCTGGGCGACCGCCGGATGCGTGCGCAGCGCGGCTTCCACCTCACCTGGCTCGACCCGGAAGCCGCGCACCTTGACCTGGTCGTCGCAGCGGCCCTCGTAGGCGAGCTCCCCGCCCTCCGTCCAGCGGGCCCGGTCGCCGGTGCGGTACATGAGGGAGCCGGGCGGGCCGTACGGATCAGGTACGAAGCGCTGCGAGGTCAGGGCCGGCCGCCCCAGGTAGCCGAGGGCGACGCCGCGGCCGGCGACGTACAGGTCACCCGTCATGCCGGGCGGCAGCGGCCGGAGTCCGGGACCCAGTACGGTCACCCGTGTTCCCCGTACGGGACGGCCGATCAGCGGGGTGCCGGAGCCGGACAGCGGCCCGTGCAGGGTCGCCGCCACGGTGCACTCGGTCGGACCGTACGCGTTGATCATGCGCCGGCCGCGAGACCAGAGCGCCACGAGGTCGCCGGGACAGGCGTCACCGCCGACGATCAGCGTCGCGAGGTCGGGCAGCGGCGTGCCGGCCGGCAGGGTCGCCAGGACGGCCGGCGGGATGAGCGTGTGGGTGACGCGTTCGGCGGCGAGCAGACCGGCGAGGGGCTCGCCGACCAGGGTGCTGCCGGCGGGCGGGACGACGAGGGTGGCGCCCGCGGCGAAGGCCAGCACGCTCTCCAGCACCGCGGCGTCGAAGCTCGGCGAGGCGAACTGCAGGACCCGGGCGGTGGAATCGGCGGCGCAGCGGTCGACGAGGGTCGCGGCCAGGTCGGCCAGGCCCCGGTGCGGGACGACGACGCCCTTGGGGTCTCCGGTCGACCCCGAGGTGTAGATGACGTACGCGGGCGCCTCGGGGTCGGCGTCGGGAGGCGGCGGCACGTCCGTCGCCGCGGAGGCGTCGAACGCGGCCGGGTCCACAAGGACGTGGCCGCAGCCGGCGTCGGCGGGCAGGGACGGCAGGGTCTCGGCGCTGACCACGGCCAGTGCCGGTGCGGCGTCGCGGACCATGTACCGCACCCGGGCGGCCGGGTAGCACGGATCCACCGGAAGGTAGGCGGCGCCCGTGCGCTGCACGGCGAGCTGGGCGACGGTCATGGCGCGCGAACGCGGCAGCAACAGGGCGACGACCTCCCCCGGCCCGGCCCCGGCGGCGGCGAGTCGGCCGGCGAACCACGCGGCGGCCCCGTCGAGCTGCGCGTAGGTCAGGTCGCCCTCGGGGGAGGCCAGCGCGAGGGCCCCGGGTGTGGCGGCGGCGTGCCGGGCCACGGCGGAGGCCAGGGTCAGCGCAGGCGCGGCCGGATCCGGTTCCACGGAACCCGGTCCCTCCACCGCGCCCGCGCCGTCCACCGCGCCGGGCAGGGCCAGCAGGCCGACCGGCCGCTCGGGGTGCTCGGCGAACTCCGCCAGGGCCGCCTCCAGGCAGTCCAGCAGCCGCTCCGGCGCCAGGTGGCCGAGCGCACCCGGACGGTGGTCCAGGCGCAGGGAGAGGCGGTCGCCCGGGACCACGGAGAAGCCGGCGGCGTAGTGGCTGGCGTCGTACGAGACCGCGGACGCCAGGCGCAGCCCCGGTACGAGCAGGTCGAACTCGGCGGCGGCCAGCGGCGCGCGCTCGGCGACGGCGACCGTGTCGAAGAGCGGCCCGGACCCGGCGATGCGCTGGACGTCGGCGGGCCCGAACTCCGCCGACCAGGGCTCCAGTTCGTCCAGCAGGTCCTGGACCCCGGTCACCAGCTCCGTCCAGGAGCGGGCCGGGTCCACGGTCACCGGGACGGGCTGGACGGTGGCGTGGGCGCCGATCGGGGGCTCGGCGGCCCGCGCCCCGCGTCCGGTGGGCAGCCCGCCGACGACCACCCGGTCCCGGCCTGCCGACAGCGCCTGCAAGGCCGCCCAGACGCCCTGCACCACGGCGTCCAGGCTCACGCCCGCGGCTTCGGCGCGCGCCGCGAGCCGGCTGCTGCGCCGCTCGTCGAGCTGGCGGGTCAGCCGCACGGGAGCGGTGGTGAGGCCGGTTCCCAGGAGCAGCGGGGAGGCGTCGGCGAGGACCGCCCGCCAGCCCCGCCCGGCGGCCGCCCCGTCCACGGCGGCGGCGGGCGGCAGGAGTTCCGGCGCGGGCAGCCCGGCAGGCCCGGCCGCGTACCCGGTGAACAGCTCCCTCACCAGCCGCGGCTGCGACCAGCCGTCGCACACCAGGTGATGGTGGGTCAGCACCAGTACGGAGCGGTCCTCGCCCGTCCGCAGCAGCAGCATCCGCAGCAGCGGCGGAGCGTCCAGCGCGAAGGGGGTGTCGCGCTCCGCACGGGCGAGGCGCGCCACCTCCTCCTCCCGCGCCCGCTCCGTGAGACCGCCCAGATCGGTCTCCCGCCAGGGCAGGGCGAGGTCCCCGGCGGCCACGACCGCCGCCGGCCCGGAGTCGCGGAGGGTGAACCCGGTTCGCAGGACGGCGTGGTGAGACAGCAGCCGGTCTCCGGCCGTGCGCAGCCGCGCCGCGTCCAGCGGCCCGTCGAGCCGGAGCACGAGCTGGAGGTTGTACAGCTCGGGGGCGTTCTGGTCGCGGCCGTAGACGAGCGTGACGAGCAGTCCGCGCTGCGCCGGGGTGAGCGGCGATGGCATGTCTTACCTCGTGTTCTCGGTGTGTCGGGGGGTGCGGGGCGTACGGGTGGCGGGGCCGGCGAAGGCGATCACGTCCGGGTCGCCCGCGGGCGCGCCGATGCGCCGCAGGTCGGGCTTGCCGTTGTCGGTCAGCGGGATCCGGGACCACAAGGCGATCCGCGAGGGGGCGTGCGCCGGCGACAGGCTCTCCGCCACGGCGGCCCTGAGCCTGCCGAGCAGCTCCCGAGGATCCCCGGCCCCGCCATCGGCGTCGCCGGTGCCGGCGGCGGTGACCGCGGCGCCGACGTGTTCGCCCGCCTCGCCGTCCACCACCCGGTGGACCACGGCCTCGGCGACGGCCCCGGTGCCGAGCAGTGCCCGGGACACCTCGGCCGGGCGGACCTTGACCCCGGAGGTCTTGATGACGCCGTCCAGCCGGTCCACCAGGTGGAGGTAGCCGTACGCGTCCCAGTGGCCGAGGTCGCCCGTACGCAGCCAGCCGTCGTGCAGGACGCGGCGGGACGCCTCCGGGTCGCCGACGTAGTGGGTCATCATCTGCGGTGAGCGGACCAGTACTTCGCCGGTGGCGCCTTCCGGCAACGGCCGGGTGCCGCCCCCGGGCCCGCACACGCGGACGTCCACCCCGGGGAAGGGCCGGCCGGCCGAGGGCAGCAGCTCCCGCTCCCAGTGGTCGACGGGTTCGAGCACGGTCACCCGTCCCGCCTCGGTGGTGCCGTAGCACTGGACCAGGCAGGCGCCGAAGACCTCGCGGGCGCGCTCCAGCCGTCCGGGGGAGGCGGGCGAACCGCTGTAGACCAGTGCCCGCAGCGACCCGAGGTCGCAGGCAGCCAGGCCCGGATGGTCGAGCAGCGCGTACAGGTGCGGTACGGCCAGGTACGTGCGGGTGACGCCGTGCGCGGGCACCGCGTCGAGCACCGCCGCGGCCTCGAAGCGCTCGTGCAGCACCAGGGTTCCGCCGGCGCACAGCACCGCGTCCGCCATGGGCCCGGCGGCATGGCTCAGCGGGGTCACCACCAGCATCACGGGTTCCTCCGCGGCCAGCCGGGCGGCGTCGCCGAGCACCAGGGCGCTCCAGGCGGCGAGCGGCTGGCGGACGCCCTTGGGCCGGCCGGTGCTGCCGCTGGTGTACGTGACGACCGCGGCCCGGTCCAGCGCCCCGGGCGCGGGCGCCGGACCGGACCGCGGCTCGCGGGTGCGTACCTCCCCGCCCCCGGCCGGCCCGGCGGGGCAGTCGGCGACGACCACCGTGAGGGGGTGGGGCGTACGGGCGCGGACGGCATCGGCGTGCCGGGCGTGCGCCGGGTCCACGACGAGGACGCCGGCCCCGTTCTCCGCCAGGATCGCCGCTTGCGCGTCGGCGTCGAGGAGCACGCCGTCGGGCCCGGGGTTGACGGAGCGCAGGTGGACGACCGTGGCACCGAGCAGATGGGCCGCGTACCGGTGGGCCAGCAGGGCCGGGTGGTTGGCCTCCGTGAGGAGCCCGACGGCGGGCGGGGCCGCCCCGGGCGGGACGGGCAGGCCGGTGGCCGCGAGGGCGTCGCGTGCGTGCAGGACCGCGTCGCGCAGTCGGCGACCGGTCAGTTCGAGATCGCGCCAGCGCACCGCGACCGTGTCCGGCCGTGCGGCCAGGACGTCGAGGACGCGGGAGACGTAGTGCTCCCGGGCGGCCGGGTTCGGGGTCACGCTCCTCCTCCGTGCTCCGTGCTCCGGGTGTCTGTCCGACCGGCGGCCGGAGCCGCCGGACGGACAGGAGTGGGACGTCGTCGGATCAGCAGCAGGACGACGACGAGGAGGAGGACGAGGAGCAGCACAGGGCGTTGCCGCTCGAAGCGCCCATCTCCGGGAGGGCCACGCCGTCGGCGACGTCCAGGACCTCGAGCTCCTCGATGTCGAAGGAGGTGAAGAGCTGGTCGAAGTCGGCAACAGCGGTGGTGTTCGCCATGACGGTATTCCTCTCATGTTTCCGAATGCGGCCCGTATGCGGACCGGCGACCTGATGCTGCACCAGGAACCGGGCTGTCCGAAACCATTCGGATCCCACCTCTGACAATGCTCACGACTCGCGTGACAAACGTCATCGAAATCGGCCCGAATTCATTTTCTGCGGTATGGGGGCGCACCCCGGGGCCTTAGAGTGAGCCGTCGAGACCCGTGCCAGAGGAGGCCCCCCATGGACCCCGGTTCCCGTACCGGACGCGCGCCCCGCGGGCCGCTGATCGGGGCCGTCTTCGGAGCCGTCTGGTTCCTCATAGGCCTGGGCGCGCTGCACGGCCCCGCCCGTGCGGCCGCGGCCGCGGCCGGCGCCCTGCTCGCCGTCGCCGTGACCTTCGCCGTTCTGCGTTCCCGGCGCGCTCCCGCGCCCGCCCCGGCCGGCCCCGTGGCGCCGCGCGGGCGCGCGTTCGTCAGGCTCCTCGTGGTGCAGGCCGTCCTCCTCGGCGCCGGCGCAGGACTGATCAACAGCCGCCTGGACACGCCCCAGTTGGCGTTCTCCTGGGCCGCGCTCGTTGTCGGCGGCCACTTCTTCCCGCTGGCCCGCGTCCTCGGCGCGCCCCTGCTGCGGGTCCTTGGCGCGGTGATGGTCGCGGTGGTCGCCGCGACCGTCGCCACCGCCCTCGTGGCGCCCGGCACCACCCCGTGGATCTGGCAGGCACTGCCCGGCCTCGGCTGCGCGGGCGCGCTGTGGGCGGCCGTCCTGCCCACCGGGGCGCGCAGCCGCGCGCGGCGCGGATGACACTTGTCACGCGCGCCGTGACAGGTGTCAGGAAAACCCCGTCGCGGCCGCTTTCCGCCCCCATCGGCGGACCACAATGTCTCCGTGAAAGAGGGAGGCGTGACGGTGAACGTGGAAGACGAAGTCGAAGACCCCGTGGGAATACGCGTATTCAGCCGGGTCCCGATGAATCCGGAATGGTCGGTGGACCGCCTCGTGCCCCTGGTCCGTGCATTGCGGACCGAGCACGGCGCACCCGTCGTGTATCTCGAACGCGGCTGGCTGCACGGCCCGCACGTCGACGTCGTCGCCCGCCCCGGCCCGTCCGGCCCGCTCCCCTGGAAGGCGCTGGCCTCCCGCGCCGCGGCCCCGCCGATCGGCGACCGGGAACCCCTCACCGAACGCGCCTACCTCGCGCAGGCCCGCGAACTGGGCCGTCTCGAACAGGTGGACCCGCCCTACCTGCCCATGGCCCCGCACGGCACCGTGCGGCTCGTGCCCGCCGCGCAGTCCCACCCCGGCTGGCCCGAGCGGGTCCGGCCGCTGCGCGAACTGGCCCTGTCCCGCATGACCGCGCCCGTCGTGCACTGCCTGGAATCCCTCGCCCGGGACCCCGGGAGCGCCCTGGTGCGGATGGCCGAGGCCTTCACCGCGCTCGCGGCGGCCCACCCCTACGGGGTGCCGCACGGCACCTTCTCCTTCCGCTCCCACGCCGAGGCGTTCTTCCACTGGGCCGGCCCCGGGAAGGACCCCCGCGCCGCGTTCCGGCGGCGGCTCGACGCGGAGCGCGCCGTCCTGCGCCCCGTCGTCGAACGCGCCCTGAACGGCGGGGAGAGCGCCACGGCCGCCCAGTGGCGCGCCGCCCTGTCGTACGGCGCCGGCCTGTTCGAGGCCTCGGCCGTGCAGGGGGAGACCACCCCGGCCCTGCTCGACTCGCTGGCCGGCGCGCAGCCGGACGCGGGGGAGGCGGCCGCACGCAGCGCCTTCCACACGGCCGTAGCGGACGCAGGCGTCACCGACACCGGCGCGCCCTGGTTCCTGGCCTACCGGCTGGCGATCAACCTCTTCTACCGGCAGCTGCCGCTGTTCGGCGTCTCCCCGATGATGCGCTACTACCTGTGCCACGCCGTCGCCGAGACCGTCGACGAGATCACCGGCGTGACCTGGCAGGAGCGCCTCGCCGGACGCACCCCGCACCGCCCGGAGGCCGCCGCGTGAGCGGGGCCCGCGACGGCGCGGCGGCCATCGAGGTCACCGGCCTCGTCAAGCGCTACGGCGACCGGACCGCACTCGACGGCATCTCCTTCGAGGTCGGCAGGGGAGAGGTCTTCGGCCTGCTCGGCCCCAATGGCGCCGGGAAGACCAGCGCCGTCGAGATCCTGGAGGGCCACCGGCCCCGCACCGCCGGTACCGTACGGGTCCTCGGCGCCGACCCGGCCACCGCCGGGCGCGCCTGGCGCGACCGCATCGGCATCGTCCCCCAGAACTGTACCGACCACGGCTACTGGCGCGTCGGCGAACTCGCCGCCCAGATCGCCGGCTGCTACTCCGACCCCGTCCCGGTCGGCGAACTGCTCGGCCTCGTCGGCCTCGGCGACCTCTCCCGCCGGCTCGTGGCCACCCTCTCGGGCGGCCAGCGCCGCAGGCTGGACGTCGCCCTCGCCCTCGCCGGCCGACCCGCGCTGCTGTTCCTCGACGAACCGACGACCGGCTTCGCCCCCGAGGCCAGGCGCGAGCTGTGGGGCGTCGTCGAGCGGCTCAAGGAGGCCGGCACCGCCGTCCTGCTCACCACCCACTACCTCGACGAGGCGGAACGCCTCGCCGACCGCGTGGCCGTCCTGCGCGCGGGCCGCATCATCGGCGTCTCCTCGCCCCAGGACCTCGGATCCGCCGACGCCGGCACCGAGATCAGCTGGCGGGAGGGCGGCGAGACGCGCCGCACGCGGACGCACGACGTACCCGGTTTCCTCGCCGGACTCCAGGAGCGCCTCGGCAACGACGTACCGGAACTCGAAGTCCGGCGGCCGTCCCTGGAGGACCGCTACCTGCAACTGATCGACCGCGAACCCGGGAGCACCGGCACATGAGCACACCCCCCGCCGGTCGGTGACCAGGGAGCCGATGGCGACGCCGAGGAAGGAGTTGGCCAGCGCGCCGAGGAGGAACACCCACAGCAGCAGCGCCCAGCGGGCGGGCGAGGCGGGCAGGACGAAGCCGAAGG
>NZ_RPRY01000221.1 GCF_003949795.1 Streptomyces sp. WAC06614
CGTCTTGCCCGAACCGACCTCGCCCTGGAGGAGGCGGTGCATGGGGTGGTCGGTGGCCTGCTCGACGCCTTCGACGCCAAGCTCCCCTTCACCCTCACCGACGGCCAGCAGAAGGTCTCCCGGGAGATCTTCGACGACCTGGCCACCGACCACCCCATGCACCGCCTCCTCCAGGGCGAGGTCGGTTCGGGCAAGACGATGGTGGCGCTGCGGGCCATGCTCGCCGTCGTCGACTCCGGCGGGCAGGCCGCCATGCTCGCGCCCACCGAGGTGCTCGCCCAGCAGCACCACCGGTCCGTCACCGAGATGATGGGCGAGCTCGCGGAGGGCGGCATGCTCGGCGGGTCCGACGTCGGCACCAAGGTGGTGCTGCTCACCGGGTCCATGGGCACCGCCGCACGCCGACAGGCGCTGCTGGACCTGGTCACCGGCGAGGCCGGGATCGTCATCGGCACGCACGCGCTGATCGAGGACAAGGTGCAGTTCCACGACCTCGGCCTGGTCGTCGTCGACGAACAGCACCGCTTCGGCGTGGAGCAGCGCGACGCCCTGCGCTCCAAGGGCAAGCAGCCCCCGCACCTGCTGGTCATGACCGCCACCCCCATCCCGCGCACGGTCGCCATGACCGTCTTCGGCGACCTGGAGACCTCGGTCCTGGACCAGCTGCCCGCCGGGCGCTCGCCGATCACCACCCACGTGGTGCCCGCCCAGGACAAGCCGCACTTCCTCACGCGCGCCTGGGAGCGGGTCCGCGAGGAGGTCGAGGGCGGTCACCAGGCGTACGTGGTGTGCCCGCGCATCGGCGACGACGAGGAGGAGCCGAAGGGGAAGGGCGGCAAGCGCAAGGCGTCCGCCGAGGACGAGGCCGAGAAGCGGCCGCCGCTCGCCGTCCTCGACATCGCCGCGCGACTGACCGCCGGTCCGCTCGCCGGGCTGTCCGTCGAGGTGCTGCACGGCCGCATGGACCCCGCCGACAAGGACGACGTCATGCGCCGCTTCGCCGCCGGCGAGGTCAAGGTGCTGGTCGCCACCACCGTCATCGAGGTCGGCGTCAACGTCCCGAACTCCACCGTGATGGTGATCATGGACGCGGACCGGTTCGGCGTCTCCCAGCTCCACCAGCTGCGCGGCCGGGTCGGCCGCGGCTCGGCGCCCGGGCTGTGCCTGCTCGTCAGCGAGATGCCCGAGGCCAGCCCCGCCCGGGCCCGCCTCGCCGCCGTCGCCGCCACCCTCGACGGCTTCGAGCTCTCCCGCATCGACCTCGAACAGCGCCGCGAGGGCGACGTCCTCGGCCAGGCCCAGTCGGGCGTGCGGTCCTCGTTGCGCGTGCTCTCCGTCATCGAGGACGAGGAGGTCATCGCCCAGGCCCGCGAGGAGGCCACCCGCGTGGTCGGCGCCGACCCCGAGCTCACCGCCCTGCCCGGCCTGCGCACCGCGCTGGACGCCCTGCTCGACACCGAACGGGAGCAGTACCTGGAGAAGGGCTGACAATGGGGGAGGCCGTCCCTGGCGGAACGGCCCGACCCGACCGGCCCCGCAGACGACAAGGACCCCCAGATGACCCGCGTGATCGCCGGCACCGCCGGCGGGCGACGCCTGGCCGTGCCGCCCGGCACCGGCACCCGGCCCACCTCGGACCGGGCGCGCGAGGGCCTGTTCTCCACCTGGGAGTCGCTGCACGGCCTCGACGGGGCCCGGGTGCTGGACCTGTACGGCGGCTCCGGTGCGGTCGGACTGGAGGCGCTCTCCCGGGGCGCGTCCCACACCCTCCTGGTCGAGGCCGACGCCAAGGCCGCCCGCGTCATCCGCGAGAACATCAGGACCCTGGGCCTGCCCGGCGCCGAGTTCCGGGCCGGCAAGGCCGAGCAGATCGTCGCGGGGCGGCCGTCCGGGGAGCCGTACGACATCGTCTTCCTGGACCCGCCCTACGCCGTCGGCCACGACGATCTTCGGGAGATCCTGCTCACACTCGTGTCCAACGGCTGGATCACGGACGACGCGCTCGTCACCGTGGAACGCGGCACCAGGAGCGGCGCCTTTCCGTGGCCCGAGGGCTTCGAGCCGCTCCGGTCCCGCAAGTACGGCGAGGG
Organism: Streptomyces sp. WAC06614; assembly: GCF_003949795.1. Taxonomy (GTDB): domain Bacteria; phylum Actinomycetota; class Actinomycetes; order Streptomycetales; family Streptomycetaceae; genus Streptomyces. Next base: position 2,091 of record NZ_RPRY01000221.1, read on the forward strand.
CACCCTGTGGTACAGCCGCGCCGCCAACACCCGCGAAGACTCATGAACGAGGGAGCTCAGTTGCGCCGCGCCGTCTGTCCGGGATCCTTCGATCCCATCCACAACGGACACCTCGACATCATCGGACGCGCCTCCCGGCTGTACGACGTCGTGCACGTCGCCGTGGGGATCAACGAGTCGAAGCAGGGCCTGTTCACCGTCGAGGAGCGCATCGAGCTCATCCGCGAGGCCACCGCCGGCTACGGCAACGTCGAGGTCGAGTCGTTCCGCGGGCTGCTCGTCGACTTCTGCAAGGAGCGCGAGATCCCGGCCATCGTCAAGGGCCTGCGCGCCGTCAGCGACTTCGACTACGAGCTCCAGATGGCGCAGATGAACATGGGCCTGTCGGGCGTCGAGACGCTGTTCGTGCCGACCATCCCCACCTACAGCTTCCTGTCCTCCTCGCTGGTCAAGGAGGTCGCGGCCTGGGGCGGCGACGTCGCCCACCTGCTGCCGCCGCACGTCCACGCCGCACTGGTGGAACGTTTGGCCGCCCGCTGAGCCTTCCGCCGGACCGTGCCCGCCGCGAGCCCCGGGGCCGTACAGTCGTCCCGTCCGTCTCGGGAGCGACCGAGGCCGAGAGAGTGCGAGTCCCCATGGACGTGCAGAAGAAGCTCGACGAGATCGTCACGACGGTCTCCGGCGCCCGCACCCTGCCGATGTCGGCCTCCTGCGTGGTCAACCGCGCCGAGCTGCTCGCCCTGCTGGACGAGGTGCGCCAGGCCCTGCCCGGCTCCCTCGCCCAGGCCCGGGAACTCCTCGGCGGCCGGGACCGGATGGTCGAGGAGGCCCGCCGGGAGGCGGAGCGGATCATCGCGTCCGCCCACGCCCAGGGGGGCACGCTGGTCTCGGACACCGAGGTCGCCCGCCGCTCCCAGGACGAGGCCGCGCTGATCCTGGAGCGCGCGCGCCAGGAGGCCGCCGCGATCCGCGCCGAGGCCGACGACTACGTCGACAGCAAGCTCGCCAACTTCGAGGTCGTGCTCACCAAGACCATCGGCGCGGTCGAGCGCGGCCGCGACAAGCTCCTCGGCCGCTCCACGGGCCTGGACGAGCACGGCTACGCCGACACCGACGCCCCCGGGCGCAGCGCGGACCCCCAGCTCCAGCGGCGGCAGGCCGACGAGTACGTCGACACCAAGCTGGCGACGTTCGAGGCGGTGCTCGCCAAGACCCTGGAGGCCGTCGGCCGCGGCCGGCAGAAGCTGCACGGCGGGGTGCCCTCGGACGAGCTCGGCGCCCACATCGCGGCCCAGGACGCCGCCGGGGTGCCCCAGCCGCGCGCCGCCACCGACGCGGACTTCCTGGCGGGCCTGGCGGAGCCGGCCCCCCTGGCGCCGCCCGCGCCCGCCCCCGTGGCGCAGCCGGAACCTGTGTACGAGGTGTACTCCTACCCGCAGGCGCAGCCGTACCAGGACCCGTACGCGGGCTATCCGCAGCAGCCGGACCCGTACGCCGCCGGGTACCCGCAGGCGCCCGACCCGTACGCCGCCCACGAACACCACCAGCAGCAGCACCAGCAGCACCAGCAGCACCAGCAGCACCGGGGGACCGTCCCGCAGCCGCAGCAGCCCGCGCTGGACGAGACCAGCTTCTTCGACACGAGCATGATCGACATGAACCAGCTCCGGGGCTACACGCAGGGACGCTAGCCGTCCTGGCCACCGGATTGGGCTCAGAGCGAAGCGCCGGGTATCCTGGCTGTTCGGTCGCGCCTACGCGACGCGCTCCATGCTGCCCTGGCGGCAGCTCCCCAGCGATCACACGAAAGCAGGAACGGCCCTGAACGCCCGCCTCGACCACCGCAACCCCCTCGTGTTCGACACGCACGAGCTGGGTCGGCGTCCTGGTGCCATGCAGCGGCTGTCCCGCGAGATCGCGGCTCCGGCGGACTTCGGTCTCGACGGGGTCATCGGGGTCCCTGAGGGCGCGCCGATCGAGCTCGACCTCCGCCTGGAGTCGGTCATGGAAGGGGTGCTTGTCACAGGCACCGCCCGTGGAACCGCTCTGGGGGAGTGCGTAAGGTGTCTGGAGGCCGTGGAGCGTGAGCTCGACACGGACTTCCAGGAGATGTTCTCGTACCCTGACGCCGACGACCGGGGCCGCCCCAAGGCGGAGCCGGCCGACGACGCCGAGGAAGACGAGGACAGGCTCTTCGTCGAGGACGGCTTGTTCGACCTCGAACCCGTGCTGCGGGACGCGGTGGTGCTCGCACTGCCGCTGCAGCCGGTGTGCCGGGAGGACTGTCTCGGACTGTGCCCTGAATGCGGGGCCAGCCTGAACGAGGACCCCGACCACCACCATGACGCCGTCGACATCCGGTGGGCGGCTTTGCAGGGACTCGTCGTGGCCGATCAGGACGACGAGAAGGACAACATGAGCGGCGCGGCTTCTGACGTAGACGTCCGGGGCGCCGCCGAGAAGCAGGAGAAGTAGCCGTGGCTGTTCCGAAGCGGAAGATGTCGCGCAGCAACACGCGCCACCGCCGGTCGCAGTGGAAGGCTGCGGTCCCCACCCTGGTTTCGTGTGAGCGTTGCCAGGAGCCGAAGCAGCAGCACATCGCGTGCCCGAGCTGCGGCACCTACAACAAGCGCCAGGTCCTCGAGGTCTGAGCGGCTGGTGAGAGGCGCAATGTCCGAACTTGCCGGCAGTAAGAAGCAGGCAGACGACAACAACGCGGCCTCGTCCCACACGCTTCTGGAAGGGCGGCTCGGCTATCAGGTCGAGTCCGCCCTTCTGGTGCGTGCGCTGACCCACCGCTCGTTCGCGTACGAGAACGGCGGTCTGCCCACCAACGAGCGGCTGGAGTTCCTCGGGGACTCCGTGCTCGGCCTGGTGGTGACGGACACGCTGTACCGCACCCACCCCGACCTGCCCGAGGGCCAGCTGGCCAAGCTCCGGGCCGCGGTGGTCAACTCGCGCGCGCTGGCGGAGGTCGGGCGTGGGCTCGAACTCGGCTCCTTCATCCGGCTGGGCCGGGGCGAAGAGGGCACGGGCGGCCGGGACAAGGCCTCCATCCTCGCCGACACCCTGGAAGCGGTGATCGGCGCGGTCTACCTCGACCAGGGCCTCGACGCGGCCTCGGAGCTGGTGCACCGGCTCTTCGACCCGTTGATCGAGAAGTCCTCGAACCTCGGTGCCGGCCTGGACTGGAAGACCAGCCTCCAGGAGCTCACGGCGGCCGAGGGCCTCGGTGTACCCGAGTACCTGGTCACCGAGACCGGCCCGGACCACGAGAAGACCTTCACTGCTGCCGCTCGCGTCGGTGGTGTCTCGTACGGCACCGGCACCGGCCGCAGCAAGAAGGAAGCCGAGCAGCAGGCGGCCGAGTCGGCGTGGCGCGCGATCCGCGCGGCCGCGGACGAGCGGATCGCCGCGGAGGCCAAGGCCGCCCAAGGCGCCGCCGCCTCGCCGGCCCAGGACGACGGCGGGACGCCGACCCCCGCCGAACCGTCCTCGGCCTGACCCCGGTTTCCTTTTCCGGACGACCCCGTCGCACGACCGTGCGGCGGGGTCGTCCTGTGTCCGGGCGGCGTCCGGCCGGTGCCCGGCCGGTGCCCGGGTGCCGCCCGGCGGGCCGGAAGGGGCCGATAGGCTGGGGCCGTTCGCCCCGTACGGGTCCCGCCCGACCCGCCCGCCCCGTCCGAACCGTCCCGCCGAGGAGAGACCGTGCCCGAGCTGCCCGAGGTCGAGGTCGTCCGGCGCGGGCTGGAGCGCTGGGTGGCCGGGCGGAGCGTGGCCGCGGTCGAGGTGCTGCACCCGCGGGCCGTGCGCCGGCACCCGGGCGGGGGCGTCGACTTCGCGGCGCGGCTGACCGGGCAGACGTTCGACGTGCCCCGGCGCCGCGGCAAGTACCTCTGGATGCCGCTGGCCGAGCGGGACCTCTCCGTGCTCGGCCACCTCGGGATGAGCGGGCAGCTCCTCGTGCAGCCCGAAGGGGCGCCGGACGAGCGGCACCTGAGGATCCGGATCCGGTTCGCCGACGACCTCGGCACCGAGCTGCGCTTCGTGGACCAGCGCACCTTCGGCGGGCTCTCGCTGCACGACAGCGTCCCCGGCAGCGACGAAGGACTGCCGGACGTGATCGCGCACATCGCCCGTGACCCGCTGGACCCCCTGTTCGACGAGGGCGCCTACCACCTGGCCCTGCGCGCCCGGCGCACCACGGTCAAGCGGGCGCTGCTGGACCAGTCGCTGATCAGCGGGGTCGGGAACATCTACGCCGACGAGTCGCTGTGGCGCGCCAAGCTGCACTACGAACGCCCCACCGCGAGCCTGACCCGCCCCAAGAGCACCGAACTGCTGGGACACGTGAGGGACGTGATGACCGCCGCCCTCGCCGTCGGCGGCACCAGCTTCGACAGCCTCTACGTCAACGTCAACGGCGAATCGGGCTACTTCGACCGCTCGCTGGACGCGTACGGGCGCGAGGACGAGCCGTGCCGCCGCTGCGGCACGCCCATGCGGCGCCGGCCCTGGATGAACCGGTCGAGCTACTTCTGCCCGCGCTGTCAGCGGGCGCCGCGCGCCTCGTCGTAGGTGGTACGGGCGGCGAGCACCTGCGGCATGCCCTCCTCCAGGAAGTGGATCAGCGCCAGCAGGCGCGCGGCCACCTCGTGGCCGAGCGGCGTCAGCTCGTAGTCGACCCGCGGCGGGTTCGTGGCCTGGGCCTCGCGGTGCACCAGTCCGTCGCGCTCCAGCGCCTGCAGGGTCTGGGACAGCATCTTCTCGCTCACGCCGTCGACGCGGCGGCGCAGCTCGTTGAACCGGCACGGGCCCTCGTGGAGCGCGCCCATGGTCAGGCCGCCCCAGCGGCCGGTGACATGTTCGAGCGTCTCGCGGGAGGGACACGCACGCGCGAAGACGTCGAACGGTAGTTCGGCGTCGGCGGTGGCTTCGGTGCGGACGGGGGTCTCCATGGGTCAAGCCTACCCTCATGCAGCGCTAACCAATGGGTTGCGCTTTCAAAAAGAAAGTGCTTTTCTTTTCGTCGTCCCCACGACTCACGAGGAGAACCCCATGACCAGCACCGCCCCCGCCCCCGTCGTCTCGATCGCCTACCACTCGGGCTACGGTCACACCGCCGTCGTCGCCGAGGCCGTCCGCGCGGGCGCCGCCGAGGCGGGCGCCACCGTGCACCTGATCAAGGTCGACGAGATCGACGACGCCCAGTGGGAGTTGCTCGACTCCTCCGACGCGATCATCTTCGGCTCGCCGACGTACATGGGCACCGCCTCCGGCGCGTTCCACGTCTTCGCCGAGGCCAGCTCCAAGCGCTGGTTCACCGACGCCTGGCAGGACAAGCTGGCCGCCGGCTTCTCGAACTCCGCCTCCAAGAGCGGCGACAAGCTGCACACCCTGCAGTTCTTCCAGATCCTCGCCGCGCAGCACGGCATGAGCTGGGTCAACCTGGGCCTCAAGCCGGGCTGGAACTCCTCGACCGCGTCCGAGAACGACCTCAACCGGCTCGGCTTCTTCGCCGGTGCGGCCGCCCAGACCAACTCCGACGAGGGTCCGGAGGCCGTGCACAAGGCGGACCTCGCGACCGCCGAGCACCTCGGCCGCCGGGTCACCGAGCAGGCGCGCGTGGTCCTGGCGGGCCGGGCCGCGCTGGCCGCCGCGGCCTGATCCCGCCCGGGGCGGCCCTCAGGGCGACGGCCGTCAGGGCGACGGCCCTCAGGCGACGGCCTTCAGGGCGACGGCCGTCAAGAGGCCGTCCCGAAGCCGAAGTCCTGCGTCCACCACGGGCCGCCGGGGGCCACGTGGAGCCCGACGCCCAGGGTGCGGAACTCGCAGTTGAGGATGTTCGCCCGGTGGCCGGGGCTGTTCATCCAGGCCGTCATGACGGCCTGGGCGTCACCCTGTCCGCGGGCGATGTTCTCGCCGCCCAGACCCGAGATGCCGGCCTTGGCGGCGCGGTCCCACGGCGAGTTGCCGGCGGGGTCGGTGTGCGAGAAGAAGCCGAGGGTGGCCATCTCCTCGCTGAAGGCACCGGCGAGGCCGGCCAGCGGCGGGTTGGCCCGGACCGCAGGACAGCCCGCCTTCGCCCGTTCCACGTTGACCAGGTCGAGCACGGCCGTCTCCTCGGCGGAGTGCCCGGTCGCCACGACGGCCGGCGGCTTCGCGGCCGGCTTCGGGGCCGGCTTCGCCTCCGGTTTGGCGGGCGCCGGCGCGGCCTTCTCCGGAGCCTTCGTGGACGGGGTGGGGGAGGGCGTCGCCGACGGGGAGGCCGGGGCGGAAGGCGAGGACGAGGCCGACGGGCTCGGGGAGCCGGAGGCCGACGGGCTCGCGGAATCCGCGGCGCCCGGGCCGGTGGAGGCGCGGCCGGAGAGGTTGGCCAGGCCGCCCTGCTGCTGGAGGTGCGCGCTCGCCGAGGCCTTGGGCGCGGCCTTCGCCCGGGGCTTCGTGTCCTTCTCGCCCAGATAGGGGAAGGAGTCGCCGACCGGCACCACGCCCGTGGTCACCGCGGCGGTGGTGCCCAGGGCGGCCGCCACGCACACGCCCAGCAGGGTGTTGCGCACGACGCTGCCGCGCCCCCGGCGCGGCGCGGGAAGTCGGTGGCGTCCCATCGGCGTACCTTCCACGTTCCAAGATCGACCTTTTCTCACCCAAATGGGTGAGGTCATTGGTCCCGGACTGTACGCCATGGGGCTCGGGGGGCGGGGTGAGCGAACCGTGCGCATCCGGTTAGCGTTCCTTCATGAACGAAGACGTCCGTATGACCGCATGGGTACGCGGCCGGGTACAGGGAGTGGGCTTCCGCTGGTTCACCAGGGCGAACGCTCTGGAGATCGGCGGCCTGCAGGGCTTCGCACTCAACCTCGACGACGGTCGAGTACAGGTCGTGGCCGAGGGTCAACGTGAGAATTGCCACCGGCTGCTCGACTGGCTGCGGTCCTCCGACACGCCGGGACGCGTCGACGGGGTCACCGAGATCTGGGGCACACCGCGCGGTGGCTACGACGGCTTCGCGATCCGCTGATCATGTACTGATCACACCTGGACACCGCCGGATCTGCGGATACGCCGGCGACGCGTTGCCGGGGCGGGGGAACCGTGGAAGGCTCGGGAGTGAGGACGATCTCCGCGGCCCTTGGCCGGAGCGGGTTGCCCGCCGATACGGGGCGTGATCGTGTTGACCGTCAAACTTTTTGGTGAGACGCTGGAAGTCCCCGCGCACCTGAGCTGTTTGGCCGCGATGGCAGTAGGAGCGCAAGGACTGACAGTCACTGCCAGACACCGCGGGTGCGATTCCCTCACGACCCACACCGCTTCGGTCGGTCACTCAGTGTGGAGGACCATCCATCATGGCAAAGGCGCTTCTCGGTTACGTCGGCGGTTCCGACCCGCGACTCCTCGCCGAGATGCGACGGCTTCAGCAGCGCGTCCAGGACCTCGAGTCCGAGCTCGTACGGATTCAGTCCGAGAACGACGCGCTCACCGCGGCCGCCGCGCAGCACGGAGAGTCGCTGCTGGACAGCATCGACATCGACGTACCCAAGGCGGAGCCTGCGCTCACCTGATCCGCGCTCATCTCGTCGCTCGACTCCAGCCCCGTATGACCTGCAAGGGACGCCGCTCCGGCGTCCCTTCTTCCTTTGCCCCGTGCCGTGCCCCGTACGGGGGAGCGCCTTCCATGACGACGACTCTGCCCCCCACCTTCATGGGTGAAACCGAACCCGAGAGGTAGAGTCCGGCGGCGTGCACCTCAAGGCCCTGACCCTGCGCGGTTTCAAATCGTTCGCGTCCGCCACCACCCTGCGCTTCGAGCCGGGCATCACCTGTGTCGTGGGCCCCAACGGCTCCGGCAAGTCGAACGTGGTGGACGCGCTCTCCTGGGTCATGGGCGAGCAAGGGGCCAAGTCGCTGCGCGGCGGGAAGATGGAGGACGTCATCTTCGCCGGCACCACCGGCCGGCCGCCGCTCGGCCGGGCCGAGGTGTCCTTGACGATCGACAACTCCGACGGCGCCCTGCCCATCGAGTACGCCGAGGTCACCATCACGCGGATCATGTTCCGCAACGGCGGCAGCGAGTACCAGATCAACGGGGACACCTGCCGGCTGCTGGACATCCAGGAACTGCTGTCCGACTCCGGCATCGGCCGCGAGATGCACGTCATCGTCGGCCAGGGCCAGCTCGACTCCGTCCTGCACGCGGACCCCATGGGCCGCCGCGCCTTCATCGAGGAGGCGGCGGGCGTCCTCAAGCACCGCAAGCGCAAGGAGAAGGCGCTGCGCAAGCTCGACGCGATGCAGGCCAACCTCGCGCGGGTGCAGGACCTCACCGAGGAACTGCGGCGGCAGCTGAAGCCGCTGGGGCGGCAGGCGGCCGTGGCCCGGCGGGCGGCGGTCATCCAGGCCGACCTGCGCGACGCCAGGCTTCGGCTGCTCGCCGACGACCTGGTGACGCTGCGCGGTGCGCTCGCCGCGGAGATCGCCGACGAGGCGGCGCTGAAGGAGCGCAAGGAGGCGACGGAGGCGGAGCTGGCCACGGCGCTGGCCCGGGAGGCCGCACTGGAGGCGGCGGTGCGGGAACTGGCGCCGCGGCTCCAGCAGGCCCAGCAGACCTGGTACGAGCTGGCGCAGCTCGCCGAGCGGGTGCGCGGCACGGTGTCGCTGGCCGAGGCACGGGTGAAGAGCGCCACCGCGCCGGCCGAGGAGGAGCGGCGGGGCCGCGACCCGGAGGACATGGAGCGCGAGGCGGAACGGATCCGGGAGCAGGAGGCGGAGCTGACCGCCGCGCTGGAGGCGGCGTCCCGGGCCCTGGAGGACACCGTCGCGCACCGGGCGGAGCTGGAGCGGGCGCTCGCGCAGGAGGAACGGCGGCTGCGGGACGCCGCCCGGGCCGTCGCCGACCGGCGTGAGGGCCTGGCCCGGCTGACCGGACGGCTCGGCGCGGCCAGGTCCCGGGCCGGGGCCGCGCAGGCGGAGATCGACCGGCTGGTGGCGGCGCGGGAGGAGGCCGCGGAGCGGGCCGTGCGGGCGCAGGAGGAGTACGAGGCGCTGGCCGCGGAGGTCGAGGAGCTGGAGGATCCTGCGCTCGCGGAGGAGCACGCGTCGGCGCGGGCCGCGCTGGCGCGGGCCGAGGCGGAGCTGGGCGCCGCACGGGAGGCACTGGCCGAGGCCGAGCGCTCGCGCGCAGCGGTCTCCGCCCGGCACGACGCCCTGGCGATGGGGCTGCGCCGCAAGGACGGCACGGCGGCGGTCCTGGCCGCCGCCGAGCGTCTGACGGGGCTGCTCGGCCCGGTCGCGGAACGCCTGACGGTCACCCCCGGCTACGAGGTCCCGCTGGCCGCGGCGCTGGGCGCGGCCGCCGACGCACTGACGGTCACGACCCCGGCGGCCGCCACCGAAGCCATCCGCCACCTCCGCACCACGGACGCCGGCCGAGCCACCTTCCTGATCACGGGCCCCGCGACACCCGGTCCCACCGCCCCGGTCCCGGGCCCCGCGTCCCCGGGCGACGGCGACCCGACGGCCCCGGGCCAGGCCCCGGCGCCGTGCGACGAGGGCCCGTGCGCAGCCGGTCCGGGCCCCGGCGACGGGCCCGCGGCCCCGGTCGCGGTCC
>NZ_RPRY01000022.1 GCF_003949795.1 Streptomyces sp. WAC06614
CTCCTGGGGGGTGGCCTGGCTGCGCTCGGGGGGCTGGGTCGTCTCCATGGTCCCAGTATGCGAGGAACGTGCGCGGCGCCGGAGGGGAGGGGGCCCCGGGCGTCCGCACTCCCGTCAGAAAGTCGTGTCACGGGTGTTACCCAGAAGTAACTGCGGCTGCTTGTATGGCGCCGTCGATCTCACCCCCCAAGGTCACAGGAGACCCCATGCCGATCTCCAGCGTGCGCACCAAGGCCGCCGCCGCGGCCGTCGCGTCCGCGGTCACCGCCGCCCTGGTCGCCACCGCCACCCCGGCCGCGGCCGACGGGACCGCCGCCCCGGCCGCGCCGCGCGTGAGCGTCCTGACGTACAACGTGTTCCTGATGAGCAAGAACCTGTACCCGAACTGGGGCCAGGACCACCGCGCCGCGGAGATCCCGAAGACCTCGTTCTTCCAGGGCCACGACGTCGTGGTGCTCCAGGAGGCCTTCGACAACGGCGCCTCCGACGCGCTGAAGGCGAACGCGGCCTCCCGGTACCCGTACCAGACCCCGGTGGTGGGCCGCAGCAGGAGCGGCTGGGACGCCACCGGCGGCTCGTACTCCTCGACCACGCCCGAGGACGGCGGTGTCACGATCCTCAGCAAGTGGCCGATCGTGCACAAGGAGCAGTGGATCTACAAGGACGCCTGCGGCGCCGACTGGTGGTCCAACAAGGGCTTCGCGTACGTCGTGCTGGACGTGAACGGCGCCAAGGTGCACGTGGTCGGCACGCACGCCCAGTCCACCGACCCGGGCTGCGGCGCGGGCGAGGCTGCACAGATGCGGGCGCGGCAGTTCCGCACCATCGACGCCTTCCTGGACGGCAAGAACATACCGGCGGACGAGCAGGTGCTCGTGGCCGGTGACATGAACGTGGACTCCCGCACGCCCGAGTACGCCGCCATGCTCTCCGACGCCGGCCTGGTCGGCGCCGACAGCCGCACCGGCCACCCGTACTCGTTCGACACGGCGCTGAACTCCGTCGCGAACTACCGCTACCCGACGGACCCGCGCGAGGACCTCGACTACGTCCTGCACCGCGCCGGCCACGCCCGTCCGGCCGGCTGGAACAACAACGTGGTCAAGGAGCAGAGCGCTCCCTGGACGGTGAGCAGCTGGGGCAAGAGCTACACCTACACCAACCTCTCCGACCACTACCCGGTCACCGGCTCCTGACCCGCCGCCGCGCCCGCCCGGGCGGCCGTCCCCCGCGCCCCGGGGGACGGCCGCCCGCGGGCTCAGGGGGCGGGCAGCGTGGTGACGAGCAGGGCGAAGGCCTCGTCCAGGGTGTCGACCTCGGCGAGGGTGGTGGGGGCCTCCAGCGGCCCGCGGACGCGGTAGCGGCCGTCGGGGGTCTTGTGGACCTCACCGCCGACGCGCCGGGCCGCGAAGCCGGTCCCCCGGTTGAAGAACATCACCCCGTGGCTGACCCCGGGGCACAGCTCCCGCAGCCGCGGCTGCGCGTACGCGGCCCGCACCACGGCCGGATCCACCAGTTCGCCGCCCTCTTCGAGGAAGTACCGCCACGTGGCGGCGACGACCTCGGCCTCGCCCTCGTCCTGCGCACCGGCCTTCCCGGCACCGTTCTCGCTCGTCATCCGACGTCCTTACTTCTTGTGCTTCGGCAGCTTCGACAGGTCCGGCTGGATCTCCGGGATGTCGGGCTTGGGGACCTCGACCTTGGTGAAGCCCCCCTTGCCGTCCTGGGTGTACCAGTCGATGGACTCCCACGAACGCCCGGGGCGCTCGTCCTCGGGGTCCCCCCACGCGGCGGCCCCGTCGTAGTTCCGCACGGCGGAGGCCACCAGGCTCATCTCCCAGGCGGTGCCCGCGGAGCCCGCGGGCGGGTAGTTGTCCCGGTGGAGCATATTGTGCGGCGCCCCGTGCCGCGCCGCCGCCTGGAAGGCCTCCGTGATGCCCTCGGGCGTGTTCCAGTTGGCCCGGTCACCGTTGTGGTTGGGCATGCCGTCCAGGGTGATCGACAGACGGCTGCGGTCACCGACGGCGGAGGCCACGTTGGTCATCCACGCGGGCGGCTCGCCCTCGGCGTACTGGGCGCCGTTGTACGTGTGCGCCCCGGGGTGCTGGGGCCGTGAGGGGTCGTGGTCGGGGTCGTTGGGGTCGTTGCGCAGCCACCGGGCCAGCGAGTTCGACGGCCCGTTGGGCGGGGGCTGGTTGGGGCCGAGCACCACGTGGTGCTCGTGCTCCCGCGCCCGGCGGACCGGGCACATCTCCAGGCCCAGGGGGTCCGTCCACGTGGTGGGGTTGTCCACGTACGTGGTGGGGTTCGAGGCCGGGGACAGGCCCAGGGGGTCCGGGGAGGCGTAGCGGCCCGTGGTGGGGTCGTAGTGGCGGTGGCGGTTGTAGTGGAGGCCCGACTCCGGGTCGAAGTACTGGCCCGGGAAGCGCAGGGGGGTGTAGGCGGTCGCGTCGCGGTTCCAGGAGGTCGTGCCCCACAGCGTGGCGCGGGTCCGCCAGGCCACCTCGCCCTGCTCGTCGACCAGTTCGCGCGGGGTGCCGACGAGGTCGGTGACGACCGCGAAGAACCGCCGGTCGACCTCGGCGTCGTCCAGCAGCCGGCGTTCCAGCTGGGTGACGGGGGCGGCGCCGTCGTGGTCCCAGGTCAGCGCGACCGCCTCGGGGCTGCCGGGGGCCCGGGTGACCTGCTCGACCAGGAGGTCGCCGTCCCAGGTGAACAGCACCTCCTCGGCCACGGTGACGGCGCCGCCGTCCTCCCCCGGCGCCAGGCGCTGCTTGGCGGTGCGGCGCCCGAGGGCGTCGTAGAGGTAGCGCCAGCGGGTGCCGTCCGGGGTGACGACGCCGACCAGGCGGTCCTCGGCGTCCCAGGTGTAGTGCCAGCTCTCCGGCTTGCGCGACAGCCGCGTCCGCTGCCGCAGGACCACCCGGCCCTGGCCGTCGTACGCGTAGCGGACGCGGCCCGCCCGGGTGAGGCGGGTGCCCTCGTAGGTGCGGGCACCGTGCGCCGCGTCCTCGCCGGGCCAGGACGCCTCGGCCTGGTTGCCGGCCCCGTCGTAGGCGTAGCGCTCGGTCCAGTCCGGGCCGCGGACCCCGGTGACCCGGCCGGCGGGCGTCAGGTCCAGCTCGCGCGGGCCCGTCAGCAGGTCCTCGACGGCGGTGAGGTGGCCGTCCGGGCGGTAGCGGTAGGCGCGGTGCTGGACCTGCCGTCCCTGCGCGCCGTGGACGGACTGGGCGGTCAGCCGGCCGAGGTCGTCGTAGACGTGGTCGATCGTCAGGTGGGCGCCGAAGCGGCGGGTGGTCTCGCGGCCGGAGGAGTCGAACGCGAACGTGACCGGGTGGCCCGAGGAGTCCAGCCGGGCCCCACCGTCGCCGGGGAAGCTCCACCGGCTCAGCGCGCCGGTCGGCGTGGTCCGGTGGGTGCGGCGGCCCGCCACGTCGTAGGTGTGGGTGAGCTCCCGCCCGTCGACCGTCTCGCTGAGGACGCGGCCCGAGCCGTCCCGGACGTAGCGCAGCTCCGCGCCGGGCCCGGTCGCGGCGCAGAGGTGGCCGGCGGCGTCGTAGCCGAAGCGGGTGACCGCCCCGTCGACGTCCTTGGCCACGACGCGGCCGGCGGTGTCGCGGGTGAAGCGGACGGTCTGGCCGGCGCCGTTGGTGCGGGAGGCGAGCTGCCCGGCCGCGTCGTACGCGTAAGCGAGGGTACGGCCGTCGAAGTCGGTCTCGGCGACCTTGCGGCCGGCCGCGTCGTAGGTGTAACTCCAGGTCTGGCCTCGGTCGTTGGTGACCGTGGTCAGGCGCAGTTCGGTGTCGTAGCCGAAGGAGAGGCGGGCGCCGTCGGGTGCGGTGCGGGAGGCGACCAGGTCGAAGTGGGTGTAGGTGAAGCGGGTCTCGCCGCCGACCGCGTCGGTGTGGGAGAGGCAGTTGCCCTCGCCGTCGTAGGTCCAGCTCTCCTGGGAGCCGTCGGGGGCCGTGCGGCGGGCGAGTTTGCCCTCGACGGTCCATTCCAGGCGGGTGGTGGCACCGGTGGGGTCGGTGATCTCCACCTGGCGGCCGAAGGCGTCCCGCCGGATCCGGGTGAGGCCGCCGAGGCGGCCGCGGAGGGTGACCGGCAGGCCGGCGGCGTCGTGACGGATGCGTTCCAGCGGGCCGAGGTCGTCGTCGACGGCGACGAGATGGCCGGAGCCGTCGTACGCGGAGCGGACCGTGGTGCCGTTCGGCCGGGTGAACAGGGTGGGGTTGCCTCGCTCGTCGTACTCCTGGCGGGAGGTCGCCCCGTCGGGAGTGGTGACGGTGACGAGCCGGTGCCGCTCGTCGTACGTGGCCGTGCCGGCGGTCCCGTCGGGGTGGTCGGTGCGGACGAGGTCGCCGCGGTCGTCGTAGGTCCAGGTGGTGGTCCGGCCGAGCGGGTCGGTCCGGGCCAGGAGCCGGTCGTAGCGGTCCCACACCTGCCGCACGGTGTGGCCGAGGGGGTCGGTCTCGGCGACGACCTGGAGGGCCTCGTTGTAGTGGAACAGCGTGGTGGCGCCGGTGGAGTCGGTGTAGCGGGTGGTCCGGGCGGCCGTGTCGTAGACGAAGGCCGAGGAGAGGAACCCGTCGGGGCCGATGGTGCGGATCACGCGGCCGGCGCTGTCGTAGACGTAGCGGTAGGTGGAGTCGTTGCGGTCGGTCCAGGAGGTGATGCGGCCCGCCGCGTCGTAGGTGAACCGCTGGGGCACCCCGGAGGAGTCGGTGACGGCGGACAGCGATCCCTCGTCGTCGTAGCCGTAGGTGCGGACGGTGACGGGGCCCTGCGGGGTGCGCACGGACAGGGCGGCGATCCGGCCGCGGCCGGTGGTGAGCTGGACGGTGTACCCGCCGCCGTGGGTGACGGAGGTCGGGGCTCCGTCGGGCGTGCGGGCGAAGGAGAGGTGGTTCCCGTTGCGGTCCTCGATGCCGGTCAGCCAGTACGCCGTCGAGGCGCGGTACGGGCTGCCGGTGAAGGTGCGGGTCAGGCCACTGCGGGGGTCGGTGACCGCGTAGGTGGTCTCGTCGTCGTACTGCCCCTCGTGCGTCAGGGCCAGCCGCGGCCCTTCGAGCGGCAGGACGGGGTCCCCGCCGGGCACCGGCAGGCGGGGGTAGACGAGCAGGGAGCCGTCCTCGCGGGCCCAGACGGCGCCGGCGCCCACGGGGTCGAGCTCGATCCGCTCGTCCAGGGTGGAGGCCCAGCTCCGGCCGAACCACTGCCCGTAGCGGTAGGCGGCCAGGTGGGTGCGGGTGAGGACCAGGGGCAGGGCGCCGGGGAGGGTGAGGTCGGTCTGCGGCAGGAGCATCTCGCCGGTGACCACGTCCACCGGGTCGGTCGCGCAGCGGGTCTGCTCCGCCGGGATGCTGTTGCGCCGCGCCTCGTCCTTGGCGCCGTGCAGGGGGTCCGGCTTGCCCCGGTGGTCGGCGTCCGGCTTGCGGTGGTCGGCGCCGGGGCCGTTCCCGCCCCCGCCGCCCCTGCCGTCGCCGTTCTTGGCCCGGGCCTTGGCGAGGCGGGCGGCGAGGTCGTCGTCGTTGTTCTTGTGGTCCGTGGAGATCTGCTTGACGGCCTTGGGGAGGGTCTTGCCGACGTGGTCGCCGACCTGCTTGGTCGCCTTCACCAGGGCGGCCACGGCCTTGTCGGCCACCGGGTCGATGGCCTGGGCTATGGAGTCCCGGCCCCGGGTGCGGCCGTGGGCGGTCTTGGCCTTGTGCAGCTTCGAGGTGGTCTTGCCGTGGATGTTGGTGCTGACGCCGGAGAGCTTGGTGTGGGCCCGGTCGTGCTCGTCGTGGTCGATGAACAGGTCCGACAGGCCCGAGCCGCCTCCGCCGCCGCTGCCGCCGGCGGAGGCCAGCTTCAGGGACTCCTTGCCGGACTGGACCCCGTCGTGGAAGCCGTCCTTGCCGGCCTGCTTGGTCTGGCCGAGGTCGACGCCGTCCTGCAGGCCGATCGCCATCGACCCGAGCTGCACGACCAGGTCGGTGGCCATCCCCTCCAGGGCGGCGACGGCCGGCTCCGTCATCGCCGAGACGATGTGGGCGACGGCCTCCTCCGCCGCCTCGGTCAGCAGCTTCAGCAGCTGCTTCTTCGTGAAGGCGATCGCGCCCGCGCCGAGCAGCGCGGACAGTCCGCCGGTGACCGGGATCAGGGACAGTGCCAGCCCGGTCTGGCCCGCCAGGATGCCGAGCTCGACGACGGCCTTGCCCTTCATGACCTCGATCGCTCCGGCGGCCATGTCCAGCGCCCCCGCGATCGTCCGCGCCGCGGACACGATGTCCTTGAGGTGCTTGCCCTTGACGGTGTTCCAGTGCTCGCTGAGGGCCTTGATCGACTCCCCTTCGCCGGAGGACAGCAGCCGCTCGAAATGGTTGTTGGCGAGCTGCCCGTCGTCCTCCAGGTCGTCGGCGAACTCCCGTAGGGCGTCCGCCATCTCCCGGTAGGCGTCCTCGTCGACGTTCGGCCAGTTCACCCCGACCAGATCCAGCAGAGTGTCGGCCCAGTCCGGCACCGTGACAGCCACGCGGTTCCATCCCCCTTGATCAGTTCCGTTCGATCACTCGAACAGTACTGTCATGGAAGGATGTTCCCGCTCACCCCTCCTCGTAGAGCGCGTCCAGCACCTCGGCGTACCGGGCCCGGACCACGCGGCGGCGGAGTTTGAGGGACGGGGTCAACTCCCCCGTCTCCGGGCCCCACTCCTCCGTCAGGAGGCGGTAGCGCTTGATCTGTTCGGTGCGGTTGAGGCGGGCGTTGGCGCTCGCCACCGCCCGGTCCAGCTCCTCCCGGACCGCGGGATGGGCGGCCAGGGCGGTGAGGGAGGGCGCCTCGATGCCCCTCGACGCGGCCCAGACCGGGGCCAGTTCGGGGTCCAGGACGAGCAGGGCCACCAGGTAGGAGCGGCCGTCGCCGTGGACCAGGGCCTGGCCGATCAGGGGGTGTTCCTTGACCGTGTTCTCCACCAGGGCCGGGGAGACGTTCTTGCCGTTCGAGGTGATGATGAGTTCCTTCTTGCGGTCGGTGAGCCAGAGGAACCCGTCCTCGTCGATCCGGCCCACGTCACCCGTCGGGAACCACCCCTCGGCGTCGCAGGCGCTCTCGACCGAGCCGTCGGGGCGCAGGTAGCCGCTGAACACCGTGGCACCGCGGGTGAGGATCTCCCCGTCCTCGGCGACGCGCAGCTCCAGCCCCTCGATGGGACGGCCCACCGAGCCGAGCCGGAAGCCGTCCGGGCTGTTGACCGTGCACACGCCGGAGGTCTCGGTCAGCCCCCACGCGTCCATGATCGTGATGCCGAAGCCCGCCCAGAACCGCACCACGTCCAGCGGCATCGGCGCGGTGGCACTGGCCGTCCACACCAGGCGGTCCAGCCCGGCCAGGCCCAGCAGCGGGTCCAGCACCTCCTCCTTGGCCCGCGCGTACGCCGCGGCCAGCTCGGCGGGGACCTCCTCGCGGCGTTCGCGGTGCCCGGCCCGGGCCCGGGCGAGCTCGTTGGCCCGTTCCACGACCCGGCGCTGCTCCTCGGGCAGCCGGGCCAGGACGGCCCGTACGGAGGCGGCGAGCTTCTCCCAGACCCGGGGCACGCCGAAGAACTGCACGGGATGCAGCTCGCGGACGGCCCCCGCCACCGCCGCCGGGTCGGCGCACAGCCGGACGTGCGCGGCGCGCAGCAGCGGCAGGTAGATGCCGAGGAGGCGCTCGGCGATGTGCGCGAAGGGCAGGTAGCAGAGGTGCTCGGCGTGCTCGGGCAGGTCCACGCGGTGGTCGAGGCGGACGGCCTGGAGCAGGATGTTGCGGTGGCTGAGCCGGACCCCCTTGGGGTCGCCGGTGGTGCCCGAGGTGTAGACGACGGTGAGCGGGTCCTCGGGGCGGGCCTCCTGCCAGGCCTTCTCGAAGGCTTCGGAGCCGTACCGGCGGGCGCCGGTCGCGTACAGCGAGGCGTACGGGGTGTGCGGCCCGGCCTCGGCGGGCTCGGCGACCACCAGGCGGTCGAGGGCGGCGCTGGGGTCGTCGAGCAGCGGCTCCCAGCGCGGCAGCTCGCGGGCGCCCTCGACCAGGGCGATCCGGGCCCGGCTGTGCCGGGCGATGTGGGCGACCTGCTCGGGGGCGGAGGTGCCGTAGACGGTGACGGGGACGGCACCGAGGTGGACCAGGGCGAGGTCGGTGAGCCAGTGCTCGGGCCGGTTGCCCATCATGATCAGGACGTGGTCGCCGCGTCCGACGCCGAGGGCGGCGTAGCCGGCGGCGAGGACGGCGACCTTGCGGCGCACCTCGGACCAGCTCAGGGTGGTCCACCCGGCGTCCGGTGCGGTGCGCCACGACAGGGCGGGCAGGGCGCCGTGGTCGGTGGCGTTACGGGCGAGCAGGGCGGGGAGGGTGATCTCGTCGGGGCGTCCGGGCAGTAGCAGGTTCGTCGTCATGGGCAGCTCCTGGCCGTTTCACATCATTGGTGCGACAGCAATACTGTTGAACCCAAGCCGTGGATCGGAGAGCGAGGCGACAGACGATGGCACCCCAGGCACCCGAACCGGCGCCGGCGCCGGCGTTCACCGTCGACGAGCTGGCCGCGCGGGCGGGGGTCACCGTCCGTACCGTACGGTTCTACAGCACGCGCGGGCTTCTGCCCCCTCCCGTGATCGGACCTCGTCGCGTGGGCCTGTACGGGCCGGAGCACCTGTCCCGGCTGGCCCTGATCGAGGAGTTGCAGCTCCAGGGCATGACCCTGTCGGCGTGCCAGCGGTACCTGGACGCGCTGCCGGACGACCTCAGCGCCCATGACCTGGCCATCCACCGGGCCCTGGTGTCCACCTGGGCGCCGGACGCGGCCGAGGAGGCGTCGCGGGAGGAGCTGGAGAAGCGGGCCGGCAGGCCGCTGTCGGACGGTGACCTGGAGCGGCTGACCGCCATGAACGTGATCGCGCCCGACGCCGGCGGCGGACCGGGCTTCCGGGTGGACCCGGCCCTGCTGCGGCTCGGGGTCGCGCTGCTCGACGTACCGATCGCGCACCGGACGATCCTGGCGGCACGTCAGGTGCTGCTGGAGCACACCCGGTCGGCGGCGCACGAGCTGACCCGGCTGTTCCGGGACGAGGTGTGGGAGCCGTTCGAGGAGGGCGAGGACGATCCCGAGCGGGTGGAGTCGATGAAGGCGCTGTCGGCGCACATGCAGCCGATGGTGGTGCAGGCGCTGGTGACGGCGTTCCAGCGGTCGCTGAAGGAGGAGCTGCGGGCGGCGTTCACCTCGTGAGGAGGTGAACGCCGCCCACCGCGGCCTAGGCCGTGACGACCTGGTCGGTGAAGGTCTCGCCGCGCTCGGCCTTCTCCACCAGCAGGGCCGGCGGGGTGAAGCGCTCGCCGTACTCGGCGGCCAGCTCGCGGGCCCGGGCCACGAAGCCGGGCAGGCCGCCCTCGTAGCCGTTGACGTACTGGAGCACGCCACCGGTCCAGGCCGGGAAGCCGATGCCCATGATGGAGCCGATGTTGGCGTCGGCGACCGAGGTCAGCACGCCCTCCTCCAGGCAGCGCACCGTGTCGAGCGCCTCGGCGAAGAGCATCCGCTCCACCATGTCCGCGAACGGGATCTCCGCGCCGGGCTTGGCGAAGTGCTCGCGCAGGCCCGGCCACAGGCCGGCCCGCTTGCCGTCCACGTAGTCGTAGAAGCCGGCGCCCCCGCTGCGGCCGGGGCGCTCGAACTCGTCGACCATGCGGTCGATGACCTGGTCCGCCGGGTGCGCGGTCCAGGTGCGGCCCTCGGCCTCGACGGCCTTGCGGGTCTCGTTGCGGATCTTGCGCGGCAGGGTCAGGGTCAGCTCGTCCATCAGGGAGAGCACCTTGGCCGGGTAGCCGGCCTGGGCGGCGGCCTGCTCGACGGAAGCCGGCTCGATGCCCTCGCCGACCATCGCCACGCCCTCGTTGATGAACTGGCCGATGACGCGGGAGGTGAAGAAGCCGCGCGAGTCGTTGACCACGATGGGCGTCTTGTTGATCTGCCGGACCAGGTCGAAGGCGCGGGCGACGGCCTCGTCGCCGGTCCGCCCGCCCTTGATGATCTCCACCAGTGGCATCTTGTCGACGGGCGAGAAGAAGTGCAGGCCGATGAAGTCCACCGGGCGGGCGACGCCCTCGGCGAGCGAGGTGATCGGCAGGGTGGAGGTGTTGGAGCACAGCAGCGCGTCGGGGGCGACCACGTCCTGGATCTCCTGGAAGACCCGGTGCTTGAGGCCGGTGTCCTCGAAGACGGCCTCGATGACGGCGTCGCAGCCGGCCAGGTCGGCGACGTCGGCGGTCGGAGTGATCCGGGCGAGCAGCTCCGCGGCCCGGTCCTCGGTGGTGCGCCCGCGGCCGACGGCCTTCTCCAGCAGCTTCTGCGAGTACGCCTTGCCCCGGGCGGCGGCCTCGGCGGTGACGTCCTTGAGGACCACCTCGATGCCGGCCCGGGCGCAGGAGTAGGCGATGCCCGCGCCCATCATGCCGGCGCCCAGCACGGCGACCTTGGTGACCTGGCGCTGCGGCACGCCCTGGGGGCGGCTGCGGCCGGCGTTGACGGCCTGGAGGTCGAAGAAGAAGGCCTGGATCATGTTCTTGGCGGTCTGGCCGGTGACCAGCTCGGTGAAGTACCGGGCCTCGATGACCTGGGCCGTCTCGAAGTCCACCTGGGAGCCCTCGACGGCGGCGGCCAGGATGTTGCGCGGGGCCGGGTAGGGGGCGCCGCCCAGCTGCTTCTTGAGGTTGGCGGGGAAGGCCGGGAGGTTGGCGGCGAACTTGGGGTGCGCCGGGGTGCCGCCGGGGATGCGGTAGCCGGGCACGTCCCAGGGCTGCTGCGACCGGGGGTTGGCGTCGATGAAGGCGCGGGCCTTGGCGAGCATCTCCTCCGGGGTGGCGGCCAGTTCGTGGACCAGCCCGTTCTCCAGCGCCCGCTGCGGGGGGTACTGGGTGCCCTGGAGGAGCACCTTCAGCAGCGCGTCGGCGATGCCCATCAGGCGCACCGTACGGGTGACACCGCCGCCGGCGGGGAGCAGGCCGAGGGTGACCTCGGGCAGGCCGATCTTGGAGCCGGGGGCGTCGAGGGCGACGCGGTGGTGGCAGGCGAGGGCGATCTCGTAACCGCCGCCGAGGGCGGCGCCGTTGATGGCGGCGACCACGGGCACGCCGAGGGTCTCGATGCGGCGCAGGGAGCGCTTGATGGCCATGCCGGTCTCGAAGGCGAGCTGGGCGTCCTCGCGGCGCAGCCGGATCATGTCCTTGAGGTCGCCGCCCGCGAAGAAGGTCTTCTTGGCGGAGGTGACGATGATGCCGCGGACGGAGTCCTTCTCGGCCTCGGCGCGGTCGGCGACGGCCGCGAGGGACTCCTTGAACGCCTGGTTCATGGTGTTCGCGGACTGGTGGGGGTCGTCGAGGACGAGGGTGACGACGCCGGTCTCGTCCTGTTCCCAGCGGATCGTGCTGGACTCGCTCATGTTCGCTACTTCCGTGTCGGGGGTGGGCTCGGGATGCAGGACGGATCAGACGCGCTCGACGATGGTGGCGACGCCCATGCCACCGCCGACGCAGAGGGTGACCAGGCCGTAGCGCTTGTCCTGGCGCTCCAGTTCGTCGACCACGGTGCCCAGCAGCATCGCACCGGTGGCGCCGAGGGGGTGGCCCAGGGCGATGGCGCCGCCGTTGACGTTGACCTTGTCGAGGGAGACGCCCATGTCCTTGACGAAGCGCAGGACGACACCGGCGAAGGCCTCGTTCATCTCGATGAGGTCGATGTCGTCGATGGTCAGGCCGGCCTTGGCCAGGGCCTTGCGGGTGGCCGGGGCCGGGCCGGTGAGCATGATGGTGGGCTCGGAGCCGGAGACGGCGGCCGCGACGATCCGGGCGCGGGGGCGCAGGCCGCCGCGCTCGCCCGCCTCGCGCGAGCCGATGGCGACGAGCGAGGCGCCGTCGACGATGCCGGAGGAGTTGCCGGCGTGGTGGACGTGGTCGATCTTCTCGATCCAGTGGTACTTCTGCAGCGCCACGGCGTCGAAGCCGCCGAGCTCGCCGATGTCGGCGAACGAGGGCTTGAGCGTGGCCAGGGTGTCGGCGGTGGTGCCGGGGCGGACGAACTCCTCGTGGTCGAGGACCACCAGGCCGTTGCGGTCGGTGACCGGGACCACGGAGCCGGCGAAGCGGCCCTCCTTGATCGCGGTGGCGGCCCGCTCCTGGGACAGGGCGGCGTACTCGTCCACGTCGCGCCGGCTGAATCCCTCGATCGTGGCGATCAGGTCGGCGCCGATGCCCTGCGGGACGAAGCCGGTGTCCCAGTTGGTCATCGGGTCGGCGAACCAGGCGCCGCCGTCGGAGGCCATCGGGACCCGGGACATCGACTCCACGCCGCCCGCGAGGACCAGGTCCTCCCAGCCGGAGCGGACCTTGGCGGCGGCCATGTTGACGGCCTCCAGGCCGGAGGCACAGAAGCGGTTCTCCTGGACGCCGGCCACGGTGTCGGGCAGGCCCGCGGCGATCGCCGCGATCCGGGCGATGTCGGATCCCTGGTCGCCGACGGGACCCACCACGCCGAGCACGATGTCGTCGATGGTGGCCGGGTCCAGCTCGGGGTTGCGCTCGCGCAGGGCCCGGATCAGACCCACCACCAGGTCGATCGGCTTGGTCCCGTGCAGGGCGCCGTTGGCCTTGCCACGGCCGCGCGGGGTGCGGATCGCGTCGTACACGTAAGCTTCGCTGCTCACAGGTCAAGCCTTTCGGGGAGGAAGGTCTAGCTGAGGAGGGAGCGGCCGATGATCTCCTTCATGATCTCGGTCGTCCCGCCGTAGATGGTCTGGATGCGCCCGTCCGTGAAGGCCCGGGCGACGGGGAACTCGCTCATGTAGCCGTAGCCGCCGTGGAGCTGCAGGCAGCGGTCGGCGACCCGCTTCTGGAGTTCGGTGGCCCACCACTTGGCCATCGAGGCGTGCACGTGGTCCAGTTCGCCGTGGGTGTGGTCCACGATGCACCGGTCGAGGAAGGTGCGGGTGACGGCGCACTCGGTGGCCATCTCGGCGATCTCGAACCGGATGTGCTGGAGCTTGGCCAGCGGCCGGCCGAAGGCCTCGCGCTCCTTGACGTACGTGGTGGTGAGCTCCAGCAGGTGTTCCGCGGCGGCGATGCCGGCCATGGCGATGCTCAGGCGCTCCTGCGGCAGGTTGTGCATCAGGTGGACGAACGCCCCGTTGAGCTCGCCGAGCAGGTTCTCCTTGGGGACGCGGACGTCGTGGAAGAACAGTTCGGCGGTGTCCTGGGCCTTCTGACCGATCTTGTCGAGGTTGCGGCCCCGCTCGAAGCCTTCGGCGCCGCGCTCGACGACCAGCAGGGACAGCCCGTGCGCCCCGCCCTCGGGCGTGGTGCGCGCCACGACGATCACCAGGTCGGCGAGGATGCCGTTGGAGATGAAGGTCTTGGAGCCGTTGAGCAGCCAGTGGTCGCCGCGGTCCTCGGCGCTGGTGCGGATGCCCTGGAGGTCGGAGCCCGCCCCCGGCTCGGTCATGGCTATCGCGGTGACGAGCTCGCCCGAGCAGAAGCCGGGCAGCCAGCGCCGCTTCTGCTCCTCGGTGGCCAGGGAGGTCAGGTACGGGCCGATGATGTCGTTGTGCAGGCCGAGGGCGAGCCCGGGGGTACCGGCCCGGGTGAACTCCTCGGCGAGGACGGCGGCGTAGCGGAAGTCGGGGTTCCCGCCGCCGCCGTACTCCTGGGGCACGGCCGTGCCGAGCAGGCCCTGGCGGCCGGCCGCCAGCCAGGCCTGCCGGCTGACGATCCCGTCCTTCTCCCACTGCTCGTAGTGCGGGAGCACCTCCTTGGCCAGGAACGTACGGACGGTCTCGCGGAACGCTTCGTGTTCGGCCTCGAAGATCCGGCGCTTCATTCTCGGGGCCCTCCTGGAGCCATCTCGTAACGGTCGGGGCTGTGCCCGACGGTCAGGTCGGAGCTGTGCCCGACGGTCACAGCCAGTTCTTGACGGTTTCGACGAGCCGGGCGGGCTCGGGGCCGACCGGGGTGACGTTGAGCATGGTGACGCCGGCCTCCCGGAAGGCCTCGATCCGGTCGCGGACATAGCCTTCCGGGCCGCACAGCGTCATCAGTTCGCAGAACTCTTCGGGGACGGCGGCGGCCGCGTCCCGCTTGCGGCCGGCGAGGAACAGCTCCTGGATCCGCCGCGCCTCCTTCTCGTAGCCGTAGGCGACGGCGAGGTCGTGGTAGAAGTTCTTGCCGACCGCCCCCATCCCACCGACGTAGAGCGCGATGTGGGGCCGGGCGAGGTCCCGTACGACGGCCGCGTCCTCGCCGATGGCGAGCAGGCCGCCGGCGACGATCTGCAGGGGGCCGAGTCCGGCGGGCCGGGCGGCGGTACCGCGGGCCAGGGCCTCGCCCCAGACCTGGTGGGCCTTCTCGGGCAGGAACAGGGTGGGCAGCCAGCCGTCGGCGATCTCGGCGGTCAGCGCCACATTGGCCGGGCCGAGCGCGGCGACGTAGACGGGGATGTCGGGGCGCACCGGGCGGGTGAGGATCTTCAGCGGCTTGCCGTGCCGGCCGCCCTTCTCCGGTGGCAGCGGCATGTCGGTGATGCCGTGGTGGTCGACGGTCTCGCGGCGCCAGATCCGCCGGCACAGCTCGACCGTCTCCCGGGTACGGCCGAGCGGGCGGTCGTACGGCCTGCCGTGCCAGCCCTCGACGACCTGCGGGCCGGAGGCGCCCAGGCCGAGCAGGGCCCGGCCGCCGGAGAGGGCGTCCAGGCCGGCGGCGGTCTGCGCGATGAGGGCGGGGGTGCGGGAGTAGACGTTGACGATGGCCGAGCCGATCTTCATCCGCTCGGTACGGGCGGCCAGGTAGCCCATGATCGTCGGGGAGTCGAAGCCCCAGGTCTCGGCGACCCATACGGCGTCCAGGCCGGCCGACTCCAGCGCGGCGGCCTCGTCGGCGGCGCGGCGGGGGTCCGGGGCCCCCGCCCAGCGGTAGCCGGGGGAATGGTCGAGCAGCATGGACAGTTCCATCAGGCGTCCTTCGGGTCCAGGGCGGGCAGGTCCCAGTCGCGGGCGACCTCCGCGGTGTGGGCGCCGGGGAGGGCCGGGCCGCCGTCGACGGTGGTGGGCGTGACGGAGAACCGGGGCGCGGGCGCGGGCTGGGTGATGCCGCCGGCCTCGGTGAAGGTGCCGCGGGCGGACAGGTGCGGGTGGCCGGGTGCCTCGCGCAGCGAGAGCACGGGGGCCACACAGGCGTCGGTACCCTCGAACACGGCCGTCCACTCGGCCCGGGTACGGGTCCTGAACCGGGCGGCGACGGCCTCGCGCAGCTCGCCCCAGCGGGCCAGGTCCTTGCGGGCGGGCGCCCGGTCGGCGATGCCGAGCAGCTCCACGAAGGTGTCGTAGAACTGCTGCTCCAGGGCGCCGACCGCCATGTACCCGCCGTCGGCGGTCTCGTAGCAGCCGTAGAAGGGGCAGCCGCCGTCGAGGAGGTTCGACCCGCGCCGGTCCTGCCAGCCGCCGGCCGCGACCATGCCGTGGATCATGGCGGTGAGGTGGGCGGTGCCGTCCACGATGGCGGCGTCCACGACCTGGCCGGTGCCGGTGGCCCGGGCGTGGTGGAGGGCGGCGAGCACGCCGACGACCAGGTAGAGGGAGCCGCCCGCGTAGTCGCCGACGAGGTTGGCCGGGACGGCCGGGGGCGCGTCCGGGGCGCCGATCATGCCGAGGGCGCCGGTGACGGCGATGTAGGCGATGTCGTGCCCGGCGGTGTGCGCGAGCGGGCCCTCCTGGCCCCAGCCGGTCATCCGGCCGTAGACGAGCCGCGGATTGCGGGCCCGGCACTCGGCCGGGCCGACGCCGAGCCGTTCGGCGACGCCGGGGCGGAAGCCCTCGATGAGCACGTCGGCCCGCTCGACCAGGTCCAGCACCCGGGCGGGACCCTCGGCGGACTTGAGGTCGAGCACCACGGACCGCTTGTTGCGGTTGGTGACGTCGTGGGCGGGATCGACGGCCAGGCCCGGGCCGCCGGGCCGGTCCACGCGTACGACGTCCGCGCCCAGGTCGGCCAGGAGCATGGCGGCGAACGGGCCCGGGCCGATGCCCGCCAGTTCCACCACGCGCACTCCCGCGAGCGGGCCGTTCCTTGCCCCTGCCATCGAGCCCCCAGCGCCAGGCGTATGACACAACTGATGTAACACCAGCGATGCTAGGAACGCCTTCCACGCAGCACAAGCCCCCGCCCGCACCCGATTGAGCGAGCGCTTAGTGCAGGCGGTGCCCTATGCGGCCGTCCGTGGCGGTCAGTCCGCCGCCAGGCCCCCCGTCAGGCCCCCCGCCCGTCGAGGAGCTCGTCCAGCAGCTTCACGTGCCGCTTGAGCGCCACCGCCCGGTAGCTCTCCTCCACCCACTCGCACAGCATCTCCGCGCCGGGCGCCCCCTTCTCCCCCAGCGGGACCGTCACCCATCCCGAACGGCCCAGTCCGTACGCGGTGGGACGGGCGCCCGGGGCGGTGAGCGCGTGCTCGTGCAGCGCCTCGTCCGTGAGCTTGACCGAGAGACCGGGCGGCTCGGGGCCGTCCGCCGTGCCCAGGAAGACGAAGATCTTCTTGTTGATCTTCACCACCCCGCTCTCGGGCCCCCACGGGTGCTCCTCCACCGCCTCGGGGAGCCCGAGGGCAAACTCCCGCACCTGCTCCCACTTGCGTACCGCTGCCTTCATCGATGCCTCCTCCGCCACACGCGCCACCTGCTCGCACAAGCAGTCGGTCCTCACGCTAGCCTCAGCCACCGACAGCAGCTGGGAGGAGCGGTGATGACCGGACAGGTTCGGCATGTTGGTGCAGAACGCCCCTATGACGTCGTGCTCTTCGGGGCGACGGGCTTCGTCGGGGCCCTGACCGCCGAGTACCTCGCCGCGCACGCCCCCGCCGGGACCCGGTGGGCGCTGGCGGGCCGCGACCGGAGCAAGCTGGAGCGGCTGCGCGAGCGGCTGGCCGAGACCGACCCGGAGTGCGCGAAGCTGCCGCTGGAGGTCGTGGACGCCGCCGATCCGGCGGGCGTGCGCGAACTGGCCGCCGCCACCCGGGTCCTGGCCACGACCGTCGGACCGTACGTCCTGTACGGCACCGAGCTGGTCGCCGCGTGCGCCGCCGCCGGGACCGACTACGTCGACCTGACCGGCGAGCCGGAGTTCGTCGACCGGGTCTACGTCGAGCACGACGCCCGGGCCCGCGAGACCGGCGCCCGGCTCGTGCACGCGTGCGGGTTCGACTCGATCCCCGCCGACCTCGGCGCGTACTTCACCGTGCAGCAGCTGCCCGAGGGCGTGCCGCTCACGGTGGACGGGTTCATGCGCGGCGGCGGCCTGTTCTCCGGCGGCACCCTGGCCTCGGCGCTGACCGCGCTGGGCCGTGGCCGGCAGACCCTGGCGGCCGCCCGGCGGCGCCGGCTGCACGAGCCGCGGCTGCTGGGGCGGCGGGCGCGGGGGCCGGTGGGGGCGCCGCGGTTCAGCCGGGAGACCGGCACCTGGGCGGTGCCGCTGCCCACCCTGGACCCGCGGATCGTGGCCCGTTCGGCGGCGGCCCTGGAGCGCTACGGCCCCGACTTCCGCTACCGCCACTACGCCTCGGTCCGACATCTGCCGGTCGCCCTGGGCGGCGTCGCGGCCGTGGGCACGGTCGCGGCGCTGGCCCAGGTCCCGCCGGCCCGGGAGTGGCTCATGAACCGCTGGGAGCCGGGGCAGGGCCCGGACGCGGAGCGGCGGGCGCGCAGCTGGTTCAGCGTGCGGTTCGTCGGCGAGGGCGGCGGGACCCGGGTGTTCACCGAGGTCTCGGGCGGTGACCCGGGCTACGGCGAGACCGCCAAGATGCTGGCGGAGTCGGCGCTGTGCCTGGCGTACGACGCACTGCCCGACCGGACCGGGCAGCTGACGACGGCGGTCGCGATGGGCGACGCGCTGCTCGGGCGGCTGCGGCGGGCGGGGATCGGCTTCCGGGTCGCGGACGTCCGCTGACGGGCGGCCGGGTGCGCCGGCCGTGCTACCGGGCGGCCTGCAGGGCGCGCCGGCACAGGGAGTCGGCGCGCCGGGTGGTCTCCGGTATCCGGAAGCGGGGGCTGAGGGCCAGGGCGTGCGCGCAGGCGTTGTCCAGGGAGATGCGGTGCCCGACGGACACGTACACCGGCTTGACCCCGTCCTGGGTGCGCAGGGCCCGGCCGACCACGGTGGCGTCCTCGGCGACGAGGGCGCTGGCGTCGCCGCGATGCGGGCCGGGGTCGGTGTGGGCGAAGGTG
Organism: Streptomyces sp. WAC06614; assembly: GCF_003949795.1. Lineage (GTDB taxonomy): Bacteria > Actinomycetota > Actinomycetes > Streptomycetales > Streptomycetaceae > Streptomyces. Next base: position 18,267 of record NZ_RPRY01000022.1, read on the forward strand.
AACGGGTTCTTCGCCACGCCCATGGTGGGCAGCCCGGTGACCACCCCCAGGTGGCAGGCCAGCCCGAACCGGCGCGGGTGCGCCAGCCCGTAGCCGTCGCAGACCACCAGGTGCGGCGGGGCGGTGAGGGCGTCGAGCGCGGCGAGCACGGTGGGCAGCTCGCGGAAGGCGAGCAGCCCGGGGACGTACGGGAAGCTGACCCGTCCGACGGCGGTCGCCTCCTCGACCACGTCGAGGGTCGCCGCGTCGAGCACCACCGCCGCGGCGGCGACGAGGTCGCGTGCGTCGTCGTAGGCGACGTCGACCCCGGCCACGAGCCCCTGCCCGGGAGGCGGTCCGGGCTCGTCGAACACGACCCGAATGCGCAGTTCGTCCTGGACCGCCCGGGCCTCGGCCTCGTCGGCGGGGGTGTGCACGCTCGTCATGGGGTCCGAGAGTAGCCTGACGATCATGTTCATCATGGAGCTGACCTACACCGCCCCCGTCGAGGAGGTCGAGGAGCACATGGACGCGCACCTCGCGTGGCTCGACGGCCACTACGCGTCCGGCACCTTCCTGGCCTCCGGGCGCAAGGTACCGCGCCAGGGCGGGATCATCCTCGCGGCCGGGGCGTCGCGGGCGGAGATCGAACGCATCGCGGAGGAGGACCCGTTCACGGTGGCGGGTGTGTGCAGCTACCGGATCGTCGAATTCCTCGCCACCAGGACGTCCTCGTACCTGGCTCCGGTCCGCGAGTCCCTGCCGGGCTGACGGTCCCGGGCCGGCGTACGGTCCCGCCCCGGCCGGCGGTCGCGGCCCGGCCGGCGGTCGCGGGCCGACGTACGGTCCCGGCCCGGCCGGCGGTAGCGGGCGGACGGCGGTACCTGCCCGGCCGGCGGTCCCGGCCCGGCCGGGCAGTCGCGGGCCGACGTACGGTCCCGGCCCGGCCGGCGGTAGCGGGCGGACGGCGGTACCTGCCCGGCCGGCGGTCGCGGGCCGCGTCGTGCCCGCCCGGAGGCGCGGGCCGCGCCCAGTATGGTCGGCATGAGTTCTCCGCGCATGGTGCTGGTCGCTCTGGCGACCGCTGTCGCCTCCCTCGCCCCGGTGGCCGGGGCGCCCGGTGCTCCGGCCGCCTCCGCCACGGCTGCCGCTTCCGCCGCCGGCGCCACCTCCGCCGCTTCCGCCACCCGTGCCGCGCGCCCGTGCGCGGGGGCGCGGACCTGCTACGTCGACGTCTCCGTCGCCGAGATCTGGACCGCTCCCGACCAGGTGCGCACCGTCGACGCCCGGGCGCTCACCCACCCCGTCGACATCCGCGGCTGGCTCGCCGACCTCGGGCGCGACGGCCCTCTGCGGCACGACGTCCCGGGTGAGACGCAGGCGTTGTACGGCACCCGGGTCACGGTCGAGCGGACCTGGCGCGACGCTCGGGGACTGCTCTGGGACCACGTCCTGGTGGACGGCCAGCCCAGCCCCAAGGACACCACGGGCCGCGGCGCCTACCCCGGCTGGGTCCCCGACCGGCAGCTCACCTCGGCCCGGGCCGCCGCGCCGTCCGGCGCGACGCCGAAGCGGATCGCCGCCCCGACGGCATGGGCGTACACCACCCTGGCGGCGGCCGTGGCGGCGGCCGGGGCGGGACGCGCGACCGAGTACTCCTACGGCACGGCGTTCTCGGTGCGGCCGACCGAGGTACCGGGCGTGGAGCGGGCCACCGCCCACGACGGCACCGCGCTCTACCTCCGCAGCGCCGACCTCACCGAGGTCCGCCCGCACCCCACCGGCGCGGACGCGGTCACCGAGGCCCGCAGGTTCCTGGGCCTGGACTACCTCTGGTCGGGCGCCTCGGCCTTCGGCTACGACTGCTCCGGGCTGACCAGCCAGGTGTACGCCATGCTCGGGGTGACCGTCCCGCGCGACACCCAGCCGCAGTTCGACGCGGGCGCGGGCCGCGCGCCGGCCGGCTCGGCCACCGGCACCCGGATCGCCAAGGAGGACCTGGCCGCCCTCCGCCCCGGCGACGTCCTGGCCTTCGGACAGGACGAGGACCACGTGACCCATGCGGGGCTCTACACGGGGACGAAGGACGGCCGGCCGATGATGATCAACTCCCCCAGGACCGGCGAACGGGTCAGGGAGGAGCCCTTCCTCTCCTCGGGCCGCACCTATCTGGGCGCCACCCGCTTCCTGCCCTGAGCGCCGGCGGCCGGACCTATACTGCGCCTCGGCTCGACCGGCACGGGTGCGACGGAGCACGGGGGGACGGATGGCGGAGGGTTCGACGGGGCCGACGGTACTGCCGACCGTCCTGGCGCTGGTCACGCTGGCGGGGGCCGTACGGGTGGCCTCGTTGCCGCTGCTGAAACGGGCTCAGGACGCCGTACGGCGGGCGGCGTCGGCCGCCAGGGACGGGGGCGGGCCGCCCGAGCTGCTCCCCGCGGCCGCCGCGGGCGACCTGGTGGTGGGCCTAGGTGGCGCGACGGCCCTGGCGCTGACGCTGTACTTCGCCCGGAACAGCATGCCCGGCCTGGACCTGCTGGCCCAGCCGATGCTCGTGCCGGACGTGACCGGCCTGTCCGCGGAGACGGACCTGTCCCTCGACGCCGCGCGGTCGTGGTTCCTGGGCGTGGCGGTGCTCCTGCAAGTGCTCTGGCTGGTCCTCTGGGTCCGCACCCAGCGCACCCTGCTGCACGTCGGGGCTCCCGGGGAGCCCGGGACGCCGCCGCCCGTGGGGTTCCGGCTCACGGCCCGGTGCGTCCTGCGCCTGGCGCTCACGCTGTTCACCCCGGTCGGCCTGCTCCTGGCCGCCCTGGTGTTCCAGACCGTCGCCCTCCTGACCAGTCGGCAGTACCGCCCCGGCACGGCCCCGGCCGCCGGGGCCGTGCCGCCGGAGCGGCCGGCCGCTCCGGTGCCGACCGCGTCGGTACCGACCGCGTCGTCGGCCCCTGCGGCCCCTGCGGCGCCGCAGCCCGCCGCCACGTACGTACCGACGCAGGCGGACCGGGGCGGCGGCGCGGCCACGCCTCCTCCGCCCATGCCCCCGGCGGCGCCGGGAGTCCCGCCCGAGGTCGTGCACCAGGAGCTGTACCCGAACGAGCCGCGGACCATCGGCGGTTACCGGCTGCTCGGCCGGATCGGGTCGGGTGGCATGGGGACGGTGTACCTGGCCCGGCGCGAGGGGTCGGCCACGCAGGTGGCACTGAAGACGATCCACCCCGAACTCCTCGACCGCGCCGAACTGTTGCGCCGGTTCGAGCGGGAGGCGGAGGTGCTGTCGATGGTGCCCGGGGCCTACACCGCCCGGGTGCTGGACTCGGGCGTGGACTGCGGACGCCCGTACCTCGCCATGGAGTTGCTGGACGGGCGGCCGCTCGACGTGCACCTGCGGGAGCTGGGGCCGATCCGCTCGCCCGAGGCGCTGCGCGCCCTGGCCCTGGCGCTGGGCGTGGCCCTGGACGGGGTGCACCGGCTCGGTCTGGTCCACCGGGACCTCAAGCCCGCCAACATCATGCTGACCACGGCCGGACCGCGGCTGCTCGACTTCGGCATCGCGGCGATCGTGGACGGCACCCGGCTGACCCGTACCGGCGGCGGGCCGGGGACGCTGACGTACATGGCGCCGGAGCAGTTCGGCGACGAGCAGGCCGGTACGGCGGCCGACGTCTGGGCGTGGGCGTGCTGCGTGGTGTGCGCGGCGCACGGCGCGAGCCCGTTCGCGGCGACCAGTACCGGCGCGGTGATCCGCCGGATCGTGGAGACCCGGCCGGAGCCGGCCGCGCTGGCGGCGGTCCGGGCACTCGACCCGGCGCTCGCGGCGGTGGTCGGGAGGGCCCTGACCGCCGACCCGGCGGACCGGCCGGCGGACGGGGCCGCCCTGGTGGACCTGCTGACCCCGCCCCGGGACCCGCGCCACCCCGTCACGGTCCCCGACCAGATCACCCGGGGCTGGCGGACCCTGACGCTCTGATTCCGGTCAGTGGCCGGCGGCCGGCTCCAGGCGGGCCACCCGACCCTTCTCCCCGGCCGCCCAGCAGGCCTCGTACGCCCGGGCGCCCAGCGGGGCGCGGGCGCAGGAGACGGTGTCGAAGGAGCCCGGGGCCAGCGGCTGCCAGGTGCGGCCGGCGTCCGTCGTGACGTCCGTGCCCGTGGGACCGACCGCGAGGGCGGCCGCCCGCAGGCCGGGGTGCGAGGGCAGCCAGGTGACGCCGGAGCGGTAGGCGGGCGGCGGGGTGTCCGCCTGCCGCCAGGTGCGGCCGGAGTCCGCGGAGGCGGCCGCGGCCAGCGGTGAGGCCTGGCCGGTGCGGTAGTCGCCGCCCACGGCCAGACCCTGGGCCGCGTAGCCGTCGTGGCGGAAGGCCAGACCGAAGACGCCCTTGGCCGGGTCCCCGGCCGGAACGGTGGATTCGGCCGTCCGCCAGGTGAGTCCCCGGTCCGCCGAGTGCAGCACCCGGGCCGTGGCACCGCCGCCGGTGGCCAGCCACACGTCCCGCGGTCCGGCGCTGACCAGGCACTGGCCGCTCGCGGCGAAACCGGCCTCGCCGGGCAGCGCGGCCGGCATGCCGTCGCCGGGCAGGACCCGCCAGGTGCGCCCGCCGTCCTCGGTGGACAGGATGCGGAACCTGCCGTCCACGGGGTCGCTCATCGCCAGGCCGTGGCGCGGGTCGAAGAAGGTCAGGCAGTCGTAGAACGCCTTGGGGTCGGGATTGCGGAAGGTCTCCGTCCAGCTGGCGCCGCCGTCCTCGGTGCGGAAGACCCGGGAGTCCTCGCCCTCCCCGATGGACAGGGCCACCGCGCGCCGGGCGTCGAACGCCTCGATGTCCCGCAGCTCCAGCTTGCCCGCCACCGCCGCGGGCGGTGAGACGTCGGACCAGGTCAGGCCGCCGTCCACGGTGCGCAGCACCGTCCCCTTGGATCCCGCCACCCAGGCGGTGCTGCGGCTCACGGCGGCGAGGCCGCGGAAGCGGGCGTCCTTGCCGGTGTCCTTCAGGGACCAGCCGGCCCCGGAGAGCCCGGTGGTCCCGCCCGGGGCGGCGGGCTCCGCCGCCGCCCGTGCCGCCGGTGCCGCGGCCAGCGCCCCCGCCAGTGCCGCCGCACAGATACCCATCGTCATGCCCATGCCGAGAAGTCCCATGGCGCGCGAAGCTAGCGCACGGCGCTGATCACCGTCCAGGGTGCGGGCCGGCCCCCCGCCGGGGGGCTTGGTCTCGTGGAGTGAGCGAATTCCGGACATCCTCGACCGGCTCACCGCCGCCTGCGTACCGCGCGGAACCTCCGCCACCCGCGCCTACGCTCCGCGGCCGGACACCGACAGTGCGGAATCAGCCATTCAGTGATACAGCTCACGTACCCCTTCTGTGCACGCATTCGTCCATTCCGGCGTCTATCCGGGTGCGGGCACCACCCCGGCCCGCCGCCCGGATCCGCCGTAAGGGAGCGAGCCTTGATCACCGTCATCGAGCAGACCGTGCAGGCCCGTCTGGTCGCCACCGCCCCGAAGGTCGAGACCCTTCCCGTGACCCTGTGCTACGACCGGGCGGACCCGTTCGCCGTGCGCATGGGCTTCCCCGCACCGGCCACGCTGGAGGGCGTGGAGGTCTCGTGGACCTTCGGCCGCGAGCTGCTGGAGGCGGGCGTGGACCGCCCGGCCGGCTGCGGCGACGTCCGCGTGCGCCCGTACGGAACGGACCGGACCGTGGTGGAGTTCCACGCTCCGGAGGGCGTGGCCATCGTGCTCATGGCGACGGCGGACCTGCACCAGTTCCTGGCGCGCACCGCGGAGGTGGTCCCGCCGGGCCTGGAGCACCTCTACCTGGACGTGGACCACGGTCTGGCGGAACTGATGCGCGACTCCCGCTGAGCCGCGGCCGCGCGCCCTCGGCCCGTAATTGCGTTGCGGGCCCCGCGCGACAGGCCTAGCTTCGATCACGGCCCATCCCCGTCCGATCGGAGCAGGACGTTGCACTACTGAGGTCCGAGACACCCGCACCCGTACGCCCGTACCCCGCGCGCCCCGTGCCTGCATGCGCCCGCGCCCTGAGCCCCTCGTGCGTCCCTGCGCCCGCGCCCGGTAGGACCCGTGCACCCGGCGCATCCCTGCGCCCGTGCATCCGTACGCCCCGGTGTCTCCCCACGTTGCACCGCACCATTCCCGCAACCTGGAGGCCTCCATGAGCCATGCCCATGTGCACACCCCTGCCTACGTCACCTGCTCCGCCCTGACCTTCGACTGGCCCGACGGCACGCCCGTCCTCGACGGGCTCCAGCTCGCCGTCGGCCCCGGCCGCACCGGACTGATCGGGGTCAACGGGTCAGGCAAGTCGACCCTGTTGAAGCTGATCGCCGGTGAACTCGTGCCCACCGCGGGGCACCTCTCCACCGCCGGTTCCGTCGGGTACCTCCCGCAGGACGTCACCCTCGACACCGCCCTCCGGGTGGACCAGGCGCTCGGGATCGCCGCGACCCGGGCCGCCCTGCACGCCGTCGAGGCGGGCGAGGTCACCGAGGAGAACCTCGCGGCCGTGGGCGACGACTGGGACGTCGAGGAACGGGCCCTCGCCCTGCTCTCCCAGCTCGGACTGGCCCCGCACGCCGGGGCCCTGGACCGGACCGTCGGCGAGCTGTCCGGCGGCGAGTCCGTCCTGCTGCGGCTGGCCGCCCTGCTGCTGGCCCGCCCCGACGTCCTGCTGCTCGACGAGCCCACCAACAACCTGGACCTGCGCGCCCGCAGCCGCCTCTACGCGGCCGTCGACGCCTGGCCCGGTGTGCTGATCCTGGTCAGCCACGACCGCGAGCTGCTGGAGCGGGTCGATCAGATCGCCGAGCTCCGCGACGGCGAAGTCCGCTGGTACGGAGGCAACTTCACGGCGTACGAGGAACAGGTCGCCGCCGAGCAGGAAGCGGCGCTGCGCGGAGTGCGCGCCGCCGAGGCCGACGTCCAGCGGCAGCGGCGCGAACTCGCCGAGACCCAGGTCACCTTGGCCCGGCGCAAGCGCTACGCGCAGAAGATGGAGGAGAACCGGCGGGCACCCAAGATCCTCGCCGGCAACCTCAAGCGGTCCGCCCAGGAGTCGGCCGGGAAGCTGCGCGCCACCCAGCAGGACCGGCTGGCGCAGGCCCGCGAACGGCTCGACCAGGCCCGCGAGGCGGTCCGCGAGGACGCCGAGATCCGGGTCGAGCTGCCGGCCACCCGGGTGCCTCCCGGCCGCATCGTGCTGACCCTGACGGGGCTGCGCCTGGCCCACGGGCCGCGGCTGCCGGCCGAGTGGGAGGTGCGCGGCCCGGAACGGATCGCCCTGGTGGGCCGCAACGGGGCCGGCAAGACCACCCTGCTGCGCACGGTGGCCGGGCTGCTGGCGCCGGCGGCCGGGGAGGCGGTCACGCACGTGCCCGCCCGCTACCTTCCGCAGCGCCTGGACGTACTGGACGACGAGCGGACGGTGGTGGAGAACGCGGCGCGCTTCGCGCCGGAGGCCACGCAGAACCGGATCCGGGCGCGGCTGGCGCACTTCCTGTTCCGGGGCGCCCGCGGCGACCGACCGGCCGGCACCCTGTCCGGCGGTGAACGCTTCCGGGCGACGCTGGCGGCCCTGCTGCTGGCCGAGCCGGCCCCGCAGCTGCTGATGCTGGACGAACCGACCAACAACCTCGACCTGGCGAGCGTGGGGCACCTGGCCGGGGCGCTGGACGGGTACGAGGGCGCCCTGCTGGTGGCCAGCCACGACCTGGCGTTCCTGGAGTCGGTCGGGATCACCCGCTGGATGCTGCTCGACGCCGACGGGCTGCGGCCGACGTCGGTGGAGGAGGTCCGGACCATGATGTGAAATCCGGAGGGCCGCCTTTCACACGCGAGGGCGGCCCTCAACTGCGGACATAACCGAATGTAAGGGTCCATACCTACCCCTGGGGCTTGGCTGGCCTTCACGACGCGCTTAACCTACGGGGTCGTAGGCTACGGAACCGTAGGTAATTCGCTTGTCCCCAGGAGCACCCGTGACGATCACCTCTCCCCACCTCGGCAGCTCGCAGGCGTGGACCGACGCCAAGCTGCTGTACGCGCTGGAAGAGGTGGTGGAGAAGGAGCTCAACCGCCACCTGAAGGTCGTCAAGGACTGGATGCCGCACGAGTACGTGCCGTGGGGCGACGGGCGGAACTTCCCGGGCTTCTTCGAGGACGGCGAAGCCTGGGAGCCGGGCCAGTCCAAGGTCACGGACGTCGGCCGGATCGCCCTGGTGGTCAACCTCCTCACCGAGGACAACCTGCCCAGCTACCACCACGAGATCGCGACCCTCTTCGGCCGGGACGGCGCCTGGGGCACCTGGGTGCACCGGTGGACCGCCGAGGAGGGCCGCCACGGCATCGTGATGCGCGACTACCTGCTGGCCTCGCGCGCCGTGGACCCGGACAAGCTGGAAGAGTTCCGGATGGCGCACATGTCGGAGGGCTTCGAGTCCGACAACCGCCACTCGATGCTGCACTCGGTGGCCTACGTCGCCTTCCAGGAGCTCGCCACCCGCATCTCGCACCGCAACACCGGTCACCAGTCGGGCGACCCGGTCTGCGACCGGATGCTCGCGCGCATCGCGACCGACGAGAACCTGCACATGATCTTCTACCGCAACCTGCTGGGTGCGGCCTTCGAGCTCGCCCCGGACCTCACCATGCAGGCCGTGCGCGACGTGGTGGTCAACTTCCGGATGCCCGGTCACGGCATGCCCGGCTTCGAGCGGGCCGCCGCGCAGATGGCCATCGGCGGGATCTACAACCTGCGGATCCACCACGACGACGTGCTGGCGCCGGTGCTGCGGTTCCTGAAGGTCATGGAGATCAAGGGCCTGGGCCCGGAGGGGCAGAAGGCGCAGGAGGAGCTGGGGCTGTTCCTGAACGGCCTGGACTCCGAGGCCCGCAAGTTCGACGAGCGGCTGGCCGCCCGCGCCGCCCGCCTGGCGGCCCGCAAGGGCTGATCCGCGCCCGCGCCACCCCTGGTAGCGGCACCCGCCCTACCGGGGGTATCGCCCTACCGGGGGTATCGCCCTACCGGGGGTATCGCCCTCCCAGGGGCCCGGCCCTGTTCTTCGGTGTCAGGGGGTCGTCGCCGTCAGCGACGGGACCGCGGCCGCAGGGCGTGCCGCTCGGTCTCGGACAGGCCGCCCCACACCCCGAACCGCTCGTCGTTGGCGAGGGCGTACTCCAAGCACCCCGCGCGCCCCTCGCACGCCCCGCACAGCCGCTTCGCGTCCCGGACCGAGGTCCCCGGCTCGGGGAAGAAGAACTCCGGGCCCGTCTGCGCGCAGAGTGCGAGTTCGTGCCAAGCAGGTGCGGTGGTGGTGCTCGTGTTGATCGCCATGCGCCGATCCTGCGCGGCCCCGATCAACGACGGATCAACGACCGATCAACGCGCGTCCATGCACGTCGATGCCCCGCTCCCGGCCGGCTCCCCGAGCATCCCACAGGACACTGACAACGCCGCCGGGCGACGCGCGCCGGACGGCGGTCACTCCCCGTCCGTGCCCTCCTTCCGGGCCCGGCTCGGCTGGACCCGTTTGGGCTCGCCCGGCATCTTCGGATAGTCCGGGGGGTAGGGCATGTCGCCCAGGCCGTGGTCGTGCTCGTGGCGTTCGGCCAGTTCCAGCGCCGCTTCCAGGGTGAAGGCGTGCTCGTCCATGTCCGCGTGGAGGTCGCCGAGCTCGGCGTAGCGGGTGGGCATGGTGGTGATGTCGAAGTCCCGGGGCTCGGCCGAGTCCAGTTCGGACCAGCGCAGCGGGGCCGACACGGGGGCGTGCGGGCGGGGCCGGACGGAGTAGGCGGAGGCGATGGTGCGGTCGCGGGCCGTCTGGTTGTAGTCCACGAAGATCCGCTCGCCCCGCTCCTCCTTCCACCAGGCCGTGGTGACCCGCCCCGGCATGCGCTGCTCCAGCTCCCGGCCGATGGCGATCGCGCAGCGCCGGACCTCGGTGAACGTCCAGCGCGGCGCGATCGGCACGAAGACGTGCAGGCCCCGGCCGCCGGAGGTCTTGGGCCAGCCGCGCAGGCCGAGCTCCTCCAGCACCTCGCGCAGCTCGTGGGCGGCGATCACCGCGTGGTGGTAGTCGGTGCCCGGCTGCGGGTCGAGGTCGATCCGCAGCTCGTCCGGCCGGTCGGTGTCCTCGCGGCGCACCGGCCAGGGGTGGAACGTCAGACAGCCGAGGTTGGCCGCCCACAGCACGGCGGCCGGCTCGGTCGGGCAGATCTCGTCGGCGGTGCGCCCGCTGGGGAAGGCGATGTGGGCGGTCGGGATCCAGTCCGGCAGGTTCTTGGGTGCCCGCTTCTGGAAGAACGACTCCCCCTCCACCCCGTCCGGGTAGCGCTCCAGCGTGGTCGGCCGGTCGCGCAGCGCCCGGGTGATGCCCTCGGCCACGGCGAGGTAGTACCGGGCGACGTCCAGCTTCGTCAGTCCGCGCTCGGGGAAGTACACCTTGTCCGGGTTGGACAGCCGTACCGTCCGCCCGCCCGCGTCCAGCTCGATCGCTTTACCGGATGCACCCATGTGCGCCACGGTAGGCCCGTCCCCCGGGCCCCGCATACCGGGCGAGCCCGTCCGTATCACCGCAGAATCGATGGCATGGATCTGCCCGTGATGCCGCCCGTGAAGCCGATGCTCGCCAAGTCCGTGACCAGGATCCCGCCGGGCATGCAGTACGAGGCCAAGTGGGACGGCTTCCGGGCGATCGTGCACCGTGACGGTGACGAGGTCGAGATCGGCAGCCGCACCGGCAAGACGCTGACCCGCTACTTCCCCGAGCTGGTGGCGGCCCTGAAGGAGAACCTGCCCGCCCGCTGCGTGGTGGACGGCGAGATCGTGATCGTTCAGGGCGGGCGGCTGGACTTCGACCGCCTGACCGAACGGATCCACCCCGCCGCCTCGCGCGTCCGCCTGCTCGCCGGATCGACCCCGGCCAGCTTCGTGGCCTTCGACCTCCTCGCCCTCGGCGACGCGTCCCTGCTCGACACCCCGCTCACCGAGCGGCGCACCGCCCTCACCCAGGTCCTGTCCACGGCCCGGCCCCCCGTCCATCTCGCGCCCGCGACCACCGACCGCGACCTCGCGCAGCAGTGGTTCGAGCAGTTCGAAGGCGCCGGGCTCGACGGGGTGATCGCCAAACCCCTCGACCTGCCCTACCGGCCCGACGCACGCCTCATGTTCAAGATCAAGCACGAGCGTACGGCCGACGTCGTCGTCGCCGGCTACCGTTTCCACAAGAGCGGTCCGATCATCGGATCGCTCCTGCTCGGCCTGTACGACGACCACGGCGCCCTCCAGCACGTGGGCGTGTGCGCCGCCTTCCCCATGAAGCGCCGCGCCGAGCTGGTGGACGAACTGGCCCCCCTGCTGCTGGAGGGCGACGCGGCCGCCGCCCACCCCTGGGCCGCCTGGACGGACGAGAGCGCCCACGAGACCGCCCGGCTGCCCGGCGCCCAGAGCCGCTGGACCGGCAAGAAGGACCTGTCCTGGATCCCGCTGCGCCCGGACCGGGTCTGCGAGGTCGCCTACGACCACATGGAGGGCGACCGCTTCCGCCACACGGCCCAGTGGCGCCGCTGGCGCCCCGACCGCACCCCGGAGAGCTGCACGTACGCCCAGCTCACGGAGGTCGTCCGCTACGACCTGGCCGAGGTGCTCGGGGGCGGGGGGCCGGGAGGGGCCTGAGGCCCTTGCAAACCCGTGCAACTTCGTTGTGGAGGCCTTCCCGCCGGGCGATGCTGGACGCCATGGAGAACGGGGAACTGATCGCCGGTCGCTACGAGTTGGTCAAGCGACTGGGCCGGGGCGGGATGGGCGAGGTGTGGGCGGCGCGGGACCGCAGCCTGCACCGGGACGTCGCGGTGAAGATGCTGGTCCTCGACCACGCCACCGTGCCGGAGCTCGCGCAGCGGTTCGAGCGGGAGGCGGTGGCGGCGGCCCAGATCAACCATCCGAACGTCGCCGCGATGTACGACCGCGGGACGCACGAGGACGTGCTGTACCTCGTGATGGAGAAGGTCGACGGCCGGCCGCTCAGCGAGTACGTGCGCGCCGGGCAGCCGCTGCCCCTCGCCGAGGCGCTGGCGCTGGCCGAGGGGATCTGCACCGCGCTGGTCGCCGCGCACCGGGCGGGCGTGGTGCACTACGACATCAAGCCGCACAACGTGATGCTCACCGCCGAGCACGAGGTGAAGGTGGTCGACTTCGGCATCGCCGGGTTCCTGCAGACCGCGTTCGCCACCCTGGCCCGCTCCTCGCAGCTGACCCCGGCCGGGACGGCCGAGTACGGCGCGCCGGAGCAGTTCCTGTCCGCGCGGGGCGACGAGCGGTCCGACCTCTACGCGCTCGGGTCCGTGCTGTTCACCCTGCTGACCGGCCGGCCGCCGTTCACCGGGCACCACCCGCTGGCCGTGATCCGCCAGAAGCTCGACGAGGACGCGCCCCGCCTGGCCACCGTACGCCCGGGCCTGCCGCCGGAACTGGCCGCGCTGGTCGCGGAGCTGCTCGCGCGGGACCCGGCCGGGCGGCCGGCGAGCGCCCGCGGAGTCCGCGAGCGCCTCCAGGCCCTCCGGGGGCCGGCCGGAGCCGGGACCGGACAAGGCTCCAGGACCGGAGCCGATGCCGCAGCCGAAGCCGATGCCGAGCGCCACGTGCTGCTCGGCCGGTTCGCGCAGGCGGCTCGGACCGTCGTCGCCCGGCCGGCGCGGATCGCGAGCCCCCGCCGGTTCGCCCCGCCGGAGCAGCCGCCCGCCCTCCGCACGGTGACCACCTTCCAGACCTCCTGGACCGGCCGGGAGCCACTGCGTGCGTACGGGGCCTCGGAGCTCAGGCCGGTGCACCTGCTCGGGCTGGGGGGATGCGCGGCAGGGACCGCCCTCGCCCTCGGAGGAGCCATCGCCGTCGGCATGTTCGTGCTGGCCGTCGGTCTCGCGTTCGTGGTCGGCACTCTCCTCGCGGCCGCGACCGAACTGCACTACGGCCGGGTCCGCGGGAAACCCTGGGGCCTGGAGGTGGGGCCGCACGGCATCACGATCACCGACGCCGCGCAGCGCCGGCACCTCGCGTGGAGCGGCATCCAGCGCGTGGCCGTCGAGGAGATCCAGGGCCGGCAGCTCGGCAGGTTCACCGGCCTCCACATCGATCCGGCGCCCGAGGCACCGCTGCCTGCCGTGCCGGGCCCCGCCGGCTGGCCCTACGCCAAGACCGGCATGCTCACGCAACGGCCGTCCGGGCGGGTCGCCCTGGCCGTCCTGGGCCCTTTGAGCAAGCAGCAGCGCAAGCAGTTGATCGACACCCTCGTCGAGCACGGCGGCAGCCGCTGGGTGCCGGCCCACGTCTTCACGACCCCGCCCCGGTGACCTTCTCCCACGTCTCCCGGTCCGGCCCGGCGGCGCCGGGGACGTAGTCCGGCCGGTCCGCGAGCCATGCGGCGACCCGGGCCCGGATGCGCGGGTCCGCGTAGGCCCGCTCCGGGGCCTGCGCCAGGTGACGGACGCCGGCCCGGGCCCGCATCACCTCGGGGTCGTCCAGGGCGCAGTCGAACAGGGCCGCGGCCTCGCGGGCGGCACCCGTGCGCACGGCCCGGGTGGCGTAGCGCTCGCCGACGGCCGCGTCGGCCCCGACCTGGAAGTCGAACCACGGCTTGAGCGTCCGTACGGCCCACGCGTGGTGGGCCGCGGCGTACGGGGCCGAGCCGGGGTCCGGGTGCGCCGCGGTACGGGCGACGCGCGAGGCGGCCCACAGGGCGAGCGAGGAGCCCTGGGCGAGGGTGGGATTGGTGTGCGTGAGGCTGTCGCCGACGGGGACGAAGCCGGTCACGACCGGGCCGAGCTCGTCCACCAGGGCGCACCAACGGTTGTCCAGCCCGGCCGCGGCCCACACCTCCGACAGCGGCTCGGCGCCCAGGTCCAGCCAGGTCTGCCCGGGTGCGAAGCAGCGGGCCGCCGCCTCGAAGACGGCGGGGTCGCGCAGGGCCGTACGGGTCGGGTCGTCGGTGTGGACGAACAGGGCGACCGCGAAGATGCGGTTGTCGGCGGGGAAGACCGCGCAGCCGGCGAAGGTTCCGCCGGCCACGCTCCAGGGGCGGCGCGGCCCCTCGGCCGTGCCCGCCGGGAGCCGGTACCAGCGGCAGAAGTACGCGAGCCCGGTGCGGTGCCGCTCCACCACGGCGGGCCGGCAGCCGGCCGCGGCCAGCCAGCGTTCGGCGGCGCCGCGCCGCCCGCCCGCGTCCACCACCAGGTCACCGCCGTACGTGCCGGCGTCCGTGCGCAGGCCCGTCACGCGCGGCACCTCCGGCCCGGACGCGGTGACCAGCCCGGTCACCGGTTCCCCGTAGCGGCGGACCACGCCGGGCTCGGCGCGCAGGGCCGTGGCCAGGGCGCTCTCCAGCACGATCCGCCGGGCCTGGAGCATCACCAGGTCCTCGTCCCCGGGCCGGGCGGGGGGCCGTACGTCGAACCAGTCCAGCTCGTGCCGTTCGCGGGCGCCGAGCCGGAGCATCTCGGCGTGCACGTCGGGCAGTTCCTCGCGCAGGACGGTGCGGGCCGCGCCGAGGAAGGTGTGCGGCTGGTTCGCCTGCGGTACGGCGGGCCGGTGCCAGCCGAAGAAGTCCCGGTCCAGGGCGGCCCCGGGGGCCCGGGTGTCGCGCTCGAACAGTTCGGCGGTGTGCCCGTTGCGCGCGGCCAGCAAGGCGGTCGCCAGCCCCCCGATACCGCCGCCGACCACCAGCAGATGTGCCATGAGGCCCCCCGTGTCCCCGCGTCCGACGACTCACCGTCGTACGACGATCACACCGATCGCCGAACGGTCTGAGCCTGCGCTCCCCCGGCCCGTCCGAAACACCCGGCCGCACCCGGCCACGCCCGACCGCACCCGGACCGGCCGTCGGCCGCGGTCGGCACGCCGGCGGTTGGCAAGATCGGTGTCGAGGATCCCGTGAACGGAAGGACCACGTCCATGACCACCGCCGCACCCCGCCCCGACCGTGAGCGCCCCGAGCGGGCCGTCCCGCAGCCCAACGCCGTCGTCGGCGTGGGCCTGATCGTGCTCGGCGCGGACGGCCGGGTGCTGCTCGGCCGGGCCCACGACGGCCGCTGGGAGCTGCCCGGCGGCAAGGTGGACCCCGGCGAGGACTTCGAGCGGGCCGCTGCCCGGGAGCTCGCCGAGGAGACCGCCCTGCGGGTGGAGCCGGAGGACATCGAGGTGCTCGCCGTGCAGATCGAGGCGGGCTCCGCGGTGACCCGGCTGACCGCCGCCGCGGTGACCCGGTCCGCCGAGGGCACGCCCACCGTCACCGAGCCGCACAAGATCGCCCGGTGGGAGTGGTTCGCCCCGGCCGAGATCCCGTCGGCCCTCTACGCCCCCTCGGCGGCCGTCCTGCGCACCTGGCGCCCCGGCCTCCCCCAGCTCCCGGAGGTCCCTTCGTACGACTATCCGCTCGGGCCGGCCGGCACTCCGTAGGCCCCTCAGGCCTGCGCGGCTGCCGCCGGGCGGGGGGCGAAGGTGCCCTCGCGCAGGTCCTCGGCCAGCAACCGCTTGGCGATGGCGTCGACCGCGACCCGGAGCTGGTCGTCCGACGGCCGGCCGCGGTCGCGTTCGAGCTCCGCGGCCAGCCAGTCGGCCCAGGCCCGGGAGATCACCCCGGCCTCCCGCTCGCCGGCGACGGTGAGGGAGAAGTACGGGCCCTCGTTGGTGAGGAAGCCCTCCTCGGTCATCCGGTCGAAGACGGGCACCAGCACCTCGGGCGGCAGCCGGCGCCGGGCCGCGATCATCGACAGACCCGCATGGCCGACCGTCCGGGTCATCAGGTCCACCTGCATCACCGCCCAGGCGCCGGCGATGTCGAGCCGGGTGTCGGACTCCGTGACGATCCGGCGGGCGGTCTCCGGGTCCATGCCCCGGATCAGCTTGCCCACGGCCAGTTCCAGCAGCTTGGCCGAGTCCCCCGAGGCGGTGGCCGGGGAGCCGAAGCCGTCGCCCATGTCGGCGGAGGCCGCCCGGGCCGAGTCGCGCAGCCGCACCTGTTTGAGGAACAGCGCGACGACGAAGCCCACCAGGGCCACCGGCACGGTCCACAGGAACACCGTGTGCAGGGTGTCGGCGTACGCGTCGACGACCGGGGCCCGTGCCACCGGGTCGAGCCCGCGCACCCCGGCCGGGCTCGACGCGGCGGCGGCCAGCCGCGCCGGGTCCTCCCCGGTCAGGCGGGCCGCCTCGGCCACGCCCGTCCGCAGCTCGGGGCCGAGCCGGCCCGCGTAGATGGTGCCGAAGACGGCGGTGCCGAAGGAACTGCCGAGGGTGCGGAAGAAGGTGACGCCGGAGGTGGCGGTGCCCAGGTCGGCGTACTCGGCGGTGTTCTGCACGGCGATGGTCAGCACCTGCATGGACAGCCCGATGCCGGCGCCGAGGACGAACATGTAGCCGGACTCCAGCCAGGCGCTGGTGCCCGGCCGCATCCGCGAGAGCAGGAAGAGCCCGAGGGCCATCACCAGCGAGCCGACGATGGGGAAGATCCGGTAGCGGCCGGTGCGGCCCGTGACGGTGCCGCTGAGGACCGAGCACAGCAGCAGCCCGACGACCAGCGGCAGGGTCCGTACGCCGGAGACCACGGCCGAGTCCCCGTCGACGTACTGGAGGTAGGTCGGCAGGAAGGTCATGGCGCCGAGCATGGCGAAGCCGACGACGAAGCTGAGCACCGAGCAGACGGTGAAGACCGGGTTCCGGAACAACCGCATCGGCAGCATCGGCTCGGCGGCCCGGGTCTCGGCCAGGCAGAACAGCGCGAGGGCGACCGCGCCGAGCACGAACAGCCCGACGACGACGGCCGAACTCCAGGCGTACTCGTTGCCGCCCCAGCTGGTGGCCAGGATCAGCGCGCCCGAGCCCACGGAGACCAGGGCGATGCCGAGGTAGTCGATCACGGGACGGGCAGCCGCGCGCACCGACGGGATGGTCCGGGCCGCCGCGACCACGACCAGGATCGCGACCGGCACGTTGACGTAGAAGCACCAGCGCCAGCTGAGCTGGTCGGTGAACAGCCCGCCCAGCAGCGGTCCGATGACGGTCGCCACGCCGAACACCGCGCCGATGGCGCCCTGGTACGCACCCCGCTCGCGCAGCGGGACGACGTCGGCGATCAGGGCCATGGAGGTGACCATCAGGCCGCCGGCGCCGACGCCCTGCACACCGCGCCACAGGATCAGCAGGGTCATGTTCGAGGCGAGGCCGCACAGGAAGGAGCCGCCGATGAAGACGACCGCGGAGGTCTGGAAGACGACCTTCCGGCCGAAGAGGTCGCCGAACTTGCCCACCAGCACGGTGGCGATGGTCTCCATCAGCAGGTACGAGGTGACCACCCACGACATGTGGTCCCCGCCGCCCAGGTCCGCGACGATCGTGGGCAGCGCCGTGCCGACGATGGTCTGGTCCAGCGCGGCCAGGAGCACGCCCAGCATGATCGTGCCGAAGACGATGTCGCGCTGCCGCCGCTCCAGGACGGGCGGGGCCTGGGCGACGGCGGGGGCAGTGGTCACATCTCGCACTCTCACGCGGCCCCCGCCGCCCCGCATGCGGCACTACGCCACCCGGGCGACGCCCGTCCGGCCGGGTGTCAGCGCAGGTGGGCCAGGCCGGGGTGGGCGGCCGCGTAACCGTCGACCAGCCGCCGGGCCACCGCCACCGAGTCCACCAGGGGGTGCAGCGCGAACGCCGTGACCGCGTCGGCCCGGGAACCGCTCGCGGCGGCCCGGAGCACCGCCCGCTCCACGGCCTTGACCGCGGTCACCAGGCCGGTCGCGTGGTACGGCAGCGGGTCGACGGCGACCGGGTGGGCGCCGTTCGCGTCGACCAGGCAGGGCACCTCGATCACCGCCGCGGCGTCCAGGGGAGCGAGGATCCCGCGGCCGCGGACGTTGAGGATCAAGGTGGTCCGCTCGTCCCGGGCGATGGCCCGCATCAGGGCCAGGGCCACCCGCTCGTAGCCGCCGGACTCCAGGTCGCTCTCCTCGCGCTCGCCGGCGCCGGCCGCCTCGCGGTTCTCGGCCATGTACGTGGCCTCCCGCTCGGCGCGGGCGCGGTCCCACGCGGCCAGGGCCGCGCCGGGGGGCAGGGCGGGGCGGCCGGCCTCGGCGTAGAAGGCGGCCTGCTGGTCGCGCAGGAAGGCGCCGCGGGTCCGCTCGGCCTCCTGGTACGCCCGTACCGTCTCGCGGTTGAAGTAGTAGTAGTGCAGGTACTCGTTGGGGATCGCGCCGAGCGAGCGCAGCCAGTCGGCGCCGAACAGCCGGCCCTCCTCGAAGGACTCCAGGGCGGCGGTGTCGGCCAGCAGCCGGGGCAGTTCGTCCCGGCCGCGCACCCGCAGCCCGCGGACCCAGCCGAGGTGGTTGAGGCCGACGTAGTCGATCCAGGCCTCCTCCGGGCGCACTCCCAGCAGCCGGGCGATGCGCCGGCCGAGCCCGACCGGGGAGTCGCAGATGCCGATGACCCGGTCGCCGAGCTCCTCGGCCATGGCCTCGGTGACCAGTCCGGCCGGGTTGGTGAAGTTGATGACCCAGGCGTCGGGGGCGGTCCGGGCGATCCGGCGGGCGAGCTCCCGGGCCACCGGCACGGTGCGCAGCCCGTACGCGATCCCGCCCGCGCCCACGGTCTCCTGGCCGAGCACCCCGAGGCCGAGGGCCACCCGCTCGTCGGCGGCGCGTCCGTCGAGCCCGCCGACACGGATGGCGGAGAAGACGAAGTCGGCGCCGCGCAGGGCCTCGTCGAGGTCGCCGGTGGCGGTGACGGCCGGGGCGTCGGGCAGGCCGGCGGCCGCGGTCTGGTCGGCGAGGACCCGGGCCATGGCGGCGAGCCGGGCGGGATCGGTGTCGTAGAGGGTGACCTGGCGGATCCGCCCCTCGGCCCGATCGCCGAGCAGGGCTCCGTGGACGAGCGGGACGCGGAATCCGCCCCCGCCGAGGATGGTCAGCCGCACGTTCCTACCGCCCTTCGTCCGCGCCTGGTGGCGCCACCGGTCACCGCGCCGTGCCGGGGCGGGCGGGGCCGCCCGTCCGATGCCACGATCGGTGACACGGCGCGCGCCGCGTTCCGTGCCACGATCGGTGACACGAACGGCGGCACGGACGCCACGGCGGACCGCGGGGCGGCGCCGGCGCACGGCCCGCGGCGTGCCCGCGGGCACGGCACGGACCGTCGGAGCACGGCACGACGGCACCAGTGTCCCAGGGCCGGCGGCCGCGGGATCACTCGGCCGGTGACGGTACGGCGCGCAGCCGCGGTGCCTGCGGGCGCAGGGCGGTGGTGGGCACCGGACCGGCCGGGAGGCCCTGCGGCGCCGAGAGGATCAGGGTGATCCGGGTGAGTCCCATCGCGTCGAGCTGACGGCTGCTTTCGGCCACCATCCGGCACCGGGAGACGCCCAGCCGCGGGTCGGGGTGGCGCACGGCGAGCACCGCTCCGTCGCGTTCGGCGGCCTCGGCACCGTAGGTGCTCAGCCAGTGCGGGACGCCGTAGCGGTAGGCGGCCTCCATGAAGGGGTCACGGGCCACTTCCTGGCGGATGCTGCGCAGCCCCTCGTCGTCGGGGTCGGCGGCCAGCGCGGTGGCGAACTGGGCCAGCAGCGGCACGCACCAGGCCGGTTCGTGGTCGTCCAGCACGGCGGCCGCGTCCGGGTGGAACAGCACGAACCGCAGGAAGTTGTCGTCCGGCAGCGCGGTGGGGTGCGGCCGGACGGCCTGGAAGAGCTGGTCGAAGGCGGAGTTGGTGAGCGCGACGTCCCAGCGGTGGTCGACGAGGAAGCTCGGGTAGGGCACGGCCTCCATCAGCGCGGCGTAGTCGCGCAGGTAGTCGCGCTGGGCCGGGTCGTCGGGCAGTCGGTTCTCCTCGGCCGCGTGCCAGGTGGGCGGCGGGTCGCGGTCGACCATGATGCGGAACAGCCAGAAGCACTGGCGCTCGCTCATCTCCAGGGCCTCGGCCAGGGCCAGCAGCTTGCGGTCCGTCCATTCCTTGACCAGGCCGCGTTCCCAGTTGCCGTACGCGCGCACGCTGATCCGCAGGCGGGCGGCGACGTCCTCCTGGCTCAGGCCCAGCTCCTCGCGCCGTTGTCGCAAAATCTCCTTGCGTCGCTCCGAGCGCACTGCACCGCGCACTCCGTGCTCGTCACCCGTCAGGCGCTCGTCACCGGCCACCCGGGAGAGGCCGTCGGACGGGCCCACCGCTGCGAGATGTGGCACCGAGAGCTCCCCCTTCTCACGGTCTGGATCTTCATTTCCGTGTGGCGATCCTGCTACCGCAATCATTCGAGTGTCAACTATTGTGGCAATTCCAGCCTCTTGACGGCTTGTTCGCGCCACAGCTGTGGCAAGTTCTAGTCCTCGTACCGGGAAACGGCTAGCCTCCAAGGGCCCGTCCCGTGCCCTGACCCGGCCCCGCGCGATCTAGGAGAACCACTGGTGACAGACGGCTTCCCGGCTCCCGTCGCGGTGGCCAGCGTGCCCCTGGCGACCACCGTCACGCGGGTGGCCGAACTCGCGGACAAGCTAGGACGCGACCAGAACGAGGTCTTCGACCTACGCCGGCTCTCGGAGGCCTCCGGGGTCCCGGTCGACGTGGTCAAGAGCCTGCTGGAGGGCCGTCCCGCCGGTGAGCCCGACCTCCAGGCCCGTTTCCTGCAGCGCCTGGACCTGCTGCGGCGCACCCGGGTCAAGCCCAACGGCCGGCGCTACACCCAGCAGGAGATCGCCGACGGCGCCGCGATGTCGCGCCAGCAGGCCGGTGCGCTGATCAACGGCGACCGCCGCCCCACGATGGAGCACTGCGACGCGATCCAGCGTTTCTTCGGCGTCCATTCCGGATTCCTGACCGCACATGATGCAGAGGCGCTCAACGACGCCCTGCTGCGCACCGAACAGCAGCTTCTCCAGGATTTCGCAGGTCGGGAGCGGGAGCGCGAGCGAGAACGGGAAACCGTACCGGCGGAAAGCGATTCGGTGGACGATCCGTTGGCGAGACTTCTGCAGAACCACGGAGTGCGCGGCATCGCCTGGCGCGCTGCCCAACTGCCCAGCGACAAACACCGGGACAAGGTGGCGGAATGGCTGGACATGCTCCTGGAAAGCGTCAAACCGAACGAGTCCTGACCCGGTCGCCCGCCTGGGTCTGATCCCTCAAGTCCTGATCCGGATCCGCGCCGACGGGGAGAACGGTGAGCATAGGCAGAGAGCAACGGCGGCTGTGCGGGGAGCTGGTGGCCGGCATCACGCTCGCCGCCCCCGTGGAGCCCGTGGACCTCTACGCCGCCCTGTGCGACGGCATGAGCAAGCACCGCGGCCGCAAGGTCGAGTTCCGGATGGCCGCGTTCCCGGCGGGCACCGCCAGTGGCCTGTGGCTGGACCTGGCCGACCGCGACCTGGTGGTCATCGAGGAGCGCACCGCCCCCGACCACCAGCTCGTGATCCTCGGTCACGAGCTGTGGCACATGAAGGCCGGCCACTGCAGCCACCACGTGGACGGTGCGGCGGTCGCGGCCCGGCTGCTGTCCGACGAGGCCGACATCAGCGAGACCGTGCGCCGCGTGGCGGCCCGCACCCGCGCCGACGTCCGGGAGGAGACCGAGGCCGAGACCTTCGGGCTGCTGCTGGGCAGCAAGTGCCGCCCCTGGCTGGCCGGTTCCGCCAGCCGGGCGCCCGCGCACCGCGACGAACTGGCCGGCCGCATCGAGGCGTCCCTCGGGTACCGGGGGCACAGGGTCGACCGTTGAAAGGCTCGGACTACTACATCCCGGCGGCGGCGATGGCGATCTCCCTCGCCTTCAAGCTGCCCGCACTCCGGCGCAACTGGCGCGACCCGCTGCTGCGGTCCGTGTGCGCCCTGCTCTTCCTGGCCGGCTCGGTCTTCACCTTCGCCGCGCCGCCCACCATCGCCGCCGTCAACCGGTGGACGGGCATCCCCAACGTCTCCGCCCCGCTGGTGTACTGCCTGATCACCGCGTTCAGCGCCTCCTGCCTCGTGCTGATCGTCAACTGGCGCGGCGGCCCGCCCGAGGAGACCCGGCGCATCTCCCGGCGCTGGATCCTCGGCTACGGGGCCGTGGTGGTGGCCCTGATCGTGCTCTTCGCCCTGGGGGACGCCCCCGAGGAACGGCTGCGGGACCTGGACACGTACTACGTCACCACGCCGTACATCCGCGAGATGATCGTGCTCTACCTCGCCGCGCACACCGTGGCCGCCGTGGTGATGGTGGTCCTGTGCCTGCGCTGGTCGCTCCAGGTGCGCGGCTGGCTGCGGGCCGGGCTGGCGGTCATCGTCGTGGGCTACTTCTTCAACCTCAGCTACGACGCGACCAAGTTCACCGCCGTGTTCGGCGTCTGGCTGGGCGTCGACCTCGACTACTTCAGCACCTACGTGGCCCCGCCGATCGCCTCCGTCGGCGCGCTGATCAGCGCGATCGGGTTCATCGTGCCGCTGGTCTGCCAGCGCGTCTCCGACAGCTGGCAGACCTGGGCGACGTACCGCCGGCTGGGCACCCTGTGGCACGAACTGCAGAAGGCCGGCCCGCTGAGCACCCCGGGCGTGCGGATGTCCTGGTGGTCCCCCGCCGAACTGCGCATCCTCCAGCGCGAGTCGGACATCCACGACGGCTTCCTGCACCTCGGCCCCTACTTCGACCAGGCCCGCCGCGCCGAGGCGTACGCCCAGGCCCGGCACCTGGGCGGGGACGAGGAGACGGCCCGGGCGGTCGCGGACGCCGCGATGGTGGCGGCCGCCGTCCAGGCGCGCACCGCGGACCCGGAGGGCCTGCTGCTGGCCGAGGACGTGGACCCGGCCCCCGATCCGAGCGAGGGGCCGCGCGACCTGGTCCGCATCTCCTACGCGCTGCGTCATTCCCCCGTAGTCGAAGCGGTCCGCCGTCACGCGGCCCCCACAGGAAGCCTTCCCCGATGAGCGAAGCACACAGACAGGTTCGCGGCGCCCGCGCCGGCCGGCACGCCGTGGTGGTCGGTGGTGGACTCGCCGGCATGCTGGCCGCCGCCGCGCTCGCCGAGCACGCCGAGCGGGTCACCGTCGTCGAACGCGACGTCCTGCCCGAGGGACCGGCCCCGCGCCGCAGCCTGCCCCAGGCCCACCACGCGCACATGCTGTGGTCGGGCGGGGCCCGGGCGATCGAGGAGCTGGTGCCGGGCACCACCGCCCGCTGGCTGGCCGCCGGCGCACGGCGGATCTCGCTGCCGACGGGCCTGGTGTCGATGTCGGCGAGCGGCTGGCTGGGGCGCTTCCCCGAGACGCAGTTCCTGATCGCGTGCAGCCGGGACCTGCTCGACTGGACCCTGCGCGAGCAGGTGATGCTGCTGCCCGAGGTCACCGTGCTCCAGCAGGCCGAGCTGCTCGGGCTGGAGGGCGGCGCCGAGCGGGTCACCGGGGTCCGTGTCCGCGAGGCCGACGGCGCCACCCGGACGCTGTCCGCCGACCTCGTCGTGGACGCCGGCGGCCGCGGCTCCCGGGCACCGCGGCTGCTGGCGGAGCTCGGCGTGGGACCCGTGCACCGGGAGGAGGTGGACTCCGGCCTGACGTATGCCAGCCGCATGTTCCAGGCCCCGCCCGGCGCCGAGGCCTATCCGCTGGTCAACGTCCAGTCCGACCCCCGGGTGCCGGTGCCCGGGCAGACGGCGACCATCATGCCGATCGAGGACGGGCGCTGGCTGGTGACCCTGTCCGGGACCCGCGGCGGCCAGCCGTCTGCGGCCACGGACGACTTCGAGGCCTTCGCGCGCGGCGTGCGCCACCCGGTGGTCGGCCAGCTGATCGCGCACGCCGAGCCGCTGACCGACGTGGTCGTCACCCGGGCCACCGTCAACCAGCGCTCGTTCTTCGAGCGGATCCGGAACTGGCCCGAGGGCTTCGTGGTCGTCGGTGACGCCGTCGCCACGTACAACCCCGTGTACGGGCACGGCATGTCGGTGGCCGCCCAGGGCGTCCTGGGCCTGCGCACCGAGCTGCGCGAGCACGGCCTGACCGCTCCGGGCCTGGCCCGGCGGGTGCAGCGGGCCGTGGCCCGGCCCGTGGCCACCGCCTGGGACCTGGCCACGGCGCAGGACATCCTCTACCCGGGCGCCCGGGGCCGGCAGCCGGGCCGGGCATCGGTGGCGCTGCGCCGCTACGTCGACCGGCTGATGCTGACGGCCACCAGCCGGCCGCTGGTGTCGCGGGCGCTGTTCGACGTGATGACGCTGTCCCGCCCGACGACCGCCCTGCTGCGGCCCGAGGTGGCCCTGGCCGTGGCCCGCGGCCCCCGACGGGTGCCGCCGACGGCCCCGCCGCTGACGGCGCAGGAGCGCCGGATCATGGAACGGACGGACACCGGAGCCTGAGCCCGGCCGACGCCGGCCTCTCCCTCACCCGCCGGAGGCGAGGGAGAGGGCGGGGAAGAGGTCGGCGAACGGGGCCGCCGAATCGATTCCGTCCCGGCCGAAGGGCGCGTCGAAGCTCCAGACGAGGAACAGCAGGAAGACGATCAGCGCGCTGAAGAGGCCGGCCAGCAGCAGTTCACGGGCCGACCGGCGGATCTGCAAGGTGAAGATCAGCCCGATGGTGACCACGCCCCCGGTGAGCAGCCCGAACCACACCACGCCCGGCAGGGTGGTCTCGTCGCTCTGGGTGCGGTTGTGCCGGGCGTCGTCGGCCACCGCGATCTGGTCCAGCAGCGGCTGGTAGGCCTGCGCCTGGAGTTCGGTGGTGGGGCTCTGGTGGGTGACGTCGGCCCGCAGCTTGCCGAGGAGTTCGGCGCCCTGGGCGGTCTGTGCCTCGCCCGCGGTCATCCGGGGCCAGTCGACGCCGACGGTGTGGGCGACGTAGGCGTCCACCTCGCCGCGGATGCGGTCGCGGACGGCGGCCGGGTAGACGTCGGCGCGCTGCGTGACCTCGTACAGGGCCTGCGCCTCGCGCCGCACGCTGTCCTCGGCGGCCCCGCGCGCCTCCCACACGCCGGCGATGGCCAGGCCCAGGACGATCGCGTAGACCACGCCGACCATCATCGTCATGTACTCGATGACGTCGGGCGTTTCACTGGTGTCCTCGTCCTCGGCGGCCCGGCGGTGCCGGATCGCCGTGAAGGCGAGGACGAGGGCGCAGACGAGCACCATGGCGATGGCCAGGACCAGCCATTCGGACACGAGGGGTCTCCCGTCGGGTGTTGCGGTGCGAGCGGTGGAGCGGACGTCCGGGGAGCGGACGCCGGTGGAGCGGAGGCCGCGGTCAGCCGCGGCTCTTGGAGCGCGGCCGGAGCGCGGCCGCCGCGAGGACGGCCGGGGTGGTGACGACGACCATGAGCATCACGGTGGACAGGCCGTCGGGACCGTGGCGTCGGAGCGCGACGGAGTGGTAGGGGCGGACCCGGAAGTGCGCCGCCGGAGCGAGCCGCGGCGGGGCCGGGCGGGCGGCCTCCGCGACGACCTCGGCGGCGGGCGGCGGCTCCTCGGCGGGCGGGGCCTGCTCCGGCTCGGGCCGGAGCAGGCCCCGCC
>NZ_RPRY01000222.1 GCF_003949795.1 Streptomyces sp. WAC06614
CCCCAGGAGGCCACCCCCCGAGGGGCAGGCCGGCGGCGGGACGAGCCCGTGCCGCCCCCGCCCGGCGGCGTGCTGTGGACGCTCTCCGGCGACGTCCGGCAGCTGCTGATGCTGCCCGCCGCCTTCACCCTCCAGGTCGCCCACCCGGCCATCGCCGCGGGCGTCGACACCTACTCGGTGTTCCGGACCGACCCCTGGGGCCGCGGCGAGCGCTCGCTGCGCTCGGTGCAGCTGTGGACGTACGGCGGCAAGGAAGCCGTCGAGGAGGGCCGCCGGGTGCGCCGGCTGCACCGGGACATCCAGGGCACCGACACCCGCGGCCGCCGCTACCACGCCCTCGACCCCGCGTGCTACGCCTGGGTGCACGCCACGGGCTTCCCGATCTACCGCCACGCGGGCCGGTACCTGCTGCGTCCCTTCACCCCCGCCCAGGAACGGCAGCTCTACCAGGAGTGGCTCCAGGTGGGGCGGATCCTCGGCCTGCACGACCGGGACATGCCGCAGACCATCGAGGAGTACTGGCCCTACTACCACCGGATGCTGGCCGAGGAGATCGAGCCCACCGCGGTCGCCCGCGAGCTGGTGGCCACCGACGTCCCGCTGCCCTGCCCGACGGCCGGTTCCCTCCCCGTCCGGCTGCTGCTGCGGCTGACCTGGCCCGTGCTGCGGGTGTGGTTCCTGCGCCTGCGGGCCTTCGTCACCGCCGGCTACATGCCGCCCGAGGCCCGCGCAGCCGTCGGCCTGGAGTGGACCCCGGCGCAGGAGCGCACCCTGCGCCGGTTCAGCGCGGTCGTCCGGGTCCTGGTGCCGCTGCTCCCCGAGCGGCTGCGCTACCTGCCGATCGCGCGCGAGGCCCGGGCACGGTGGCGCGCCGGCACCTGGGACGAGGTACCGGCGCGCCCGTGACCGGACGGTGCGTCAGTGGCCGTGGCCGTGGTCGTGGACCGAGTCGGTCGCCGCGATCTTCTTCCACGACTTCGGCTCCACCAGGTCCTTCTGCTGCGGCGCCGCGAACGAACGCGCCGAGGCGGCCGAGGACTTGGGGGTGGGCGCGGCCGGCTTGCCCGGGGTGTACAGCCAGGTCTCGAACAGCTGGGCCAGCGGCTTGCCCGAGATCTTCTCCGCGTACCGCACGAAGTCGCCCACCTTGGCGTTGCCGTACGCGTGCTCGGTGGGCCAGCCCTTGAGGATCTGGAAGAACTTCTCGTCGCCGATCTCGTTGCGCAGCGCCTGCAGGGCGATGGCACCGCGGTCGTAGACAGCCCCGTGGAACTGGTTCTCCGGGCCCGGGTCACCCGGCTTGACCTGCCAGAACGCATCCTCGGCGGGGCGGATGGACCAGGCCCAGTCGGCGAGCTCCTGGGCGGTGCCCTCGCCCTCCTTCTCCGACCACAGCCACTGCGCGTAGCGGGCGAAGCCCTCGTTGATCCAGATGTCCTTCCAGCCGTCGACGGAGACGCTGTCGCCGTACCACTGGTGGGCCAGCTCGTGCACGACCACCGAGACGTTCGCGCCGTTCGCGAACTGGCGCGGGCTGTAGAACGGCCGGGTCTGCGTCTCCAGGGCGTAGCCGCTGGTCACGTTGGGGACGTAGCCGCCCAGCGCGTTGAAGGGGTAGCGGCCGAAGACCCCCTCCAGCCACTCCGTGACCTCACCGGTGCGCTCGATGCTGGCCCGTGCGGCGCCGGCGTTGTCGCCGAGGTCCTTGCTGTACGCGTTGACGATCGGCAGGCCGTTGGCCGTGGTGTCGGTGGTGATGTCGAACTTGCCGATGGCGAGCGTGGCCAGGTACGTGGCCTGCGGCTTGTTGGACCGCCAGTTGTACCGGGTCCAGCCCAGCCGCGAACTGGTCGACTGGAGCACGCCGTTGCTGATGGCCTGGGTGCCGTCCGGCACGTTCACGGAGACGTCGAACGTCGCCTTGTCCAGCGGGTGGTCGTTGCTGGGGAACCACCAGATGGCCGAATCCGGCTCCTGGGCGGCGACGCCGCCGTCCGGAGTGCGGTGCCAGGCGGACCAGCCGTCGACCTTGAACTCCGAAGGCTTGCCGGCGTACTTGACCACGACCGTCAGCGGCTTGCCCCGCTTGACCGCGGAAGCGGGGGTGATCTCCAGCTCCTGGGTGCCGCTGCGGGCGAACTTGGCCTTGAGGCCGTTGACGCGGACCTCGCTGACCTCCAGGCCGAAGTCCAGGTTGAAGCGGGACAGGTCCTGCCCGGCCGTGGCCAGCAGGGTGGCCGTGCCCTCCAGCAGGTCGGTCTGCGGCTGGTACTGGAGCCGCAGGTCGTAGTGCGAGACGTCGTATCCGCCGTTGCCGCTGGCCGGGTAGTAGGGGTCGCCGATGCCCGGGGCGCCCGGGACCGAGCCCGCCGCGGATGCCGGGATCACCAGCAGCAGGGAGGCGGCGAGCACGGAAGGGGCGATCGCTCTGCGGTACACGCATGCTCCAAGGGGTAGGTGGGGCCGTTCCGTTCGACCGTATTCACCCCTGCGGCCTCGGGTCATGTCCATGGCCCCTGCTGTCACACGATCGCCATTCGGCCGTCATGATCTTGGCCCCGCGGGCGGTTGCGCACCGCCGCCGGCCGGTGGCCGGTGGCCGGGGCGGGGCTGTTCTCCGTACCAAGCAGTCGCTTAGGATCGCGGCATGACGCTTCCGCCGCATGCCGCCCGCCGTGCCTGGCACGCCGCCATCAACCCGCTGCACGCCACCGTCTACTTCTCCCCGGACACCTTCAAGGAGTTCGCCGCCCTCGGCGTGCAGAGCACCACCGCCACCAACCTGGCCGCCCGCTCCGCCGCGATGGGCGCCGTCGGCCCCGGCGTGGTCGCCGCCGCCTTCTACAACTACAGCCACGCACTGCTCTCCCGGCACCTGCCCGCCGTGTGGGAGACCGTCACCCCCGAGCAGGCCGTCGCCGCCCGCTACCGGGCCGCCGACGCCACCCTGCGCCGGCTGCTGGGCGAGGAGGCCGCCACCTCCGCCGCCATGGCCGAGGCCGCCGACCTCGCCCTGCGCGCCACCGAGGGCTGTACCCGGCACGCCCGCCCCCTGTACTCCGCCCACGCCGACCTGCCCGTCCCCACCGAACCGCACCTGCGCCTGTGGCACGCCGCCACCCTGCTGCGCGAACACCGCGGCGACGGGCACGTGGTCGCCCTGCTCCACCTGGAGCTCGACCCCGTCGAGGCCCTGGTCAGCCACAGCGCCACCGGCAAGGGCATGTCCGCCAAGTGGCTCCAGAACACCCGCGGCTGGACCCAGGAGGACCTGGACGGGGCCAAGGAGCGGCTGCGCGGGCGCGGGGTGCTCGACGCCGACGGCGAACTGACCGACGCCGGCCGGGAGCTGCGCGAACGGCTGGAGGCCGAGACCGACCGCCTCGACGCCGCCCCCTACGAGCACCTGGGCGCCGAGGGACTGGCCCGGCTCGCCGAGCTCGGCGGCGGGTTCGTGCTGCGGGCCGTCGGCGCCGGAGCCTTCCCCGCGGACCTCTTCGGCAAGGCCTGACCCGGTCCGGTACGGCCCGTTCCGGCACCGCATGTCCGGTCCTGTCGGCCCCACCTGCCACAATGACAGCCTTCCCGCAGGAGACGAAGGCAGGACCGATCGTGACGACGTCCATCGAAGGCAGGATCGCCGAGGAGCTCGGCGTACGGGAGCGGCAGGTCAAGGCCGCGGTGGAGCTGCTCGACGGCGGCTCCACCGTGCCGTTCATCGCGCGCTACCGCAAGGAAGCCACCGAGATGCTCGACGACGCCCAGCTGCGCACCCTGGAGGAGCGGCTGCGGTATCTGCGCGAGCTGGAGGACCGGCGCGCGGCGATCCTCGACTCCGTACGCGAGCAGGGCAAGCTCGACGCCGAGCTGGAGGCCCGGATCCGGGCGGCCGACACCAAGGCCCGGCTGGAGGACATCTACCTGCCCTTCAAGCCCAAGCGGCGCACGAAGGCGCAGATCGCCCGCGAGGCCGGCCTGCAACCGCTGGCCGACGGCCTGCTCGCCGACCCGTCGGTCGAGCCGGCCGCCGCCGCGGCCGCCTTCGTCGACCCCGACAAGGGCGTCGCCGACCCGGCCGCCGCCCTGGAGGGCGCCCGGGCCATCCTCACCGAGCAGTTCGCCGAGGACGCCGACCTCATCGGCGAACTGCGCGAACGCATGTGGACCCGCGGCCGGCTCGCCGCCAAGGTCCGTGAGGGCAAGGAGGAGGCCGGCGCCAAGTTCGCCGACTACTTCGACTTCGCCGAGCCCTTCACCGCCCTGCCCTCGCACCGGGTCCTCGCCATGCTGCGCGGCGAGAAGGAGGACGTCCTCGACCTCACCCTGGAGCCCGAGGAGCGCGACGCCGGGGCCGCCCCCGGCCCCTCCTCGTACGAGCCGATCATCGCCCACCGCTTCGGCGTCGCCGACCGGGGCCGCCCCGCCGACAAGTGGCTCGCCGACACCGTCCGCTGGGCCTGGCGCACCAAGATCCAGGTCCACCTCGGCATCGACCTGCGGATGCGGCTGCGCGCCGCCGCCGAGGACGAGGCGGTCCGGGTCTTCGCCGCCAACCTGCGCGACCTGCTGCTCGCCGCCCCCGCCGGCACCCGCGCCACCCTCGGCCTCGACCCGGGCTACCGCACCGGCGTGAAGGTCGCCGTGGTCGACGCCACCGGCAAGGTCGTCGCCACCGACGTCATTCACCCGCACGTCCCCGCCAACCGCTGGGACGAGGCCCTCGCCAAGCTGGCCCGGCTCGCCGCCGCCCACCAGGTGGAGCTGGTCGCCATCGGCAACGGCACCGCCTCCCGCGAGACCGACAAGCTCGCCGGCGACCTCATCGCCCGTCACCCGGAGCTGAACCTCACCAAGGTGATGGTCTCCGAGGCCGGCGCCTCCGTGTACTCGGCCTCCGCCTTCGCCTCGCAGGAACTGCCGGACCTGGACGTGTCCCTGCGCGGCGCCGTCTCCATCGCCCGCCGGCTCCAGGACCCCCTCGCCGAACTGGTCAAGATCGACCCGAAGTCCATCGGTGTCGGCCAGTACCAGCACGACCTGTCCGAGGTGAAGCTCTCCCGCTCCCTCGACGCCGTCGTCGAGGACTGCGTCAACGGTGTCGGCGTGGACGTCAACACCGCCTCCGCACCGCTGCTCGCCCGGGTCTCGGGCATCAGCGGCGGACTCGCCGAGAACATCGTGGCCCACCGCGACGCCCACGGCCCCTTCCGCAGCCGCAAGGCCCTCAAGGACGTGCCGAGGCTCGGCCCCAAGGCGTACGAGCAGTGCGCCGGCTTCCTGCGCATCCGCGGCGGCGACGACCCGCTGGACGCCTCCAGCGTGCACCCGGAGGCCTACCCGGTGGTGCGCGCCATGGTGAAGACCTCCGGCGGCGAGGTCGCCGCGCTCATCGGCAACACCGCCGTGCTGCGCTCGCTGCGCCCGCAGGAGTTCGTCACCGAGGCCTTCGGCCTGCCCACCGTCTCCGACATCCTGCGCGAGCTGGAGAAGCCCGGCCGCGACCCGCGACCTGCCTTCAGGACGGCCTCGTTCAAGGAGGGCGTCGAGAAGATCGGCGACCTGGCGGCCGGGATGGTGCTGGAAGGCGTGGTCACCAATGTCGCCGCCTTCGGCGCCTTCGTGGACATCGGCGTCCACCAGGACGGCCTGGTCCACGTCTCGGCGATGTCGAAGACCTTCGTCAAGGACCCGCGCGACGTGGTCAAGCCCGGCGACATCGTCCGGGTGAAGGTCATGGACGTCGACATCCCGCGCAAGCGGATCTCGCTCACCCTGCGCCTGGACGACGAGGCCACCGCCGACCGCCCGTCCGGCGGCGCGCCCCGGCCGCGCCAGGACCGGCAGGACCGCGCCGACCGGGCCGACCGCGGCGACCGCGGCGAGCGCCAGGACCGCGGCGACCGGCGCGGCGGCGGCCGGCCCCCGCAGCAGCGCGGCGGCGGCCAGCGGCGCGGCGACCGCGACGGCGGCTCCGCCCCCGTCAACAGCGCCATGGCCGACGCCCTGCGCCGGGCCGGCCTCACCGGCCCCGAGCGGGGCCGCGGCTGAGACCCGCCGCCCGGACCCCGGCGTCCGGACCCGGGCGTCCGGACCACGGCGTACGGAGCCTTGCGTACGGAGACGCCCCGGCCGTCCGTGACGGCCGGGGCATGGCCGAATAGGGCCCCTGCCTGGGCACCTGTGTTGCCCGGGCAGGGGAACATGGGTAGGCATGGGGGAACGTCCGTTCGCCGACCCGGCCGCGCGGGCGCCTTCCCCGACCCGCTCACCCCCGGGACGTCATGCCGCCGACCGATCACGCCTATTCACGCTGCCCGAGCGAGGGGCCGAAGAGAGAGAACATGCCATTCCGGCCGCCCAGCCTGCGCAGACGGTGTGAGGCCATTCTCGGCCAACTGGACCTGACGCACCCGTTCTCCCTGGACGCCCTGTGCGAGCGGATCGCCGAGCGGCGCGGCCGCCCCATCGTGCTGCACCCGCTGCCCCGGGAAGCCGCCGAGTCCGGCATCTGCGGCCTGTGGCTGGGCACCGCCACGGCCGACTACGTCTTCTACGAGGCCCAGACCACCCCCGTGCACCAGGAGCACATCGTGCTCCACGAGCTGGGCCACATCCTCTTCGACCACAACTCCCTGGAGGGCGAGGAGACCGGCGACGGCACCGCCCCCGTCATCCTCGGGCGCACGAACTACACCACCCGCCAGGAGCAGGAGGCGGAGATGCTGGCCAGCATGATCCGCACCCGCGCCGGCCTCCGGCCCGCCGCCGAGCCCCAGGACACCCTGGCCAAGCTGGAGTCCGCCATGGGCTACCACCCCCGGGGCACCCATGGCTCCTGACCCCTCCGCGACCGGGATCCAGGCCTTCGGCGACGCCCTCGCCGTGCCCAGCGTGGTGTGCCTGTGGATCGCGGTCCTGCTGCGCCTGCCCGCGGCCTGGCGCTCCCCGCAGCAGCGCGGACTGCTGCTGGCCGTCGCCACCGCGGCCGCCGCCATGACCCTCAACCTGCCCGACGTCGTGGCCGCGGCGATGCGCGACCCCGCCCGCTCCCACACCGTCGGCCTGGTCCGCAACCTCGTCGGCGTCCTGTCCGCCGGCGCCGTCCTCTACTTCGTGGCCGCCGCCACCCACGGCCGCTGGCTGCGCCTCGCCTCGGGCGTCACCACCGCCGTCCTGCTGACCGCCCTGCTCACCCT
Source organism: Streptomyces sp. WAC06614 (assembly GCF_003949795.1). Taxonomy (GTDB): domain Bacteria; phylum Actinomycetota; class Actinomycetes; order Streptomycetales; family Streptomycetaceae; genus Streptomyces. Next base: position 7,197 of record NZ_RPRY01000222.1, read on the forward strand.
GGACGCCGCCGCGCCCGCCCACGGCACCCACGCCATGCCGCCCGGGGGCGAAGCGGTGCCCTCGCTGCCGTACTGGCTGGTGCTGATCTGCGCCCACCTGCTCGCCAACACCGCCTGCGTGTCCGTCTGCTGGCGCTACGGCCGACGGGCCGACAACCGGGGCCTGGCCGTGAGCCTGCGGCTGTTCGGCCTCGGCACCGCACTGGCCGGGCTGTTCTGGCTGGCGTTCCTGCTCAAGGCGCTGTTCGCCAGCACCTGGGCGATGCCGTACATGCCGCTGCTGATGAACCTGCACGGACTGCTGCGCGCCGCCGCCATCCTCGTGCCCACCCTCTACACCCTGCGCGGCATCCTCTCCGACGCCACCACCGCCTGGCAGCTGTGGCCGCTGTGGCGCGACCTGGTCCAGAGCGTGCCGCACGTGGCCCTGACCCGGCCGCGGTCCTCCCGCCTCGCGGAGCTCCTGTGGCCGCCGGTCCCGCGCAACCTGCTGGTCTACCGCAAGGTCATCGAGACCCGCGACGCCATCCTCGTCCTCGGCGAGTACGTCGCCCCCGGCGTCCCCGAACGCGCCCGCGGCCATGTCACCGAGGCCGGCGTCCCCGGCCCCCGGCGCGAGGCGGCCGCCCTGGCCTGCGTCCTGAAGGAGGCCCGGCGCACCCGGCGCGACGGCCTGCCGCGCCCCGGCTCCGACGCCGCCGACGGCTCCGGCCAGGCCGTCCCGCCCGTCTCCGTCGGCGCACCGGGCGGCGCACTGGACGACGAGAAACGGTTCCTCGTGGCCGTTGCCCAGGCCTATGCCTCCCCGACCACGGACTCCTTCACCCACCCGGAAAGCGACCCCCACCGTTGAGCACCACCGTCCTGATCACCGGAGCCAGCACCGGCCTCGGCGCGGCCTTCGCCCGCGGCTTCGCCGCCAAGGGCTGCGCCCTCGTCCTCGTCGCCCGCGACAAGGACCGCCTCACCTCCGTCGCCGAGGACCTCGGCCGGGAATTCGGCGTGGCCACCGAGGTGCTGCCCGCCGACCTGCTGGACCCGGCCGGCCTCGACACCGTCGCCCGCCGCCTGGCCGACCCCGGTCGCCCGGTGGACGTCCTGGTCAACAACGCCGGCTTCGGCCTGCCCGCCCCGTTCCCGTACAGCCCGGTCGAGGACGAGGAGCGGATGCTCGACCTGCTGGTCAAGGTGCCGCTCCGGCTCACCCACGCCGTCGTCCCGGGCCTGCGCGAGCGGCGCCGCGGCGCCGTCCTCAACGTCTCCTCCGTGGCCGGTCTGCTGCCGACCGGCACCTACGGCGCCGCCAAGGCCTGGGTGACCGCGTTCAGCGAGTCCCTGCGCGTGGACCTGGCGCCGTACGGGGTGCGGGTCCTGGCGGTGGTGCCCGGCTTCACCCGGACCGAGTTCCAGCAGCGCGCCGGCATGGATGTCAGCGCCCTGCGCGACACGGTCTGGCTGCGGCCGGAGGCGGTGGTCGCCCAGGCCCTGAAGGACCTGGCCCTGCGCCGGCCGGTCAGCATCACCGGCTGGCGCTACAAGGCGTACGCCACCGCCGTACGCCACCTCCCGCGCACCCTGGTCGCGCAGAAGATGGCCCGCAAGCGCCGCCCGCCCCAGGCACGGTAGGGCGCCCGGTCGCCGGCCGGCCGGCGACCGCCCCGGTCGGTGTCCGGCCGGGGCGCGTGCCGCCGCGGCGGTGGTCAGACCTCGGTGACCGAACCGTCGGCGACGACCAGCCGCCGATCGGTGCGTACCGCGTCGAGCATCCGCCGGTCGTGCGTGACCAGCAGCAGGGTGCCCTCGTAGGACTCCAGCGCCGACTCCAGCTGCTCGATCGCCGGCAGGTCCAGGTGGTTGGTGGGCTCGTCCAGCACCAGCAGGTTCACCCCGCGGCCCTGGAGCAGCGCCAGGGCCGCCCGGGTCCGCTCGCCGGGGGAGAGGGTGGCCGCGGGCCGCAGCACGTGCGCCGCCTTCAGCCCGAACTTGGCCAGCAGCGTCCGTACGTCGGCCGGTTCGGTCTCCGGTACCGCCGCGCAGAACGCCTCCAGCAGGCTCTCCTCGCCCAGGAACAGCCCGCGGGCCTGGTCCACCTCGCCCACCAGCACGCCCGGACCGAGCGCGGCCGAGCCGGAGTCCAGCGGGAGCCGGCCCAACAGGGCCGCCAGCAGGGTGGACTTGCCCGCGCCGTTGGCCCCGGTGATCGCCACCCGGTCCGCCCAGTCGATCTGCAAGGACACCGGGCCGAACGCGAACCCGCCCCGCTTGACGGCCGCTTCGCGCAACGTGGCCACCACCGCGCCGGAGCGCGGGGCCGCCGCGATCTCCATGCGCAGCTCCCACTCCTTGCGCGGCTCCTCCACCACCTCCAGCCGCTCGATGGCGCGCTGGGTCTGCCGGGCCTTGGCGGCCTGCTTCTCGCTCGTCTCGCCCCGCAGCTTGCGGCTGATCTTGTCGTTGTCGGTGGCCTTGCGGCGGGCGTTGCGCACGCCCTTGTCCATCCAGTTGCGCTGCATCAGGGCGCGGGACTCCAGGGCCGCGCGCTTGTCGGCGTACTCCTCGAACTCCTCGCGGGCGTGGCGGCGGGCCGTGGCGCGCTCCTCCAGGTAGGCGTCGTAGCCGCCGCCGTAGAGGTTGATCTGCTGCTGGGCCAGGTCCAGTTCGAGGACCTTGGTGACGGTGCGGGCGAGGAACTCGCGGTCGTGGCTGATCACCACGGTGCCGGCGCGCAGCCCCCGCACGAAGGACTCCAGCCGCTCCAGCCCGTCCAGGTCCAGGTCGTTGGTCGGCTCGTCCAGCAGGAACACGTCGTAGCGGGACAGCAGCAGCGAGGCCAGGCCGGCCCGGGCGGCCTGCCCGCCGGACAGCGCGGTCATCGGCAGGTCGAGGCCGACGCCCAGCCCCAGCTCGGCGGCCACCTCCTCGGCCCGGTCGTCGAGATCGGCCCCGCCGAGGCCGAGCCACCGGTCGAGCGCCTCCGCGTAGGCGTCGTCCGCGCCGGGGGCGCCGTCGACCAGACCCTGCGTGGCCGCGTCCAGCTCCGCCTGCGCGGCGGCCACCCCGGTCCGCCGCGCCAGGAACTCCCGGACGGACTCGCCGGGCCGCCGCTCCGGCTCCTGCGGCAGGTGGCCGACGGTCGCGGCGGGCGGCGACAGCCGCAGCTCCCCGGTCTCGGGGGTGTCCAGTCCGGCGAGCAGGCGCAGCAGCGTGGACTTGCCGGCGCCGTTCACACCGACGAGTCCGATGACGTCGCCGGGGGCGACGACGAGGTCGAGACCGGCGAAGAGGGTGCGCTCGCCATGGGCGGCGGCGAGGTCCTTGGCGACGAGGGTGGCAGTCATGATGGCCCGATCCTAGCCGTGGCCGGGGCGGTGGCAGAAAAGGTGGGACGCCCGTCATTGCGGACGCCGGGAGGGGGCCGGAGGATGGAGCCATGCCCGTGGGAGAAGTGCTCGTCGTGCTGTACGACGGGGTGCAGAGCCTGGACGTGTCCGGCCCGGTCGAGGTGTTCGCCGGGGCGACGCGCGTGGTCGGCCCGGAGGCCGGCTACCGGGTCCGCACCGCGTCGCCCGGCGGGACCCCGGTCCGCACGAGCACCGTGCTGACGCTGGTCGCCGACGAGGACCTGGCCGGCGTCGTGCCCGGTGCGGACACCACCGTGCTGGTGCCCGGCGGGCAGGAGCGCGGCGACTTCTCACCGGTCCTGACCAGGTGGCTGCGCACGTACGGGGGTCGAGCGGGCCGCCTGGTCTCGGTGTGCACCGGAGGCCTGCTGCTGGCCGAGGCCGGGTTCCTCGACGGGCGGCGGGCCACCACGCACTGGGCCTCGTGCGCCCGGATGGCCCGGGAGTACCCCGCGGTACGGGTGGAACCCGAGCCGATCTACGTCCGGGACGGGCCGGTGTCCACCAGCGCCGGCGTGACGGCCGGGATCGACCTGGCGCTGGCGCTCGTGGAGGAGGACCTGGGACGGGAGGTGGCGCTGACCGTGGCCCGGCACCTGGTGGTGTTCCTGCGCAGGCCCGGCAACCAGGCGCAGTTCAGCGCCCAGCTCGCGGCGCAGACCGCGGTGCGGGAGCCGCTGCGGGACGTGCAGCAGTGGATCACGGAGCATCCCGGGGCGGACCTCAGCGTGGAGGCCCTGGCGGCGCGGGCACGGCTGTCGCCGCGGCACTTCGCCCGGGCCTTCCGGGCGGAGACGGGGGTGACGCCGGGCCGGTACGTGGAGCGGGTCCGGGTGGAGCACGCCCGGCGGCTGCTGGAGGACACCGCGGAGGGCATGGCCCAGATATCCCGGGCCTGCGGCTACGGCACCCCCGAGGCCCTCCGCCGCGCCTTCGTGAAGTCCCTGGGCCAGCCCCCCTCGGAATACCGCCGCCGCTTCAGCCC
>NZ_RPRY01000223.1 GCF_003949795.1 Streptomyces sp. WAC06614
GGGCCCCGCCGGATCCGGCCCCGTCGGCCGGGCCCCGGCCGGCCGGCCCGACCCGGGGCCCGTCAGCCTGGCCGACGGCCGGTCCCGCCTCCGCCTCGGTGACCGGGCCCGCCCCCGGGTCGGTAGCCGGATCCGCCTCCGCCGCGGCGGCCGGGCCCGGGCCCGGCCCCGGCCCGACAGCCGGATTCGCCCCGGCCCCGGGAGCCGGTTCCGTCTCCTCCCCGCCTTGGTCCTCGTGTCGTTCGGCCCCCGTGTTCGTCGTCATCCGTTGTCTCCTGTCCGCCGTCGCGCGGGCGCACCGCACGTTATCGACTATGTGCCCGCCCGCCCCGTACTCCCCGCGTGCCGGGGTGCGCAAAGAATCTGACGCAGTATCAGAAAATCTCTTCCCTCGACCGCCGCCCTGCGGCACCATGGCCCGCCATGGAGACCGAGCTGAGCAAGAAGCTGGGCGTGGAGCACGCCGTCTTCGGGTTCACGCCGTTCCCCGCGGTCGCCGCCGCCATCACCCGCGCCGGCGGTCTCGGGGTGCTCGGGGCGGTGCGGTACGCCGATCCCGACGAGCTGGCCCGTGACCTGGACTGGATGCAGGAGCACACCGACGGCAAGCCCTACGGGCTCGACGTCGTCATGCCCGCCAAGAAGGCCGTCGACGGCATCAGCGAGGCCGACATCGAGGCGATGATCCCGGCCGAGCACCGGGCGTTCGTGCGGGACACCCTCGGCAAGTACGGGGTCCCCGAGCTGCCCGTCGGCGAGGCGTCCGGCTGGCGCATCACCGGATGGATGGACCAGGTCGCCCGCAGTCAGCTCGACGTCGCCTTCGACTACCCCGTCAAACTCCTCGCCAACGCCCTCGGTTCCCCGCCCGCCGACGTCATCGCCCGCGCCCACGACCACGGCGTCCTCGTCGCCGCCCTCGCCGGCAGCGCCAAGCACGCCCGCCGGCACGCCGAGGCCGGCATCGACATCGTCGTCGCGCAGGGCTACGAGGCCGGCGGCCACACCGGCGACATCGCCACCATGGTCCTCGTCCCCGAGATCGCCGAGGCCGTCGCCCCGCTCCCGGTCCTCGCCGCCGGCGGCATCGGCAGCGGCGAGCAGATCGCCGCCGGACTGGCCCTGGGCGCCCAGGGCGTCTGGCTCGGCTCCGTCTGGCTCACCACCACCGAGGCCGACCTGCACTCCCGGGCGCTCACCGAGAAGCTGCTCGCCGCCGGGTCCGGCGACACCGTCCGCTCCCGCGCGCTGACCGGCAAGCCCGCCCGGCAGCTGCGCACCGACTGGACCGACGCCTGGGACGACCCGGCGGGACCCGGCGCCCTGCCCATGCCGCTCCAAGGCCTCCTCGTCGCCGAGGCCGTCTCCCGGATCCAGAAGTACGAGGTCCAGCCGCTGCTCGGCACCCCGGTGGGCCAGATCGTCGGCCGGATGAACAGCGAGCGCAGTGTCCAGGCCGTGTTCGACGACCTCACCCGCGGCTTCGAGCACGCGATCGACCGCATCAACCGCATCGCCGGGCGCGCCTGATCGGACCTGACCACCCCTCACCGCCCTAGGAGAGCGAGCATGACCGACACGCAGCCCGCGGCGCCCCGCACGCCCCAGCTCCCCGGCGGCTTCTGGGCGCAGGCCGGCGCCGACCCCCACCGGATCGTGATCACCGCTCCGGACGGAGAGCAGTGGTCCGCGGGCCGCCTGCACGCCGCCGTCAACCAGCTCGTCCACGGTCTGCGCGCGGCCGGCCTGCACCGGGGCGACGCCTTCGCCGTCGTCCTGCCCAACGGCGTGGAGTTCTTCACCGCCTACCTCGCCGCGACCCAGGCCGGCCTCTACCTCGTCCCCGTCAACCACCACCTCGTCGGCCCCGAGATCGCCTGGATCGTCTCCGACTCCGGCGCCAAGGTCCTCATCGCCCACGAGCGCTTCGGCGCGGCCGCCACCGCCGCCGCCGACGAGGCGGGGCTGCCCGCGAGCCACCGTTACGCCGTCGGAGCCGTGCCCGGCTTCCGCCCGTACACCGAACTCCTCGACGGACAGCCCGCGACGCCCCCCGAGGACCGGACCCTGGGCTGGGTCATGAACTACACCTCCGGCACCACCGGCCGCCCCCGCGGCATCCGCCGTCCGCTGCCCGGCAAACCGCCCGAGGAGACCCACCTCGGCGGCTTCCTCGGCATCTTCGGCATCCGGCCGTACGACGACAACGTGCACCTGGTCTGCTCGCCGCTGTACCACACGGCCGTGCTCCAGTTCGCCGGTGCCTCGCTGCACATCGGGCACCCGCTGGTCCTGATGGACAAGTGGACCCCCGAGGAGATGCTCCGCCTCATCGACACCCACCGGTGCACGCACACGCACATGGTCCCGACCCAGTTCCACCGTCTCCTCGCCCTCCCCGAGGCCACCCGGGCGGCGTACGACGTCTCCTCCATGCGGCACGCCATCCACGGCGCCGCGCCCTGCCCCGACCACGTCAAACGGGCCATGATCGAGTGGTGGGGCCACTGCGTAGAGGAGTACTACGCCGCCAGCGAGGGCGGCGGTGCCTTCGCCACCGCCGAGGACTGGCTCAAGAAGCCGGGCACCGTGGGCCGGGCCTGGCCGATCAGCCGGCTGGCCGTCTTCGACGACGACGGCAACCCGCTGCCCCCCGGTGAACTCGGCACCGTCTACATGTCGATGAGCACCGGCGGCTTCAGCTATCACAAGGACGAGGACAAGACCCGCAAGAACCGCATCGGCGACTTCTTCACCGTCGGCGACCTCGGATTCCTCGACGAGGAGGGCTACCTCTTCCTCCGCGACCGCAAGATCGACATGATCATCTCGGGTGGGGTCAACATCTACCCGGCCGAGATCGAGTCCGCCCTCCTCACCCATCCGGCCGTCGCCGACGCCGCCGTCTTCGGCATTCCGCACCCCGACTGGGGCGAGGAGGTCAAGGCCGTCGTCGAGGCCGCCGACGGGTACGTCCCCGGCGAGGCGCTCACCGCCGAGCTCCTGGCCCACTGCGAGCGGCAGCTCGCCACGTACAAGCGGCCCCGGTCGGTCGACTTCGTCGACACCATGCCTCGCGACCCCAACGGCAAGCTCTACAAGCGCCGGCTGCGCGACCCCTACTGGCAGGGCCGCGAACGGGCCGTCTGAGCCCGCCCGGCCGGGCGCCGGCCCCGTCGGGCCCCCGCCCACGGGCCGCGTCCGGGCTGCCTCAGGGCCGCCGCGTCCGGGCTGCCTCAGGGCCGCGTCCGGGCTGCCTCAGGGCCGCCGCGTCCGGGCTGCGTCGGGGCCGCCCGGGCTAACGGCGGCCGTGCCTCGGCCGGGGCGGGGACCGGTCTCGGTGAGATGAGCGACGGGCCGGCGGACCGGAGCGGACGACACCTCGTCCGCCCTCGCCGCCGTCCGTCAAACCGTCATCCTCACCGAACTCCCGCGGCCCTGCCCCATGCGGCGCCGGGGGAGGTAAGGACACCATGAACACGCGTATCCCCGCCCGCCGCGCCTCCCGGCGCCGGGCCCTGGTCACCGCGGCGCTCACCGCGGCGGCCGTGACCGGCCAGCTCCTGGTCCTGTCCCCGCTCGCCCAGGCCGACGGCGACCGTGCGCCCCACAGCCTGGGCTCCGGCGTCAACCTGCTGGAGCCGCCGCCGGACCACGAGGACGGTCCCCCGCCGCACGAGGACGGCCCGCCGCCCAAGCCGAAGCCGAAGGTCCAGCACGGTCTGCGGCAGTTCGTCGAGGACGGTGCCTTCGTCCCGCCGCCCGGCGTCACCTCGGTCTTCGTCCAGGCGTGGGGCGCGGGCGGCGGTGGCGGCGGCGGTGGCGGCGGCTACGCCGGCACCGCGGGCGGCCCCGGCGGCCCCGGCGGCGGTGGCGGTGGCGGCGGCTTCGCCTGGTGCTCGGTGCCGGTGAAGCCGGGCAAGAGCTACACCGTCGTCCTCGGCGACGGCGGAGCCCTCGGCGGCGGAGGCGCGGCCGGCAGCTACGCCGTCAACGGCGGCATCGGCGGCGTCGGCACGGCCGGCCGCGAGGGTACGGCGACCACCCTGGCCACGCCCGGCGGTGACGTCGTGGTCAACGCCGGCGGTGGCGGCGGTGGCGGTGGTGGCGGCGGTGGCCTGGACACCGGCGCCGGCGCCGCCGGTACGGCCGGCCAGGGCGGCACCGCCACCTGCCGCACCGGTGGCCTGACCCGGACCGGCCCGGCCGCCGACGGGGCCACCGGCGGCGGCGCGGTCGACGGCATCGTCGCCACCCCGACCGGCTCCGTCATCGGCGGCAACGGCGGCGCGGGCGGCCCCGTCGGGCAGAACGGTGAGCCCGGCACAGCCGGCGGCGACGGGTTCCTCGTCGTCTTCTGGTGACCGGCGTCCCCGCCCCGGCGTCCGCCGGGGCGGGCGCGCGGCCGCGGTGCCCCCACCCTGGGTGCCGCGGCCTTCGCGCGCAGGCGGTCCGGTACGTACCGTTCGCCCCGGGTCGGGGGGTCATGGCAGGTTGGGGTCATGAGTACGGCAACAGCACACAAGTCACCCCTCACCGACTGGACCGTCCTGGTCCCGATCGTCTCCCTCGTCGCGCTCGTCTTCAGCTGGGGGCGGGACCTGCCCGGCTTCGCGGTGGCGCTCGTCTCGCTGTTCCTGGCCGGCGCGGTGCTGGCCGCCGTGCACCACGCCGAGGTGGTCGCCCACCGGGTGGGTGAACCCTTCGGCTCGCTCGTGCTCGCCGTCGCGGTCACCATCATCGAAGTGGCCCTGATCGTCACCCTGATGGCCGACGGAGGCGACAAGACCGCCACGCTCGCCCGGGACACCGTCTTCGCCGCCGTCATGATCACCTGCAACGGCATCGTCGGCCTGTCCCTGCTGGTCGGCGCCCTGCGCAACCGGGTGGCCGTGTTCAACGCCGAGGGCTCCGGCGCCGCCCTGGCCACCGTGGCCACCCTCTCCGTCCTCAGCCTGGTGCTGCCCACCTTCACCACCAGCAGGCCCGGCCCCGAATTCAGCAGCGCCCAGCTCGCCTTCGCCGCCGTCGCCTCGCTCGCGCTCTACGGCCTGTTCATCGCCGTCCAGACGGTCCGTCACCGCGACTACTTCCTGCCCGTACGCACCGGCAGCGCCGCGTCCGAGGACGACCACGCCGAACCGCCCACCGCCCGCGCCGCGCTGGTCAGCCTCGGCCTGCTGCTCGTCGCCCTGGTGGCCGTCGTCGGCGATGCCAAGGCGGTCTCGCCCACCATCGAGTCCGCCGTCAGCGCCGCCGGACTGCCCAACGCCGTCGTCGGTGTGATCATCGCCTTGCTCGTGCTGCTCCCGGAGACCCTGGCCGCCGTCCGGGCCGCCCGCCGCGACCGGGTGCAGACCAGCCTCAACCTCGCCTACGGCTCCTCCATCGCCAGCATCGGCCTGACCATCCCGGCCATCGCCCTGGCCTCCGTATGGCTGACCGGGCCGCTGGTGCTGGGGCTGGGACCGACCCACATGGTCCTGCTCGCCCTCACCGTGGTGGTGGGCGCGCTGACCGTCGTACCGGGCCGGGCCACCCTGCTCCAGGGCGGGGTCCACCTGATCATCCTGGCCGCCTACCTCTTCCTGGCGGTCAGCCCCTAGCCGCGCCGCGCCGCACCACCACCACCCGCAGCCCGGGCGAGGTGAGGATGTCGCGCTCGCAGTACCGGGCGCGTACCCACCGCTCCTGCGAGAACAGCCGGGTCTGGTCGGCGGAGTGGGGCGAGGCCGGGTCCGCCGACTGGCCGTACGTCAGCAGGGTGCGCGCCACCGGGCAGCGGCTGCCGTCCCAGCCGACCGCCTGGATGTGGCTGCTGCCGTGGGTGACCTGCGGGTAGCCGCCGCCGGCCGGGTTCCACGGTGCCTCGATCTTGTTCCAGACGCCGAGCGCCTCCGTACCGCCGCCGATCGGGAGCCGCTGCCCGCCGCGTACGACGAACTGGTGCTCGCCCAGCGGCGCGTCCAGCGGGATCCCGGCCGTGCGCAGCTCCACCACCGTGTCGGCCAGGGCCCGGGCGACGCCGGGCGCGGACGTGTTCAGGTCGCGCGGGGTACGGACCGGGTCCGCGGCCGAGAACGGCACCCGCCACAGGTCCTTGACCGGGGTCGTCGCGGTGAGCCTGCGCCAGAACCGGTCGAACAGCAGCGCTCCCCGGCTGCCGGTGTCGGCCCGCCGGTCCCAGCCCGCCAGGACCGGGCAGGCGGCGGAGACGTCCACCACCGACCCGTCCGCGGCCACCGCCGTCCCGCCGGGCAGCGCCGCACAGGCCCGGGCGGCGTCGGCCGCCGCCAGATCGCCGGCCGGCACCCGGTGGGCGAACTGCTGCTCCTGGAGGTCGGCCACGGTCAGCCGCCCCCGGGCGGCCAGGGCCGCCACGTCCTCGACCGCGCCGCGGGTGCGCAGCGAGCGGGGCGTGCCGACCGTGCCCCAGACCCGCTCGTAACCGGTCAGCGGACGGTCGGCGTTGGCCAGCCACGCACTGTCGTTGGAATTCTCGGCGTACGGCGCGTCGCGCAGCGTCGGCGTGCGCGCCGGGCCGAACACCCCCGGCTGCACCGCGTCCGGGTCCGAGCCCGGCGCGCAGGCGCTGCGCGAGCCGTCCAGCACGGCGAGACCGGAGGCCGGGTACGTCGCCCTGCCCAGCGGCGTCGAACAGGTGGCGGCCAGCTCGTCGGTGATCCGGGGGAGCACCTGGGACTGGGTGAACAGGGTGCCGCCGGCCGCGTCCGCGGCGACGGTGTTCACCCAGGGCAGGCCCTGGGTGTGGGCCAGCGCCTGCTGGATCCCGGCCACCGAGCGGGCCTTGCCCAGGGCCAGGGCGGTGTCGGTGCCGCGCAGGTTCTGCGCGTTGGGGTCGCCCAGCGCGTACGCGGTGGTCGTCGTCCACGGCAGCGGCAGGCCCGGGCCGAGGGAGGTGAGGACCGGGCCGTACCGGGTCCACCACTGGGTGCGGGTGACCGGGGCCGAACCGGCCGGGCCGGGAACCGTCACGGTCCGGGCGGTCATCCGTTCGGCCGTGCCGTCGACGACGTACGCGGTCGGGTCGGCGGGGTCGAGGGTGAGCTGGTGCAGGGCGACGGGGGTGCCGGTGGCCACGGTGTGGCTCCAGGCCACCCGGTCGTTGAAGCCGATGTTGACCGCGGTGGTGCCCAGCAGGGACCCGCCGGAGACGTCGATCTCCCCGGGGATGGTCTGCTGGGACTGCCAGAACCGGCGGCCGCCCTGCCACGGGTAGTGCGGGTTGCCGAGCAGCAGTCCGCTGCCGGTGGCGGAGGTGGCGCCGGAGAACGCCACGGCGTTGGAGCCGCGGTCGTAGCGGCCGGTGTCGAAGAACTCCCGGGCCGCCTCGGCGGCGGCCGCGAGGTCGCCGGGCGGGGTGTCCCCGGCGGACGGCGGTGCGGCGGTGGGGCCCGGTGGCCGGGCCGCGGTGATGCCGTCCACCGCGCGCCCCTGCCCGCCGAGCACGGATATCGCGAAGCCGCGCCGGGCCACGTCGAGTTCGGTGACCGGGCCCACCCAGCCCGCGTCCTTGCAGGCCGGGTCGGTGATCCGGTTCTGCCGCAGCCAGGCGTTCCAGCCCGCGGCCCAGCCGCGCATCAGCTCCCGGACCTGGCTGCTCGGGCCCGCGGGGGCGGGGGCGGCGAGGAGCCGCTCGACGGTGCCGGAGTCCTGGACGCCGCGGAAGTACAGGTCGCTGGAGAGGTTCGTGGCGGCGGAGGACAGCGAGCCGTCGGGCGCCGCGTCGGGCCCGAACCACCGCGACCGCTCCCCGCGTACGGTCGCGAAACCGTCGGCGAGCACACAGACCTGGTCGGCGGCCTGCGCCCAGCCGGTGCCGAAGCCGAGACCGGCGTAGTCGCCGGCCAGGATGTGCGGGATGCCGTACTCGGTGTACCGGACGACGGCGGAGAGCCGGCCGTCCGAGGCCCGCTCGCCGGAGCCCCCGGACCCGTCCGGGGCGGCCGCGGCCTGCGGGGCGAGCCCGGTCACGGCGAGCAGCGCGGCGCCGGCGAGGGCGAGCCGCCGCCGTGCGGCGGTGCGGTGCGGTGCGGGCCGGCGTGAGGCGAGCCGGCGTAAGGCGAGCGGGTGCAAGGCGAGTGGGTGCAAGGCGAGCGGGCGTATGTCGGGCCGGGGTGCGGCGGATCCGGGGCGCAGAGGCAACGTATCTCCCAAGTAGCCTGCGGTGGGGCGGGGTTACCGGTGGAGCCGATGGTGCGCGTGCTCCCACACTCATGCAGGTGTACCGGGCATCTGTCAACCGGGGAGGAGGCCCTCCTGGTGCAGCCGGCGGACGGTGAGGTGTTCGTGGACCAGGCGGCCCACCAGGGCGCCGCCGTACGTGACGAAGCCGACGCCGACCAGCCAGGACTGCACGACCAGCAGGGTGCCGAAGGGGCCGTAGATGACGGCGTTCGAGGCGATCAGCGGGGAGAAGACCAACTGCGAGAAGATCCGCAGCCCCAGCAGGCCGAGGCTGGTGGCGACCGCGCCGGGCAGCAGGGCCCGCCAGCGGACCCGGCCGCCGAGCAGCAGCCGCTGCGAGCCCCAGAAGAACAGGCAGGTGCCGGCCAGGTCGCCGAGGGTGCCGAGCACCGAGCCGAGCAGGGCCTTCGAGGAGCCGGGGATGACGACCAGGACCCCGAGGTAGCAGACCAGGAGCGCGAGCCAGACCACGTGCCGCCACATCGTGTGCCAGCGGGCCGTGGGCAGGTCCCAGACCTTCTCGTAGCCGGTCTGCACGGCGGAGCCGAAGGTCAGGCCGAACACGGCGAGGGCGGCCAGACCGAACGCGGTGGTCCGCTCCAGCGCCAGGTCGGCCGCCCCGAACAGCATCTCCACCCGGCCCCGGGAGGCCGCGGACACCCCGAGCGCCTGTCCCAGCCAGCGGCCGAAGCTCGTGCCGCTGCCGGGAGCGGCGGCGGCCACGACGACGAGCAGGGGCACGAGCGTGAGGAAGCCGAGCGCGGCGAACCCCATCGCCCGGTGCATCAGCTCCATCTCCCGGCCACGGCTCCAGGCCAGCCCGACGGGGGAGGCCAGGAGCCGGTCGTGCAGGTGCCGCAGGGACCAGGTCACACCTGTTCCCCTACCCGGAAGCCCGGGCCGGGGTGAGGAGAAACGCCGTGGATGCGGCTGAAGGGGTGGATTTCGCAGGGGTTTCGGAAAGGGTGGTTCCGGCGGGGTGTCAGGCGCGCAGGTCCTCGATGCGCTTGATCTTGCCGATGGAGCGCTCCAGTGTGTGCGGGTCGACGATCTCCACCGCGACCGAGACCCCGATGCCCTCCTTGACCGCCCGGGCCACCACGGCCGCCGCCTTCTCCCGCTCGGCGGTGGTGGCGTCCGGCCGGGCCTCGGCCCGTACGGTCAGGGCGTCCATCCGGCCCTCGCGGGTCAGGCGGAGCTGGAAGTGCGGGGCGACCGCCGGGGTGCGCAGCAGGATCTCCTCGATCTGGGTGGGGTAGAGGTTGACCCCGCGCAGGATGATCATGTCGTCGCTGCGGCCGGTCACCTTCTCCATCCGCCGGAACGGCGCGGCGGCGGTGCCCGGCAGCAGCCGGGTCAGGTCGCGGGTGCGGTACCGGACGACCGGCATGGCCTCCTTGGTCAGGGAGGTCAGGACCAGCTCGCCCGGCTCGCCGTCGGGGAGCACCTCCCCGGTGAACGGGTCGACGACCTCCGGCAGGAAGTGGTCCTCCCACAGGTGCAGCCCGTCCTTGGTGCCGACCGCCTCCTGGGCCACGCCAGGGCCGATGACCTCCGACAGGCCGTAGATGTCGACGGCGTCGATGCCGAGGCGCTCCTCGATCTCGCGGCGCATCTCCTCCGTCCACGGCTCGGCGCCGAAGACGCCGGTGCGCAGGGAGGTGCTGCGCGGGTCGATGCCCTGGCGCTCCATCTCGTCGATCAGCGTGAGCATGTACGAGGGGGTCACCATGATGACCTCGGGGCGGAAGTCCTGGATCAGCCGCACCTGGCGGTCGGTCATCCCGCCGGACGCGGGCACGACCGTACAGCCGAGCCGCTCGGCGCCGTAGTGGGCGCCGAGGCCGCCTGTGAACAGGCCGTACCCGTACGCGACATGGACGATCTGGCCGGGCCGGGCGCCGGCCAGGCGCAGTGACCGGGCCACCACCTCGGCCCAGGTGTCGAGGTCGCGGTCGGTGTAGCCGACGACCGTGGGCCGGCCGGTGGTGCCGCTGGAGGCGTGGATCCGGCGGATCTCCTCGCGGGGCACGGCGAACATGCCGAAGGGGTAACGGGCCCGCAGGTCGTCCTTGGTGGTGAACGGGAACCGGGCCAGGTCGGCGAGCGACCGGCAGTCCTCGGGGTGCACCCCGGCCCGGTCGAAGGCCTCCCGGTAGTGCGGGACGCGGTCGTACGCGTGGTGCAGCGAGCGCTGCAGGCGCTCCAGCTGGAGCGCCTGCAGCTCCTCGGCCGTCCGGGGGAGCCCCTCGAACCCGGCTCCCGCCGTCCCGTCCTCGTCCTGCGCCCGCACGCCCATCACCTCATCGTGATCCGCCCGACCGATCATTCGGTAGCGTGCCGGAGATCGTGGCGTAATTCAATGCCCGGTGCAGCGTGGGGGCGACGGGATCATGCGGTGGGGCGGCCCCGGTGGACGCGCCAGTCGGGGGCGAGGATCGACATCAGCGTGGCGTCCACGCGCTCGCCCTCCCACAGCAGCGCGTCGCGCAGCACGCCTTCTTCGCGGAAGCCGACCTTCTCGTAGGCGCGCCGGGCCCGGGGGTTGAAGGCGTACACCTCCAGGGAGATCCGGTGCAGGCCGAGGGCCTCGAAGCCGTGGCCGACGATCAGCCGGGTCGCCTCGGTGCCCAGGCCCCGGCCGTACGTCCCCGGGACCAGGACGATGCGGAAGCTGCAGCTCTCGTTGTCCGGGTCCCACTCGTTGAGCACGGCCTCGCCGACGACCCGGCCCGTGGCCCGGTCCACGACGGCCAGGTCGAGCCGGCCGTCCTGCTCCTGCCGCCCGCGGTACCAGGCCCGTACGCCGGGCTCGTCGACGTCTGCGTGACTGCCGGTCAGCCGGGCGCCCTCGGCATCGCTGAAGATCGGCAGCAAGTCGGGCACGTCGTCCTCCGTGACGGGCCGCAGGACGACGGCCTCGCCGTGCAGGGTGGGCTTGTCCAGCCAATTCGCCGGCGCGGGCGCGGAGGAGGCGTATGAACTCATACGCCCATTCTCGACGACCGAGCCACCGCGCCCCACCGATATTCTCCGCGGCCTGCGGCCTGCGGCCTGCGGCCTGCGGCCTGCGGCCTGCGGCCTGCCCTGGCTTGGTGGCTTGCCCCGGCCCACGCGGCCGTGGCGTCGCGCGCCCGTGCCAGGCCGCGCCCCGGGCAAGCGCCGCGTGCCCGTGCCGGGCGGGCCGGGCCGGTGCCGCCGCCGGGCGCCGCCTCGGCGCCCCGCGCCAGCGCCCGGCGGACCGGTCCGGCGCCGCCTCCGGCGTTCCGCCTCGGCGCCCCGCCCGCTCGCGGCGGCGGGCGGCCGAGGCGCTGCGCACCAGGGCCGCGGCCGTGGCATCGCGCGCCCGTGCCAGGCAGCC
>NZ_RPRY01000224.1 GCF_003949795.1 Streptomyces sp. WAC06614
GTTCGGGATGGGTGGGTTGTCATATTTGGTGTGGGAATATTCGGGGGCGGAGGTGATGTCATGGGGCGTCAGGTGTTGCCTGCCGTTTGTCTGGCCGTGGTGCTCGTGGCGGCCTCGCCGGGGGGCGCCGCGCGCGCCGTGCCCGAGCCGGGGCAGGACGTCGGGCAGTTGCTGACCGAGCTGCAAGGGCTGTACCAGCGGGCCGAAGAGGCGGCCGAGGCGTACAACGCCACCGAGGCGGCGCTGGCCGCCCGCCAGGGCGAGGAGCGCCGGCTCAGCTCCGAGCTGGGCGCCGCCCGCAGCGCGCTCGCCCGGCACCGGGCCGCCGCCGGGCGCCTGGCCCGGGCGCAGTACCAGGGGGCCCAGGACGCCCTGCCCCGCTACGCGCGGATGCTGCTGGCCGAGGACCCGCAGGCCGTCCTCGAACAGCGCCGGGTCGCCGCCCGCGAGGCCGCCCACCGGGCGGCGCTGATCCAGCGGCTGACCCGCAGCGAGGCCCAGGCGGGCACCCTGGCGGCCAAGGCCCGCGAGGAGCTGCGGACCCAGACGACGCTGGCCGCCCGGCAGAAGGCGCAGAAGGAGGAGGTCGCGGCCCGGCTCCAGCAGGTGGAACGGCTGCTGGCCTCGCTGACCAGCGACCAGCTCGCCGAACTGTCCGCCCGCGAACGGGCCGTCACCGCCGGCGCGCAGCGCGACCTGCTGGCCTCGGGACAGCTCGGCAGCACCACCACCCGCACCCCCACCGCCGCCGGCGGCGCCGCCGTCCGGTACGCGGCCGCGCAGATCGGCAAGCCCTACGTGTGGGGCGCCGAGGGCCCGGGGTCGTTCGACTGTTCGGGGCTCACCTCCCGGGCCTGGGCGGCGGCCGGCCGGGCCATCCCCCGCACCAGCCAGGAGCAGTGGGCCCAGCTCACCCGGATCCCGCTGAACCAGCTCCGCCCCGGCGACCTGGTCGTCTACTTCCCCAAGGCCACCCATGTCGCCCTCTACGTCGGCGACGGCAAGGTGGTGCAGGCGCCCCGCCCGGGCGCCCGGGTCAAGGTCTCCCCCATCGCCGCGAACCCCCTGCTGGGCGCCGTACGGCCCGACCCGGACGGCACCCCGCTGACGCACTACGCGCCGCCCGAGCTGCCCGCCTCGGCCTCGGCGGGCGACGACACCGGCTACTCGGCCGAGGAGGCCCCGGCCGCGGCGGCCGACGCGGCCTCCTGACCGGCCTCGGTCAGGTAGTCCACCGCGTCGACCGGGTCGAAGAACCAGTCGTCGAAGTCGGCCGGGTTGTCGAAACCATTGGCGAAACGATCCGCCACGGGCGGGAGCTTCCCGGCCGCGCCGAGCAGGTTCAGCACGTGCTCCGGCTGCGGCGCCAGCATCGCGTTGGTCCAGCGGGTGACCGGCTTGCCGGTGGTGAACCAGTACTTGTCGAACGTCGCCCGCATCCAGGCCTCGTCGAACGGCCGGTCCCCGTGCATCAGGATCGAGGACAGGTACGACGCCGCGCACTTGGCCGCCGCGTTGGTGCCCTGGCTGGTGACCGGGTCGTTGGCCACCACCACGTCACCGACGCCCAGCACCAGCCCGCCGCCCGGCAGCCGCCCGACCGGCTTGCGCACCACCGGCGCGTAGCGGCCGGCCAGGGTGCCACCCGCGTCGGTCAGCTCGACGCCGGCCGCCCGCTCGTACTCCCACGGGGCGAACTTCTCCATCAGTTCCAGGGTCAGCGCGAGGTGCTCGGCGGGGTCGCGCACCCCCCGGAACACGTCCAGCGGGCCGCCCGGCAACCCCTCCCAGAAGAGGATGTCGGCCCGCCCGGACAGGGTCAGCGTCGGCATCACGAACAGCTCGCCGACCCCGGGCACCAGGGTGCAGCGCACTGCCTCGGTCCCCGGGTGCTCCGGCCGCGGCCGCAGCCCGTGCACGTAGCTGACGGCGAGGGCCCGCTGCGGGGTGTCGTACGGGGAGCGGGCCGGGTCCCGTTCGAACATGGACACCAGCTCGCCCTTGCCGGCGGCCACGAGCGTGAGGTCGTACGTACGGGAGAAGTAGTCGAGGTCGGCGACGGAGGCCCCGTGGATGACCAGGTGGCCGCCGCGCTGGACGAAGGTCTCCAGCCAGCCGGCCATCTTCACGCGCTGGTCGACGGACTGCGCGTACGCCCGGAGCCGGCCCAGCCAGTCCACGGCGCGGCCGGAGCCGTCGGGGGCGGCGAGGCTGACGCCCACGCCCTCGATCCGCGGGGCCCGGCCCTCCCAGAAGTTGAGCCGCAGGTCCCGCTCGTGCTGGAGCGCGGTGTCGAACATGACCTGGGTGGACATGACCCGGCCGGAACGGATCTCGTCCGGTGTCCGGCCGGACATCAGGGTGACCTCGTACCCCTTGTCCTGGAGTCCGAGGGCGAGCTGGAGACCGGACTGGCCGGCCCCCACGACAAGTACCGTGCGCATGGGATCTCTGTTTCCGGGCTACTCGGGCAGGCTGTCGAGGGCGTGGGACACCGCGGTGACCAGGGACTCCACGACGGTGTCCCGGCGGCGCGCGTCCATGATCACGACCGGTACGGACGACGGGATGCTGAGCGCCTCGCGGACGTCCTCCACCGCGTACGCGCGCGAGCCCTCGAAGTGGTTGACGGCGACGGCGTACGGCAGCCCGCAGCTCTCGAAGTAGTCCAGCGCCGGGAAGCAGTCCCGCAGCCGGCGGGTGTCGGCGAGCACGATGCCGGCGGCGGCCCCGCGGACCAGGTCGTCCCACATGAACCAGAACCGCTCCTGGCCCGGCGTGCCGTACACGTACAGGACGAGGTCGTCGTCGAGGGTGACGCGGCCGAAGTCCATCGCGACGGTGGTGGTGTTCTTGTCCGGGGTGCCGGAGAGGTCGTCGGTGGACGCCCCGGCCGCGGTCATCACGGCCTCGGTGCGCAGCGGGGCGATCTCCGAGACGGAGCCGACGAAGGTGGTCTTGCCGACCCCGAAGCCGCCCGCGACCAGCACCTTCACGGCGACGGGGGCGCGGGAGCGGTCGTACTGCCAGGGCTGGACGCCCTGCTCGCGTTCCAGGATGTCCTCAAAGACGGCGGAGGCCACTGAGCACCCTCTCCAGCGTCGGGCGGTCGGGGCGGCCGGGGCCGTGGCCGTTGCCGTAGACACGCAGCCGGCCCTGGTCGGCGAGGTCGCTGACCAGGACGCGGACCACGCCGAGCGGCAGGTGCAGCAGCGCGGCGATCTCGGCGATCGTGCGCATGCGGCGGCACACCTCGACGATGGCCCGCATCTCGGGCATGCGGTCGTTCTTCTTCTCCTCGGCGTCGAGGGTGGCGACGAAGGTCTCCACGAGCAGGACGCGGGTGAAGCGGGTGCGGCCCCCGGTGAGGGAGTACGGGCGGACGCGCGCGGGGCGGCGGTCCGCCCCGCGTATCGGCAGGCGTGCGGGGGCGGGTGCTGCTGCCGTCACTTGGTGCTCTCCAGGGACTGGCGCAGCTCGCTGCGGACTTCGGGGGTCAGGACGTGTCCGGCACGCCCGACGAAGAGCGCCATGTGGTACGCCACCACGCTCATGTCGCAGTCGGGCGTGGCGTGGACGCCCAGCAGCGAGCCGTCGCTGATCGCCATCACGAAGACCGAGCCGTGTTCCATCGCGACCATGGTCTGCTTGACGGCGCCGCCGTCCATCAGTTCGGCGGCGCCGGTGGTGAGGCTGCCCAGGCCCGAGACGATGGTGGCGAGGTCGGCGGAGGCGCCGCGCGGGCCGGCGACGCGCCGGGCCGGGTCCGCGGCGCTGCCGGCGGCGGCGGCCTGGGTGTCGGGCTCCGAGGAGAGCAGCAGGAGCCCGTCGGAGGAGACGACGGCCACCGAGACGATGCCTGGTACCTCCTCGACCAGGTCGGTCAGCAGCCACTGCAGGTTGCGGGCCTGGGTGCTCAGTCCGTACGTACTGGGCGCGGTCATGTGCGGGCCTCCTGTGCCGTGTCCCCCGGTTCGTTGTGCCCCCGGTCGGCGGCGAGTTCGGCTTCGACGACTCGTCGTCCGTCCAGGGCCCCCTGGTAGAACCCGCCGAGGCGGCGCCGCAGTTCCTCGGCGTCGACCTTCTTGCGGGGCTCGGGCCGCGCGGCCGGAGCCCGCCCTGCGGCCACGACGCGCGGCGTCCGCTTGGGCAGCCCCGTGGCGGTGACGGCCTCGTCGGACTCCTCGGGGTGGCTCCCCTGCCGCGGTACCCAGCCCTCGGCCTCGTCCCGCGCCTGGGCGTGGGAGTCGGCGTCCGCGGCGGCGGGTCCGCCGGCGGAGGGGCGGGCGGGGGCCGGCGCGGCCGCCGGGGCGGCCGCGGTGAAGATCTGCTCGGCGGCGGGCAGCGGCCCGTCCACCGGTTCGCCGGCGCCCTCCACCAGCCCCTCGGCCAGACTCCGCACGGCCGGCTCGTCCGTCCCGGCCGGTACGGCATCGGCCTCGGGCAGGGCGGCCGGTACGGCATCGGCCTCGGGCTCGGCGGTCAGCTCGGGCTCGGGCTCCGGGCCGGCGGTCGGCTCGGGCTCGGTCCGCGGTTCCGGCGCGTCGGCCGGCACGGTCTCCGGGCCGGCGGCCGGCTCGGCCTCGGGCTCCAGGGCAGCGGCCGGCTCGGCCTCGGGCTCCGACTCGGCCTCGGCCTCCGGGTCGGCGGGGAGGCGGATTTCGAGGGTGTGCTCCGGGCCGGGCTCGGGGGCGGTGGTGGCCTCGGGGGTCTCCAGGTCCGGGAGCTGGTCGGCGGCCGTCGCGGTCGGGTAGGGCCGGATGCGCGGCGGCAGGGTGTGCTCGTTGGCCTCGGCCACCGCGCCCGGCAGGTGCAGGGCGGGGACGCCGGTGTCGGCCAGGGTGTGGATCGGGGACAGGGCGGGGGTGACGGGCAGCAGCGTTGCCGGGATCACCACCACGGCCTCGGTGCCCGCGTGCCGCCCGGCCCGCAGCTCGGCGGTGACGCCGTGCCGCGCGGCCAGCCGGCCGGCCACGTACAGGCCGAGGCCCAGCCCGTGCTCGGACTCCGGCTCGGCGTCGTAGGCGTCGGGCGAGGCCAGCCGGACGTTGAGCGCGGCGAGCCGGTCCTCGGTGATGCCGATGCCCTCGTCCAGGACGGACAGCACGGCGTCGCCGTTGTCCAGGATCCGGCCCGAGACCTTCACCTTGGCGTCCGGCGGCGAGAACGTGGTCGCGTTCTCCAGGAGCTCCGCGAGCACGTGCGAGAGGTCGTCCGCGGCGTGCCCGGCGACCTGCGGGTGGGCGGGCAGCGCCCGCAGGTCCACCCGCTCGTAGCGCTCGATCTCGCTGACGGCGGCCCGCAGGACGTCGACCAGCGGCACCGGGTGGGCGTGGCCGGGCCCGTGCTCCTGGCCCGCCAGGACCAGCAGGTTCTCGTTGTGACGGCGCATCACCGTGGCGAGGTGGTCCAGCCGGAACAGGGTCGCGAGGCGGTCGGGGTCCTGTTCCCGCGACTCCAGCTCCTCGATGACGGCGAGTTGCCGCTCGACCAGGCCCAGCGTGCGCAGGGAGAGCGAGACGGAGGTGGTGGACAGGATGCGGCGGTGCTCCTCCAGCCCCGTCCGCAGCTCGGCGAGCTCCGCCTCCAGCGCCGTACGGCCGCTGCTGAGCGCCTCGTTGCGACCGATGAGGCGGCGCCGGTCGGCGTCCATCCCGGCGATCTTGGTGTGCAGGGCGACCGTCTGCTCGCGCATCGCGTTCATCGAGCGGACCACGTCGGCGAACTCGTCGTTCCGGCCGGTGAACTTCACCGGTTCCACCGAGCCCTCGGCGGTCGCGAGCCGGGCGGCGCCGCGCCGCAGCACGGACAGCGGGCGGGTCAGCGACCGGGCGACGGCGGTGGAGACGCCGACGGCGAGCAGGAAGAGCACGCCCAGGAAGGCGGTCAGCAGTTCCAGCCGGCTCACGTCGGCGTCGCGCAGTGCGGCCAGCGCCTCGGACCGCTGGGTGGCGAGGGCGGACTCCACGGACCGCATCCGGTCGATCCGGGCGGTCAGCGCGGTGGCGAGGGCCGGGGCGTCGGTCCGCGCCCGGTCGGCGGCGGTGAGCACGGGCCGCTCGGTGAGCCGCTTGAGCTGCTCGTCGGCGGCCTTGACCTCCGGCCCGGTGACGGTCGCGGCCAGGGTCTGGCGGACGTCGGGCCGGGCGGCCCGGTTGAAGTCGTCGAGCGCGCCCTGCTCCCGGACCCGGGACCGCTGGGCGGCGCCGCTCAGTTCGTCCGCGGCGGCCGAGCCGGCGGGCTGGACGGCGAGCGAGGCGAGCAGCAGTCCGCGGGTGGCCGAGGCCTGTTCGACGGCGAGGCCCAGCGGGATGAGCGGGCGGTTGGTGGCGAGCGCGGCGTCGGCGCGCGGCGGGGTGCGCTCGGCCAGCCGGGCGCCCGGGGCGAGGAGGTCGGCGATGACGGCCGAGTAGGCCTGGTGGGCGGCGAGGGCGGTGCCCTTGCCGTTGACGGCCTCGTCTCGGACGGCGGGGATCCGGCCGAGGGCCTGGGCGAGTTCCTCGTCGGCCTCCGGCAGCACCTCGGCGAGCTGCCGGTCGGCGCGCGCGGTGCGCTCCTGGACGGCGGCCTTGCCGGCGGCGGGGCGGCCCTTGGCGGCGAACTCGGTGACGGCGTCCCGTTCGTCGGCCAGCAGGTGGCCGAGGGTGACGGTGAGCCGGGTCTGCTCCGCGAGGCCGACGAGGGCCTGGGTGTCGTTCAGGTCCGCCGAGGCGGAGACGACGGCCGGGGCACCCGCTCCGAGGACCGCCAGGCCGGCGACGGCGACGCCGACGACCAGCCTGCGGCGCACCCGTACGGTGCGTCCTTCGGCATGCGCGGTGCCGTTCTTCCGAGACCGCTTCTTCTGCACCGGTGCTCGCCATCCTGTACGTGTGGTCGTGCCGTGATTCGTCTGCCCTGTCGTGGCCGAGTTAACGGCCGGTCAACAAGTAAACGCTCCCCGCCCGCTCGTACCGCTTCCGACCCTTGCAGTGTGTTGGGGAGAGAGCCGCACATCGCCCGCCCGGCCACTCGAACGAGTGAACATCACGGAAGAGTTGGCGAACAACTCGACAACCACCCCCCGAGACGGTGCCTTCCGGGCGGCCGGTTGAAAGATCGAGCCGGGCTTTGGCAGGATGCCCCGCCCTCCCGCGCGCGGCTCCTCCCGACCCGCCCGCCGTATTGGTACGAACCTTTCTGCGGGGTCCGGCCGTGACCCCCCGGCGCACCGGGACATCCCCGGGCACACTGTCCGTATGCGTATCGATCTCGCCACCGCCCCCGGAAACCCGGAACACCCCAACGAGGACTGGGTGTCGGCCGCCGCGCCCGCCTCCGGCGCAGGTGGCGTACTGGTCGCGCTGGACGGGGTCACCCCGCCGCGCGCCGGGACCGGATGCACGCACGGCGTGCCGTGGTTCACGGCCCGACTCGGTGGCCGATTGACCGAACTGTCCGGATCGCGCCGGGACATGCCGCTCGGTCAGGTCCTGGCCGAGTCCATCCGCACCACGGCCGACGCACACCGTGACGAGTGTGACCTTTCTCACGTCCGTACGCCGCAGGCGACGGTGGTCGTGGTGCGCTGGGACGAGGAACGCGTGGAGCACCTCGTCCTGTCCGACTCCGTCCTGCTGCTGGAGTCCCCGGACGGCGAGGTCACCGCGGTGGTCGACGACCGGCTGGACCGGATCCCGCGCGAGGTGCTGCGCTCGGTCGCCGCCACGGACGCCCTGCGCAACGCCGAGGGCGGCTTCTTCACGGCCGCCGCTGACCCGGCGGTGGCCTCACGGGCGGTCACCGGGAGCACGCCGCGGGCCCGGGTGCGGGCGCTGGCCGCCCTGACGGACGGGGCGAGCCGCTGGACGGACACGTTCGGCGAGGGCGACTGGACGCAGTGCCTGGCGCTGCTCCGCAAGGAGGGCGCGGAGGGCCTGATCTCGCGCGTCCGCGCGATCGAGTCCGACCCGGCCCGTCCGTCGGCCCGCCACAAGCGGCACGACGACGCCTCGGCGGTCTACGCCGAGCTGTGAGCGGTGCCGGGGGCCGGGCGGCCCTGCCGGCCCCCGGTCGGGCGAGGGCTCCGGCCGCCCGGGCGGGTCAGGGGGTCTCCGACCCCTGGTTGAGCTGGTGCAGCAGCCGGGCCAGTTCGGCCACCTCGCCGCGGTCCCAGCCGGCGAGCTTGCGCATGTACCGGCAGCGGCGGGCGTCGCGGACCGCGAGGAACCGGGTGCGGCCCTCGTCCGTGAGCCCGACCAGGAAGGCCCGGCCGTCCGCCGGGTCCTGCTCGCGCGCAACCAGCCCGAGGTCCTCCAGGGCCCGCAGCTGACGGCTCATCGTGGCCTTGCCGACCCCGAAGTATGCGGCCAGGTCCGTGGCCCGCTGCCGCCCGGCGGCCTCCAGCCGGACCAGCAGACCGTACGCGGCGGGCTCCAGCTCCGGGTGCAGTTCGCGGGCCATCTCGCCGGAGGAGGCGCGGGCCCGCCGGAGGAAGACGGACAGCTCCCGCTCCAGCGCGAGGAACTCCTGGTCTTCGCTCCCGTGCACGGCCCGCTCCCATCGGTGGTGTGGACGACCAGGTGGTGGTCGGTGGCCACCAGTTTCGCAGTCCCCGGCTCTGGTCACCGCAAGGGCGGCGGCCAGGGCCGGGGACGCGGGCCGGCCTGGCCGGCGGGCCGGGGCCGGGGGGCCGGGGTCAGGCCGCGGCCGGGACCGGGGTCGCCGCCTCGCTCAGGGCCAGTTCCAGGACCTGGCGGACGTCGGTCACCGGGTGGACCTCCAGCCGCTCCAGCACCTCGGCCGGGACGTCGTCGAGGTCGGCCTCGTTCCGCTTGGGGATGATCACGGTGGTCAACCCCGCCCGGTGCGCGGCCAGCAGCTTCTGCTTGACCCCGCCGATCGGCAGCACCCGGCCGGTCAGCGAGACCTCACCGGTCATCGCCACGTCCGTGCGGACCTGCCGCCCGGACAGCAGCGAGGCCAGCGCCGTGGTCATCGTGATGCCTGCGCTGGGGCCGTCCTTCGGCACGGCGCCCGCCGGGAAGTGGATGTGCACGCCCCGGTCCTTCAGGTCGGCCACCGGCAGCTCCAGCTCGGCGCCGTGCGAGCGCAGGAAGCTCAGGGCGATCTGCGCCGACTCCTTCATCACGTCGCCCAGCTGTCCGGTCAGCGTCAGCCCGGCCGCACCGGTCTCCGGGTCGGCCAGCGAGGCCTCCACGAAGAGGACGTCGCCGCCCGCGCCGGTGACCGCGAGCCCGGTCGCCACGCCCGGCACGGCCGTCCGCCGCTGCGCCGGGTCCTGCGCCGACTCCGGCACGTGGTGCGGCCGTCCGAGCAGCGCGCGCAGGTCGCCCTCGTCGACGGTGGTCGGCAGCTCCCGCTCGCCCAGCTCGTGCTGCGACGCCACCTTGCGCAGCAGCCGTGCCAGGGCCCGCTCCAGGTTGCGCACGCCCGCCTCGCGGGTGTACTCGCCCGCCAGCTTGCGCAGCGCGCCCTCCGCCAGCGTCACCTCGTCGGCGTCCAGCCCGGCCCGCTCCAGCTGGCGCGGCAGCAGGTGGTCCCGGCCGATGACGACCTTCTCGTCCTCGGTGTAGCCGTCCAGCCGGACGATGTCCATGCGGTCGGCGAGCGCCTCGGGGATGGCCTCCAGGACGTTGGCCGTGGCCAGGAAGACCACATCGCTCAGGTCGAGCTCGACCTCCAGGTAGTGGTCCCGGAAGGTGTGGTTCTGTGCCGGGTCCAGGACCTCCAGCAGGGCCGCGGCCGGGTCGCCGCGGAAGTCGGAGCCCACCTTGTCGATCTCGTCGAGCAGGACCACCGGGTTCATCGACCCGGCCTCCTTGATCGCCCGGACGATCCGCCCGGGCAGCGCGCCCACGTAGGTCCGACGGTGGCCGCGGACCTCGGCCTCGTCCCGTACGCCGCCCAGCGCGACCCGGACGAACGTGCGGCCCATGGCGTGCGCCACGGACTCGCCCAGGCTCGTCTTGCCGACGCCGGGCGGGCCGACCAGGGCCAGCACGGCGCCGCCGCGCCGGCCGCCCACCAGGCCCATGCCGCGGTCGGAGCGGCGCTTGCGCACGGCCAGGTACTCGGTGATGCGTTCCTTCACGTCGTTCAGGCCGGCGTGCTCGGCGTCCAGCACGGCCCGCGCGCCCCGGATGTCGTAGGAGTCCTCGGTCCGCTCGTTCCAGGGGAGCTCCAGGACGGTGTCGAGCCAGGTGCGGATCCAGGAGCCCTCGGGCGACTGGTCGCTGGAGCGCTCCAGCTTGTCGACCTCCTTCAGGGCCGCCTCGCGGACCTTCTCGGGCAGGTCGGCGGCCTCGACCCGGGCGCGGTAGTCGTCGGACTCCTCGCCCTCCTTCTCGCCGTTGAGCTCGCGCAGTTCCTTGCGGACGGCTTCGAGCTGGCGGCGCAGCAGGAACTCGCGCTGCTGCTTGTCCACGCCCTCCTGGACGTCCTTGGCGATGGACTCGGCGACGTCCTGCTCGGCGAGGTGGTCGGTGAGCCACTTCACGGCGAGCCGCAGCCGGGCGACCGGGTCGACGGTCTCCAGCAGTTCCACCTTCTGGGCGGTGGTCAGGAAGGGCGAGTAGCCGGAGTTGTCGGCGAGGGCCGAGACCCCCTCGATGCCCTGCACCCGGTCGACGACCTGCCAGGCGCCGCGCTTCTTCAGCCAGTTGGTGGCCAGCGCCTTGTACTCCTTGACCAGCTCCGCCACGGCCCCGGGCAGCGGGTCCGGGACGTGCTCGGTGACGGTCTCGCCCTCGACCCACAGGGCCGCGCCCGGACCGGTGGTGCCGGAGCCGATGCGGACCCGGCCGACACCGCGGATCAGCGCGCCCGGGTCCCCGCCGGAGAGCCGCCCGACCTGCTCGACGGTCCCGAGCACCCCGGTGCCGGCGTACGTGCCGTCGACGCGCGGCACGAGCAGCACCCGGGGCTTGCCACTGCCGCCCGCCGCCTGCGCGGCCTCCACGGCCGCGCGCACCTCGGCGTCGGACAGGTCGAGCGGCACCACCATGCCGGGTAGCACGACCTCGTCGTCGAGCGGCAGCACGGGCAGAGTGAGCGTTACGGACGTCGAAGCCATGATCTTCCCTCCGGCAGTCAAGTTGAGCTATGCCGACTCAATGCTTCTGCGCCCGCCGATGTTCCCCGGGGCGGGTTCGCCGTGAGCGAACGGGAGTTGGGTCAGCCGCCGGCCCCGCCGGAGCCGAGGGGGTCGGCGGCCTCGCCGGTCGTCACCGGGCGGTCCGGGGAGGGCAGGCCCCACTCGCTCCAGGAGCCGTCGTAGACGGCCTGCTCCGGGTAGCCGGCGAGCTCGGCGGCGAGGGCGAGGACGCAGGCGGTGACGCCGGAGCCGCAGGTGAAGTAGAGGCGTCGCCGGTCCCCGGCCAGTTCCGCGAAGCGGGCGCGCAGTTCGGGGCGCGGCCGCAGCAGCCCGTCCGCGTCGAGCAGTTCCCCGAACGGCAGGCTGACCGCGCCGGGCATGTGGCCGCCGCGCAGCCCCGGCCGCGGCTCGGGCTCGGTCCCGGCGAACCGGCCCCGGGTGCGGGCGTCCAGCACCAGCGCGGCCG
>NZ_RPRY01000225.1 GCF_003949795.1 Streptomyces sp. WAC06614
AGGGGCGCGGGGAACTGCGCGCCCGGCCCGGTACGGCCCGCAGCCCGCGAACGACGGAACCGGTACGGCGGAGCCGCGCCACGCACCGCCGCCGCAGGTGCTGAGACCGTCGGCGACCGCGGGGCGCGGCAGATCAGTCCGGTGTTCCTCGGGATCGTCGCCGTCATGGCGGTGACCGGCTGGGCGGTGTGGACGGGGTACTCGACGAGCACCGGGCTCGCCGTGTTCCTCTTCGTCACCTCCGCCTGGGTGGTCTCCCTCTGCCTGCACGAGTACGCCCACGCCCGCACGGCCCTGCACAGCGGCGACCTGGGCGTGGAGGACCGCGGCTATCTGACGCTCAACCCGCTCGCCTACACCCACACGCTGCTCAGCATCGTGCTGCCGGTGCTCTTCGTGATCCTCGGCGGACTGGGCCTGCCCGGCGGGGCCGTGTACATCAACCGCGGCGTGATCCGGCACCGCTGGCAGCACAGCCTGATCTCGGCGGCCGGGCCGCTGACCAACGTCGCGTTCGCCCTCGTGTGCACCGCGCCGTTCTGGCTCGGCGGGATCGACGACGTCCCGCTGCCGTTCCGCTTCGCCCTCGCGTTCCTGGCGCTGCTCCAGGTCTCGGCCGCGATCCTGAACTTCCTGCCGGTCCCCGGGCTCGACGGCTACGGCGTGATCGAGCCCTGGCTGTCCCCCAACACCCGCCGCGAGCTGGCGCCGCTCGCGCCGATCGGGCTGCTGCTGGTCTTCGGCCTGCTGTGGATCCCGGCCGTGAACCAGTTCTTCTTCGGCGTCGTCCACGACATCCTGTCCGCGCTCGGCGTCTCCGACCTGGAGTCGTACTGCGGCCGCCGGCTGTACACCTTCTGGCAGGGCTCCGAGGGCCTGTGCGAGGTGGCGGCCGGCTGACTCAGCCGGCGGCGCGAGCGGCCCGGGCCGCCTTCTCCGCCTTGGCCTTGCGGAAGTAGAACCAGGCCATGTTGGAGGTCAGGCCCGCCAGCAGCACCCAGACGATGCCGAGGAAGCTGCCTTCCACGAAGGCGACCACGGCCGCGGCCACGGCGAGGGCGCAGACGACAAGGGCGAAGACGGCAAGGCGGGGCATGGGGCCACGGCTCCTCGGGGGCACTGGACGGGTCGAGCCCCTCCAGTGTCCCCCATGCGGAACCGGTCCCCTGCCGGGGGCCGCGTCCGTCGGCCGGCCCACGGCCGGGATGTGCCGTGCGGGCCCTCCCGCCACTGCCCCCGCGCGTGCCGCCCGTCTAGACGTCCGTGACCCGCAGGCCCGCGTGGGCCTTGTAGCGGCGGTTGACCGAGATCAGGTTGGCGACCAGGGACTCCACCTGGTGGGCGTTGCGCAGCCGCCCGGCGAACACGCCGCGCATGCCCGGGATCCGGCCGGCCAGGGCCTGGACCAGGTCGGTGTCGGCGCGGGACTCGCCCAGCACCATCACGTCGGTGTCGATCTCGTCGATCGAGGTGTCCTGGAGCAGCACCGCCGAGAGGTGGTGGAAGGCGGCCGTGACCCGGGAGTCCGGCAGCAGGGCGGCGGCCTGCTGGGCGGCGGAGCCCTCCTCGGGCTTGAGGGCGTAGGCGCCCTGCTTGTCGAAGCCGAGCGGGTTGACGCAGTCGACGACGAGCTTGCCCGCGAGGTCCTCGCGCAGCGCCTGGAGCGTCTTGGCGTGGCCGTCCCACGGCACGGCGATGATCACGATGTCGCTGCGCCGCGCGCACTCGGCGTTGTCGGCGCCCTCGACGCCGAGGCCGAGCTCCTCGGCGGCGGCCACGGCGCGGTCGGCGGCGCGCGAGCCGATGATCACCTTCTGGCCGGCCCGGGCGAGCCGGTAGGCCAGGCCCCGGCCCTGGTCACCGGTGCCGCCGAGGACGCCGACGACGAGTCCGGAGACGTCCGGGAGGTCCCACGGGTCGCGCGCCGCGGGCTTGGTGTTCTGAGTGGAGGTCATGCAGGCGAGCGTACTGCCGGGTAGGCCGAGGCCGAACGGGTGAGGCGGGTCCGGCCGCCTCCCGCGGCCGGGCCCCGGTCGGGCAGGATGCGGGCCATGGACGCCGTGAGGGTGGCGCTGCTGCGCGAGGTCCTGGCCGGTACGGAGTGGCCGGGTGCCACGCGCCGCTTCGCGGCCATGCTGCGCCGGTCCGTGGCGCCCGTGGGCCCGGCGGCCGGGGGGCGGCTGCTGCTGGTGGGCACCGAGGGCTACGAGCCCTGGCACCTGGCCGCGCACCTGGTGGACGAGGCGGCGTGGTCGGGGCAGCCGGAGCTGGCGCCGACGCTGGTGCGGCACCGGGTGCTGCCGGACGAGCCGCCGCACCTGTCGGTGGGGCTGGGCCGGCTGGCCGCGGCGGGCCGCGGGCACACCGTGCTGGTGGTGGCGCCGGGGCCGCCCGGCGAGGGGCTGCTGGAGCGGGTGCACGACGCCCGCCGGGCGGGGGCGACCGTGCTGTCCCTGGACGGCGGGGACGAGGAGCTGGGCGGCCTCGCGCACGACGCGCTGTCCGTGCCGGACGACGCCGGGCTCGACCTGGACACCGTGCAGCACCTGGTCAGCGCGGCGGCCGGGGAGAACAGCCTCCCGGTCCAGCGCGGCCCGCGGCGCTTGCGCGACCGCCTGTCCCGCCTGGCCGACCAACTGACGGCCCCGCCACCGATCCGCTGGTGACCCCGCATGCCCTGAGGACGGCCTGTCCCGGAGCAGCCGCTCCAGCGCGCGCCCGATCCGCCGGTGCCGACGGCGCCCCTGCGGACGACCCCGTCCCCGAGCGATCCGCCGCCCCGCAGCGACCCGGCCACGGCCCACCGCCGACCCGCCGGCTCCCGCGGCGCCCCTGCGGAGGACCCCGTCCCCGAGCGATCCGCCGAGCTGCCGGGTCGCCGGCGTCCGCGGCGCCCCCGCGTCCGGCCCCGCCCCGGGCCCCAGCGGCTCCGGGACGGCCGGCGGCCCGCGGCCGGCGGCCGCGGGGCGAGCGGCAGCGCCCGCGACGGGCGAGCGGCGCGGCCCGGCTACGCCCCGCTCAGGGCCTGGTGTCCTCGTCCCCGTCGCGGGACGGGTCGTTCCACTTGGGGTCGTTCTGCCACTCCAGGTTCCGCTGCTGGGCGGTCTCCATGGCGTGGGACGCCTCCTCGGGCGTGGCGTACGGGCCGAAGCGGTCCTTGGCCGGGCATTCCGGACCCTCCTCGACCTTCTGGTGGACGAGGCAGTAGTACCACTCGCCCGGCTTGCCCACCTGGCGCTTCTTGAACAGAGCCATCCGATGCTCCTTCCTCTGCCGCCATGCTGCCCGATCGGCGCTCGATACACTCGCATGCATGTCTGGCCAGTCGCTGCTCGTCCCCGGCGAGCTCTCGCCCACCCGTTCCGTCCCCGGCAACATCCGCCGGCCCGAGTACGTGGGCAAGCCCGCCCCCACGCCGTACACGGGTCCGGAGGTGCAGAACGCCGAGACCGTCGAGGCCATGCGCATCGCCGGCCGGATCGCCGCCCGGGCGATGGAGGAGGCCGCCAAGCTGATCGCGCCCGGCGTCACCACCGACGAGCTGGACCGGGTCGCCCACGAGTACATGTGCGACCACGGCGCCTACCCCTCCACGCTCGGCTACCGCGGCTTCCCGAAGTCGCTGTGCGCGTCGATCAACGAGGTCATCTGCCACGGCATCCCGGACTCCACGGTGCTGCGCGACGGGGACATCGTGAACCTGGACGTGACGGCGTACATCGGCGGGGTGCACGGCGACAACAACGCCACCTACCTGTGCGGTGACGTGGACGAGGAGTCCCGGCTGCTGGTGGAGCGCACCCGCGAGGCGCTGAACCGGGCCATCAAGGCGGTCCGGCCGGGCCGCCAGATCAACATCATCGGCCGGGTCATCGAGTCGTACGCGAAGCGGTTCGGCTACGGCGTCGTGCGGGACTTCACCGGGCACGGCATCAACTCGTCGTTCCACTCCGGCCTGATCGTCCCGCACTACGACAGCCCGCACGCGACCACCGTGATCCAGCCCGGCATGACCTTCACGATCGAGCCGATGCTGACGCTGGGCACGCACGAGTACGACATGTGGGACGACGGCTGGACGGTCGTGACCAAGGACCGCAAGCGGACCGCGCAGTTCGAGCACACCCTGGTGGTGACCGACACCGGGGCGGACATCCTGACCCTTCCGTAGCCGCCGCGCGGCAGCGACCCGCGAGCACGACACACGACACGGCCGTCCCGACGACAAGGGGGCGGCCGTTTCGCATGTCCGGGCGCGGGGAAAGTTACCGACAGTGCGTCGGGAACCTGTTGACTTAGGTAACCCTAAGCAGGAGGATCGGGGGAGACCCCTTCTCCCTCTCCACCCACCCCGTCCTACGGAGGTCCGCCTTGGACGCCTTCTCCACCGCCATCCGTGTCGCCTCGCACGAGCAGCACACCGAGGCCGAGACCTCGACCTTCATGAGCGACCTGCTCGGCGGCCGGCTGGGGGTGGACGCGTACGCCCGGTACACCGAGCAGCTCTGGTTCGTGTACCGGGCCCTGGAGGACGCGGCCGGGGACCTGCGCGAGGACCCGGTGGCGGGTCCGTTCGTCCGCCCGGAGCTGATGCGCGTGGCCGCGATCGAACGGGACCTGGCCCATCTGCGCGGCCCCGGCTGGCGGGATACGGTCACCGCGCTGCCGGCCACCCGGGCGTACGCCGCCCGGATCGCCGAGTGCGCCGCCACCTGGCCCGGCGGGTACGTCGCCCACCACTACACCCGCTACCTGGGCGACCTCTCCGGCGGCCAGATCATCCGCGACAAGGCCGAGCGCACCTGGGGCTTCGCCCGCAAGGGCGACGGGGTGCGGTTCTACGTCTTCGAGCAGATCACCAACCCGGCCGCCTTCAAGCGGACCTACCGCGAACTGCTGGACGCCATCGCCGCGGACGACCTGGAGAAGCAGCGCATCATCGACGAGTGCAAGCGCGCCTTCGACTTCAACGGGGCGGTCTTCCGGGAACTGGGCGAACAGTTCCCCCTGAGCGCCTAGCCGGACCCGGCGGTCCGGCCCGGGCGGCCCCGGCCGGGCCCTAGGGCAGGGCCGGGGCGAAGCGGACGCGGCCGCCGATCTCGATCGTGCCGTCGGGGCCCGGGGCGGTGAGGATCTGGGAGCCGGCGCCCTGGGTGATGTTCAGGGCGCGGCCCAGTTCCGCCGTGAGCAGCAGGGCCGCCGAGCCGGTGGCCTCGTCCTCGGCGATCACCCCGTCCGGGCGGCGCGGGAACCCGCGGGCCCGGATCCGGCCCGCGGACTCGTCCTCCCAGGCCCACGCGTAGAGCCAGCCCTCCCCCGGCGGCGGGGTGGGCAGCGCGTCGACCTCGGCCGGGCTCGCGTACTGCTGGGTGCGCTTGCCCTCGACCCATTCGGGGCGGGCCGTGATCCAGGTGAACTCCCCGTCGTCGCGGGCCCAGACGGACCCGGCGGGCGGCCGGAGCTCCTCGATGTCGAGCAGCCAGGCCACGCCGACCAGGGGATGGCCGGCGAAGGCCATCCGGGTACCCGGGGTGCGGATGTCGACGATCCCGCGTTCGGGATCGTCGACGAACACCGTCTCGCTGTAGCCGAGTTCGGCCGCGAGCGCCTGGCGGGAGGCGTCGTCGGGGCAGGTCCGGCCGTCGCGCACGACACCCAGCAGATTGCCGTGGCTGCCGTCCCCCGCGCAGAAGACCTTGAGCACGTCGAGATCGTTCACGCGGGCATTGAAACACGCCCCGGCCGGCGGCCGGGCTCCCGCGGCGCACCGCGAACACCCCGCCTGCGCCGGGGCGGCCGCCGAGGCGCGACGCACCGAGCAGCGTCCCGGCGGGCATGCCGGCCGCCCGGGCGGCGCGGGCCGACCCGATCCGCGGAACGCAGGCCTCCCTTTGCCTGTGCTTGACCGGTCCGTGGCATCTCCGTGAGGTCGCCGTGACGGCCCCGTAGCCGGGGGCGGGCCGTGTGAACCGAATCACTGGACGACCGGCTCACGGTGAGGTAAGCCTCGGTTAAGTTAGGTCCGCCTTCCTGGCCCGTCCCCTCTCGGGGCGGGCCTCGCCGACGTCCAGGAGCCTCCATGCGACCCGCCCGTTACACCGTCGTCACCGCAGCCGCCGTCGTGGCCGCGCTCACCGCGGTCAGCGGCTGCGCCGACAAGAGCGACCAGGCCGCCGGCGCCCTGCACGTGACGTCCACCGACTCCGAGTGCACGCTGTCGGCCGCCGAGACCGCGGCGGGCAAGGTCACCTTCGAGGTCGAGAACAAGGGCTCCAAGGTCACCGAGGTCTACGTGCTCTTCCCCGACGACCGGATCGTCACCGAGCGCGAGAACATCGGCCCCGGCACCAAGGCCACCATCACCGCCGAGATCAAGCCCGGCGACTACGAGATCGCCTGCAAGCCCGGCATGAAGGGCGACGGCATCCGCTCCAAGCTCAAGGTCACCGGCACGGGTGCCACCGAGAAGCGCAGCCCCGAGCTGGACGCCGCGGTCGCCGAGTACCGCAAGTACGTCCAGCAGCAGGCCGACGAGACCCTCCCCAAGGCCCAGGCCTTCGCGGACGCGGTCAAGGCCGGTGACGTCGAGGCGGCCAAGAAGGCGTACGCGGTCTCCCGCATCGGCTGGGAGCGCACCGAGCCGGTCGCGGAGTCCTTCGGCGACATCGACCCGAAGGTCGACGTCCGCGAGGACGGCCTGGAGGCCGGCCAGGACCCGGCCAAGGACTGGACCGGCTGGCACCGGCTGGAGAAGGCGCTGTGGGTCGACGGCAAGATCGGCGACGGTGAGAAGAAGCTCGCCGACCAGCTGATGGCCGACCTCACCGACTGGCAGAAGAAGGTCGGCTCCGCCGAGATCACCCCGACCTCCATGGCCAACGGCGCCAAGGAGCTCCTCGACGAGGTCGCCAGCGGCAAGGTGACCGGCGAGGAGGAGCGCTACAGCCACACCGACCTGGTCGACTTCAAGGCCAACGTCGAGGGCGCGCAGAAGGCCTACGAGCTGCTCAAGCCCGTCGCCGCCAAGAACGACCCGGCGCTCTCCGCCGAGCTGGACAAGCAGTTCGCCGCGATGGGCACCCTGCTCGACAAGTACCGCGCCGACAAGAACTCCTACGACTTCGAGGCCTACGACAAGGTCGCCGAGGCCCAGCGCAAGGAGCTGTCGGACGCCGTCTCCGCCCTCGGTGAGCCGCTGTCCAAGCTCGCCGCGGCCGTCGTCAAGTAGTCGGAGGGTCCCGCGATGCCGGAGCAGAACGAACAGACCACGGTGGACGCCGGGGCAGCCGCCCCGGAGCGGACCGCCGCCGCGCCCAGCCGCCGTACCGTCCTCGGCTGGGGCGGGGCCGGGCTGGCGCTCGGCGCCGCCGCGGCCGGCGGCACCGTCGCCGCCGTCAGCGGCGGCAGCGACCACGTGCCGGCCGCGCTGACGGGCGCCGCGGTGCCCTTCCACGGCGAGCACCAGGCGGGCATCGCCACGCCCGTCCAGGACCGGCTGCACTTCGCCGCGTTCGACGTGAAGACCAAGGACCGGGCGGAGCTGGTCCAGCTCCTGAAGGACTGGACCCGCGCGGCCGAGCGGATGACCGCCGGGCTGCCGGTCGGCGAGGGCGCGGTCGGCGGCCTGCCGCAGGCCCCGCCGGACGACACCGGCGAGGCGCTGGGCCTGAAGCCGTCCCGGCTGACGCTCACCCTGGGCTTCGGCCCGTCGCTGTTCGCCAAGGACCGCTTCGGTCTGGAGGACCGGCGGCCGGAGGCCCTGGTCGACCTGGAGCTGTTCCCCGGGGACAACCTGGACCCGGCCCGCTCCGGCGGCGACCTGTGCGTGCAGGCCTGCGCCGACGACCCGCAGGTCGCGGTGCACGCCATCCGCCAGCTGGCCCGGATCGGCTTCGGCAAGACCGTGATGCGCTGGTCGCAGCTCGGCTTCGGCAAGACCTCGTCCACCACCCCGGACGAGCAGACCCCGCGCAACATGATGGGCTTCAAGGACGGCACCCGGAACATCGCCGGGACCGACACCGCCGCCCTGGCCCAGCACGTCTGGGTCGACGGCAAGGACGTGGCCGGCGGCTCGGCCTGGATGGCGGGCGGCTCGTACCTGGTGGCCCGGCGGATCCGGATGAACATCGAGATCTGGGACCGCACCCCGCTCCAGGAGCAGGAGGACATCTTCGGCCGGGACAAGGCCGAGGGCGCGCCCGTCGGCAAGTCCAAGGAGCGCGACGAGCCGTTCCTGAAGGCGATGAAGCCGGAGGCGCACGTGCGCCTGGCGCACCCCGACTCCAACAACGGGGCGACGATCCTGCGCCGCGGCTACTCCTTCACCGACGGCACCGACGGGCTGGGCCGCCTGGACGCGGGCCTGTTCTTCCTCGCCTACCAGCGGGACGTCCGCAAGGGCTTCGTGCCGATCCAGCGCCAGCTGGCGAAGTCCGACGTCCTCAACGAGTACATCCAGCACGTGGGTTCGGCGATCTTCGCCGTCCCGCCGGGCGTCCGCGACAAGGACGACTGGTGGGGCCGGGCGCTGTTCGCCTGAGGCCGAAGGAAAGGAACCGACGTGTTCAGCAACTACCTGATCGGCCTGCGCGAGGGGCTGGAGGCCAGCCTGGTCGTCTGCATCCTCGTCGCGTACCTGGTCAAGACCGGCCACCGCGACAAGCTCGCGCCGATCTGGCTCGGCGTGGGCATCGCCGCCGCGGTGAGCCTCGGCTTCGGCGCGGCGCTGGAGTTCGGCACCCAGGAGCTGACGTTCCAGGCGCAGGAGGCGATCGGCGGCTCGCTGTCGATCGTGGCGGTCGGCCTGGTGACGTGGATGGTCTTCTGGATGAAGCGCACCGCGCGGCACCTGAAGGCCGAGCTGCACGGCAAGCTCGACGCCGCGCTGGCGATGGGCACCGGGGCGCTGGTGACCACCGCGTTCCTGGCGGTCGGCCGCGAGGGCATCGAGACCTCGCTGTTCGTATGGCGTTCGGTGAAGGCGGCCGGTGACGGCGCCGGTCCGCTGATCGGCGTCCTGCTGGGCATCGGCACGTCGATCCTGCTCGGGTACCTCTTCTACCGGGGGGCGCTGCGGATCAACCTGGCGAAGTTCTTCACCTGGACCGGCGGCATGCTGGTCGTGGTCGCGGCGGGCGTGCTCGCGTACGGCGTCCACGACCTGCAGGAGGCGGACTTCCTGCCGGGGCTGACGGCGAAGGCCTTCGACATCAGCGCGACGGTCCCGCCGGACAGCTGGTACGGGACCCTGCTGAAGGGGACGCTCAACTTCCAGCCCGACCCGACCTGGCTCCAGGTCGCGGTGTGGGCGCTGTACCTGGTGCCGACGCTGGGGCTGTTCCTCGGGGCGCAGGCCTTCGGCCGTACCCGGCCGGCCGCCCCGGCCGGGGCGCAGCCCGCCGCGACGCAGGCCCCGGCCGAGCCGGGTGCGTGACGTACGGCCGGCAGGGCCGGCGCGGTGACGCACGGGCGCGGGCCCGGATCCCTCGGGGGATCCGGGCCCGCGCCCGTTCTCCGTACCCGCCGGTGGGGCCGTCGGGGCCGGTGGTCAGCCGATCGGGGCGCCCACTCCGGCGACCCGCACCCGGGGGTCGCCCGCGCGCAGTTCCACGGTCAGCACTCCGGGGCGGCCCATGTCCTCGCCCTGGTGGAGGGTGAGCAGCGCCTCCTCGGGGACCAGGCCGAGTTCGCGGGCGTAGGCGCCGAAGGCCGCGGCGGCGGCGCCGGTGGCCGGGTCCTCGACCACCCCGCCGACCGGGAACGGGTCGCGGACGTGGAAGACGTCCGGTCCGGCCCGGTGGACGAGCTGGACGGTGGTCAGGTCCAGGCGCAGCATCAGCGTCCGCAGCCGCTCGAAGTCGTACGCCAGGTCGGCGAGCCGGGCCCGGGTGGCGGCGCCGAGCACCAGGTGGCGGGCGCCGGCGTAGGCGATCCGCGGCGGGATCGCCGGGTCCAGGTCGGCCGCGGGCCAGTCCAGTGCGGCCAGGGCCTCGGCGAGGTCGGCGTCGGCCACGTCCTCGACGTGCGGGGCGACGCTGGTGAGCGTGGCGCGCAGGGTGCCGTCGGCCCCCGCGACGACGGAGACCGGGACCGGGCCGGCCTGGGTGGTGAACAGCAGCTCGCCGGGGCCGATCCGTTCCCCGAGGGCGACGGCGCCGGCCACGGTGGCGTGCCCGCAGAACGGCACCTCGGCCCGGGGACTGAAGTAGCGCACGCGGAAGGACCGGACCGGCCGTCCGTCGTCGGCGGCGGCCGGGGCGTCCGGGGTGAGGAAGGCCGTCTCGCTGTAGCCGAGCTCCGCCGCGATGCCGAGCATCGCGGCGTCGTCCAGCCCGGAGGCGTCGAGGACGACCCCTGCGGGGTTGCCCCCGGCGGGGTCGGCGGAGAAGGCGGTGTAGCGCAGGATCTCGGTCATGATCGCCCCAACCACCCCCGGCGGGCGCCCATTCCCCGGGGCCGTCCCGGCCGGGACGGGCGGGACGGCCCCCGGCCGGGCGGCCGGTACGGGCCGGGGCTTCCCCGGCCGGCAAGGCCGGGTCGGCCTCAGCCGCGGCCGATGTACGGCATGGTGGTGGCCATCACCGTCGCGAACTGGACGTTGGCCTCCAGCGGCAGCTCCGCCATGTGGACCACCGTCCGGGCCACGTCCGCGGCGTCCATCACCGGCTCGACCGCGAGCTGCCCGTTGGCCTGGAGGATGCCGGTCTGCATCCGCTCCGTCATCTCGGTGGCGGCGTTGCCGATGTCGATCTGGCCACAGGCGATCCGGTAGGGGCGGCCGTCCAGCGACAGGGACTTGGTCAGGCCGGTCACGGCGTGCTTGGTGGCCGTGTACGCGACCGAGTGCGGCCGGGGGACGTGCGCGGAGATGGAGCCGTTGTTGATGATCCGGCCGCCCTGCGGGTCCTGCTGCTTCATCTGGCGGAACGCGGCCTGCGCGCAGAGGAAGGCGCCGGTGAGGTTGACGTCCACGACCTGCCGCCAGGCCTCGTACGACAGGTCCTCCAGTGCGACCCCGGCCGGGCCGAAGGTCCCGGCGTTGTTGAAGAGCAGGTCGAGCCGCCCGTAGCGCTCGCGGACGGCGGTGAACAGCGCGGCCACGTCCGCCGGGTCGCTGACGTCGGCCGTCACCGGCAGCACCTCGGCCCCGCCGGCCGCCGCGGCGGTGGCTTCGAGCGGTTCCGGGCGGCGGCCGGCCACCACGACGGTCCAGCCGGCGCCCGCCAGGGCGAGGGCGACGGAACGGCCGATGCCGGAGCCGGCACCGGTGACGACGGCGGTCTTCTGCGCGGGAGCGTTCATGGGGCCGCAGGCTACGTCACGGCGACGGCCGGGCCCGGGACGTTCCGAGTGCTGAGAACCCTGAGAGCATGGACGCGTCCGCCCCCGCGGTACGACGAAGCGATCAGATGACGAGCGAGAGACGGGAGTCGCCCATGCCGGAGAGAGGGACGCGCCCCACCGGGGCCACCTCCCAGGGAACACCCCCTCCCGTCACCCC
>NZ_RPRY01000226.1 GCF_003949795.1 Streptomyces sp. WAC06614
CTGCGGGGGCGGTGCCTGGATCGGCCGGGCGGCCCTGGACGCGGCGCTGCGCGCCCACGACGGGCGGCCCGGGGGCTCGGCGGCCCTGCTGGCCCATGTGGTGGGGCGGTTCGGCCCGGTCGGCGGGCTTCCTGCGGCGTTCCAGCTACGGCCCGACCGGGCCGGGCTGCTCGCCTCGCTCGTGCCGGTGGTCGCCGCGGCCCGGGCCGAGGGGGACCCCGTGGCGGCGGGGATCCTGCGGCGCGCGGCCGAGGAGATGGCGGACACCGCGGCGGCGGCCGCGACCGGGCTGGACGCCCCCGCCTTCGCGCTGACCGGCGGGCTGTTCCAGGTGGAGGGGATGCGCTCCGACGTGGGCGAGCTGATCGCGGCCCGGCTGCCCGGGGCGGAGCTGCGCCCGGCGGACGGCGACCCCCTGCTCGGCGCCCTGCGGCTGGCCGCCGGCGCCGCACGTGGCGAGATGCCCTGGCCGGTGGGGGCACCGCTGCTCCGGCTCGTGGGCCGGCCGCCCGCGTCCGTGCCCGTGTCCCCGTTCGCGTGAGGTGGTGCGTCCGTTCGCCGTAGCGGCCGGTGGGGCGGGGCCCGGGCGGGTACCGACGAGGGGTGATCACGCTCGGCGTCGAGGAAGAGTTCCTGCTGGTCGATTCCGCCTCCGGGCTGCCGGTGCCGCTCGCGGGCAAGGTACGGGAGGCGGCGGGGCTGCAAGCCACGTTGGACACCGGTGAGGTGCAGGCGGAGATGCTCCAGGCCCAGGTGGAGGTCGCCACCCCCGTGTGCGGCGACCTCGCCGAGGTGGTGGGCCACCTCCGGCGGCTGCGGCACGCCCTGAGCACGTCCGCCGAGTCCTTCGGCTGCCGGCTCGCGGCGTGCGGGGCGGCCCCGATCCGGACGGCCTCGCCGGTACCGGTGACGGAGTCCCCCCGGTACCTGACCCTGCGCGCGCAGGCGCCGCAGCTCGTGGCGGAACAGCTCATCAACGGCATGCACGTCCATGTGGCCGTGCCCGACCGGGCCGCGGGGGTGTCGGTCCTGGGCCGGATCCGGGTGTGGCTGCCGACCCTGCTGGCCATGGCGGCGAACTCGCCGTACTGGGACGGCCGCGACACCGGATTCGCGAGCTGGCGAACCATGATCTTCGGGCGCTGGCCGGTCAGCGGGCCGCCACCGCGGTTCGAGGACCTGGCCGACCACGAACGGCGGGTGAAGGCGCTGCTGGCCTCCGAGGTCATCGGGGACGTCCGCCAGCTGTACTGGCAGGCCCGGCTCTCCGACAGCTACCCGACCGTGGAGATCCGCTGCGCCGACGTCCAGCTGCGCACGGACGACGCCGTGCTGATCGCCGGGGTCGC
The DNA here is from genome assembly GCF_003949795.1 of Streptomyces sp. WAC06614. Lineage (GTDB taxonomy): Bacteria > Actinomycetota > Actinomycetes > Streptomycetales > Streptomycetaceae > Streptomyces. The sequence continues at coordinate 1,350 of NZ_RPRY01000226.1, forward strand.
CCGGGCCCTGGTCGCCACCGCCCTGCGCGAGGACGCCGAGGGCGTCCCGCTCCCGGTCTGCCCGGCCGAACTGCTCAAGGCCGCCGACTGGCACGCGGCCCGGCACGGGCTCAGCGGCACCGTGCTGGGCCCCGACGGCCGGCCGCACGACGTCCGCCACGCGCTGCACCGGCTGCTGGAGCACATCGGCCCGGCCCTGTCCGACGCCGGCGACCACGAGCGGGTGAGCGCCCTGATCGACGGGCTGCTGCGGGACGGGACCGGAGCCGAACGGCAGCGGCGCGCCTACGCGGAGGGCGGCACCCGCGCCCTGCTGGCGCTCGTCACGGAGCAGACGCTGGCGTGACGGCGTCCGGCGTCGGAGAGCTGCCCCCGGCCGCCGGGGGCGCCGTGATGGCCACCGCCGTCCTGTCCCTGGGCCTGCACCTGGTGGGGGCCGAAGCCGTCTCCCGGGTGCTGCTGGTCCTGGCGGCCGCGCTGTGGCTGCTGCTGGCCGCCGTGTTCCTGTCCCGGCTGGTCGGCGACCGCAGGCGCTGGGTGCACGAGGCCGACACACCGGCCGCGCTCACCGGGGTCGCGGCCACGGCCGTGCTCGGGGTGCGGTGCCACGCGCTGGGCTGGCAGACCGTGCCGGAGGTGCTGCTGGCCCTGGCCCTCGTGCTGTGGCCGGGGCTGCTGGTGTCGGTGCTGCGGCACGGCGGGCGACGGATGCCCGGAGCGGTGTTCCTGGTGTGCGTGGCCACGCAGTCGCCGGCGGTGCTCGCGGCCGACCTGGGCGGGGACGTGTGGCGCGCACTGCCGTGGGTGGCGCTGGTGCTGTGGTGCCTGGGCCTGGCGCTGTACGTCGAGGCCCTCACCCGGTTCGACGTACGGCAGGTCGTCAGCGGCCCGGGCGACCAGTGGATCGCCGCGGGCGCCCTGGCGGTGAGTGCGCTCGCCGCGGACAAGCTCTGGTCGGCGAGCTCCGGGCCGACCGCCGGCCGGCCGGCGGTGGAGGACGCGATGGTGGTGCTGCTCGGCCTCTGCCTGGCCGGGTACGCCGTGCTGGCGGTGGCCGAGGCGGTCCGGCCCCGGCCGCGCTACGACGTGGCCCGCTGGGCCACGGCGTTCCCGATGGCCATGACCGCCGTCGCCGCCCTGTCGGTCGGGGCGACGGTCCAGGTGCCCTGGCTGGTCACGCTGGGCCGGGTGCTGCTGGCGGCGGCCGCGGTCGCGTGGCTGCTCACCGCGTACGGCGCCGCCCGCAGGCACCCCCTGCGGGCGGGGCCGGGGGCCGCCTAGCGGGTGGAGCCGAGGCCGGGGATGCCGCCGGGGAAGTAGTCCGACTGTCCGAGCCCGCCGCCGCCCGGCAGGTCGCGGACGTACTCCCACAGCGGGTCGGTCGGGGCCTCCCCGGTCCTCGTCGCCACGTCCCGGCGCAGCTTGGGCAGCATCGCGTAGAGCCGGTCGCCCGGGCAGCCGGTGTCGTTGAAGTCGCGGTGTCCGTAGATCTCCGCGGCCGGGATCCGGTACTGCCGGCAGACGTACGCGCACAGCTCGACCAGGGCGGCGTACTGGGCGGCCGGGGGTTCCACGCTGGTGTACGTGCCCTCGTTCTCGATGCCGATCGAGCTGCTGTTCTGGCCGACGCAGTGGGCGGCACGCACCTGCCGGGTGCCGGACTCCAGCTCGGCCAGGCTGTGGTGACGGCCCTCCATGACGAAGGCGCCGCGGCTGACGGTGAAGTGCTGCCCGGTGTCGATCCAGCCCTGGGTGTCCATGTGGTAGTTCTGGATCGCCCGGGCCAGGGCGTGGGCGCGTTCCTTGGAGTAGTCGGTCACGTTGCCGGTGGCGGTGTGGTGGACGACGATCCGCTGGGGCGGCGAGGAAAGGATCACGACCGGCTCGGACGCGGCTCTGGCGCCCCACGTCCCGCAGGCGGCGATCTCCGGGCCGGTGGCGGCACGGGCCGTTCCGGCGGCGGTGAGCGGCAGGGCTCCGGCCGTCCCGAGGGCCAGCGCTCCGGTGAGCAGGGTCCGGCGGGTGAGCTGCGGTTGGAGGCGTGAGGTCATGGGGGCCCATTGAAAGGGCGGCCCCCGGACGGCTCACGAAGGCGCTCCGGGCCGCGCCGGGCAAATCACTCGGTGGAGTGCCCCTTCCTGATCTTCTCCTGGATCTCCGCGAACGGGACCGCGGCCCGCGAGCCGCGCACCACGACGACCCCGTACTCCTGTGCGGTGGCCGTGTTGGCGCCCGGGTCGTCGGGGTCGAAGGCCCGTCGGTGCCCGGGCGGTGCGACGTCCACGTAGAGGTAAGGCCACTGGCCCTTGCGCACCCACCAGAACGTCACGCGCCTCTTGCCGTGGGTGACGTTGCCGATCTCGCTGCTGCTGGAGATCTGGGCCTGGTACCTGAAGTAGTCCACGTCCACGGGCCCCTCGGGGTCCTGCGCCTTGCCCTGTTGCTCGATCCCTTCGGCGAACTCGACCGAGCGCCCGTAGGAGCGGTCGATCGTCATCCGGTCCTTGCGCACCGCGTAGAGCTCCGTCTGCGCGGTGATGGTCTCGAAGTCGTGCCGCCGGGGGTTGATCGCGACGACCTCGTCCCGCGAGACCTCCTGGCCCGGGTTCAGCAACTGCCCGGGAGGTGCGATGAACTCGCGCGCTCGGATCAGCGTCCTGGGCGTGGACTCCAGACCGCCGCGGATCCAGAAGATGCTGCCCAGGACGTACACCGGTACCTGGCCGGTGTTCTTCGTGGTGAGGTGGATCGGGAGGAAGATCTTCGTGCCGTCCTCGTTGAGGGTCGGCTCCTTGAACTCGGCCGTGCTCTCGATCACGGGGGAGGTCACGGAAGGCAGGTAGATCAGCGTGTAGCCCAGGTTGGTGAGCGCCAGGACGAAGGAGACGAACACACCGACCGCGATGCTCCTGGGGTGGACCAGCCCTTTCCAGGCCCGTGCGCGGACCAGGGCCCACAGCACCCACGAGGACCAGAGCAGCAGCACGATCCAGATCCACAGGTAGTGCGTGTACACCCCGCCGTGGATCTGGAACAGCAGGAGCACCACGCCGACGACGAGGGCGCCGAGGGCGGCGCACATCAGGACCACCCCGGAGATCCGCGCTCTCCGCCTGCCCCAGTAGTCGCAGGCGGCCGCCACTCCGGCGAGTTCCACCACGGCCGCGGCGAGGAAGGTGATGCCGGCGATCCGGCCCAGGTAGGTCAGCGCGCTGGAGACGTCCTTGAAGCCGATCTTCATGAGCACGGCCGCGGTCAGCAGGCAGCCCGCCGCCGTGCCGACTCCGGCGAGCCGTCGGCGCCAGGGGCGGTCGGGCCATGTCCCGCCGTCACCGCCGACCCAGTGGATGTCGTGGTCGAAGGGCAGCCCTGCCTTGCGCAGGAGCCCTTGCAGTTGCTTGCAGGACCGGACCTTGCCCGCGGGCTTGCCGTTGATGGTGACCTTGCGCAGGCCGAGGTCGTCCGGCGGCCCTACGTCGACCGAGGGCACGTTCTCCATGGCACCCAGCCTGCTTCAGGACCGGACCGGCCGCCCCCGGACGGCCCGTTCCGGGCGCGTCACCCCTGCGGCGGCAGGCGCCCGGGCCTCACCCGAATGGAGCAATCCGGGGCGCTGCCGGACGGGCGCGGGGCGAGGGTGGTGGTGCCGCGTCGTTCGACCTCGGCGGGAGATCCCATGCGTACACGACTTCTCGGTTCCACGGTGGCCGCGTGCCTGGCCGCCCTCTGCCTGGCGGTCCCGGTCGTGCAGGCCGACGCCTCCCCCTCGCCCACGGTCAGCTCCCAGGACTGCACGGCGAAGGGCGGGAGCGTGGAGTACGACTCCGACAAGGGGCAGTGGACCTGCATCGGCGGCGAGCACGACGGCGAGGCCGTCCCCTAGGGCAGGTCGCCGGCCCAGTCCCACCGGCGGGGGTCCGCCGGCCGGGGCGCGTACAGGGCGCGTCCGCCCGCGCCGTAGCGGCCTATTTCGGTGGGCAGGGCCACCTGCTCGGTGAGGGCCGTGGGCGGCCAGCCCGTCACGTCCAGCAGGAGGCCGTCGAGGGGGCCGCCGACCAGTTCGCGGTACGCGCGGCCCTGGCGGGGGCCGGGGTCGGGGTCGTCGTGGTCGGCGCCGTAGACGCGGCCGCGCATGATCTGTTCGTCCATGGCGCCAGCCTGGCAGAGGGCACTGACAACACCCGGGACGGCGGTGGCCGCACGTGTGCACCGGGTTCGTACGCGCACGTCAGGTGCGGGCTGTTCGGGTGAAGGTGCGCAACCCGCACCGGGACCGGCCGTTGATCACGGTAATGCTCCGTTCGGGGGCACGTGCGACAAGCAAAGACCCATAAGGACCCACGATGCTCAAGAAGATGATGGCCACCGCGGCCGCGACCGCCTCGATCCTCGGTGCCGGTGCCGCCGTGGCCGCTCCGGCGATGGCCATCGGCAACGACAACGGCGTCAACTCGGTCAACGGCAACGGCTCCGCCCAGATCTACGGCAACCAGAAGACCGAGGGCGCGATGAGCCCGCAGGCCTCGCTGGTCCAGGGCACCCTGAACAAGCCCTGCATCGGCCTGCCGGTGAAGGTCAACGCCCAGTCGATCCTGGCGGCCCTGAACATCGGCGTCCAGGACATCAACGTGGCGTCCAACCCGATGAACCAGCAGTGCGTCGAGAACTCGACCCAGGCCAAGGGCGACGAGACGGCCTCGCACATCCTCAGCAACATCCCGGTGCTCTCGGGCAACCTGTCCGCGGGCAGCTGACGGCGGGGCCCGGCTGACGGCCGGGCCTCCCCGTCGAGGTGGTGCGGGGCCGGTCGTCGTACGACCGGCCCCGCTCTCACCTCCGGTGCACCCGCAGGTGCTCCACCCGGTACGACATCTCCCGCACGCCGGGCTCCGGCCGCGGGTGGTAGCGGCCCGCGCAGACCGACAGGTTGACGATGAGGTGGGCGTGCCAGCGCGACCCCACGCCACGGCGGTCCGCGAAGACCCGTACGCCGTTCACCCACCAGACCACCGAGCGGGCGCCGAGTTCGACCCGCAGGTCCACCCAGGCTCCCGGGGCGATCGACGGGTCCCGGTGGTAGTGGCTGCTCTCGCCACGGCCCCGGACGTGGTTGGACAGTTCGAGCAGGTCCGGGTTGTCCGGGTGGTACTCGAACACGTCGATCTCCTGGTCCCCGTCGAGCCAGGTCCAGATCGCGGGCCAGGCGCCGAGCTCCGTGGGGAGCTGCACCCGGGCGTCCAGGACGTCGCCGGCCCGGACCTGGAAGTCCTCGGCGCTGCCCTCCGTGGTCAGCAGCCCCGCGTTCCAGTTGCCGTCGGGCCGGCGCTCCGCCCGGAACACCCCGCTACGGCTGAAGGCCGGGTCCTCGACGAGGTGGTCGAGCTTGTTGTCCCCGGGGTTGACCGGTCCTCCACCGGGGAACGCCGAGGTTCTTCCGGCCACCCACTGCGTCGGGGAGGAGAAGTCCGCGACGAAGACGGCCGGGGGCAGGGGTCGGGGTACGGACGGCTGCGGCTGCCAAGGAGGCGGCATGGGGGCCATGGCCCGATGGTGGTGCCCCCGCCGGTGGTACCGACAGCCTTCGACGGGGTGTTCGCCGGAACGAGTGGATTTCCCTCATGTCCGGAAAATGCCTTGACGGCCTCCTCATCCCTTCTGCCGGACCCGTCCGGGCGGCGCACCATGGGGGCATGGACGCGGACAGGGACCCTGCTCCCGACCGGGACGTCACGGCGGCACTGGGCCCGGTCAGCGGGCCCGCCCGGGTCGCGGGCCCGGGCGAGGGCTTCGGGGCCGAGGAGATCGCCCTCGCCACCCGCAACCACGGCCTCCCGCTGGAGGCGCTGCGCTACGAGGTGAGCCCGCCCGGGCTGCACTACGTGCTGGTGCACTACGACATCCCGGCCGTGGACGCGGACACCTGGCGGCTGCGGCTCGACGGGCTGGTCGCGGCCGGGCAGGAGTTCGGCCTGGCCGAGCTGAGGGCGCTGCCGGCGGTCACCCGGCGGGTCACCATGGAGTGCGCGGGCAACGGCCGCGCCCTGCTGTCGCCCCGCCCGGTCAGCCAGCCGTGGCTGGTCGAGGGCGTGGGCACGGCCGACTGGACCGGCGTACCGCTGCGGCTGCTGCTCGCGCGGGCGGGACCGGCGCCGCAGGCCCGCGAGGTGGTGTTCACCGGGGCCGACCACGGGGTGGAGCGCGGGGTGGAGCAGGACTACCGGCGCAGCCTGCCCCTGGAGGTGGCCCTGGGCGAGGACCCGGAGGTGCTGGTCGCCCACGCCATGAACGGCCGGCCCCTGCCGCCGCAGCACGGTTTCCCGGTCCGGCTGGTCGTGCCCGGCTGGTACGGCATGGCGCACGTGAAGTGGCTGTGCGGGATCACCGTGACCGCGGAGCCGTTCGCGGGGTTCCAGCAGGCCGTGGCCTACCGCTACCGGCAGGAGGCCGGCGAGACCGGGGATCCGGTGACCCGGATCGCCCCGCGGGCCCTGCTGGTCCCGCCCGGCTTCCCCGACTTCATGTCCCGGACCCGGGTGGTCCGCCCCGGGCCGCTGGTCCTGGAGGGGCGGGCCTGGTCGGGGCCGGCGCCGGTCACGGCGGTGGAGGTGAGCACCGACGGCGGTGCGAGCTGGCGCCCGGCCGAGCTCGCGCCCGACGGGGGCCACCGCTGGGCCTGGCGGGCCTGGCGCATCCCGTGGACGGCCGTCCCGGGCCACCACGTGCTGACCGCCCGCGCCACCGACGCGGCCGGCCGCACCCAGCCGAAGTCGCAGCCGTGGAACCGCGGCGGCTTCGGCAACAACCTGGTCCAGCGGGTGCCGGTGTTCTGCCCGGACCCGGCCGGCGGACGGAGGCCCGGGAGCGGCGGCTGAGGTCGGCCGCGCGGCGGCGGAGCCGCCCGGTGTCGCCCCCTCGGCGTCACGGCCCGTTGTCGCCACTCAGCGCCGGCGCTGGGCGCCGACCGGGGCGCCGGCCGCGAGGGCGTCGGCGATCAGCCGGACGCCGCGGGCCAGCCGGTTGAGCTGGTCCAGCTCGACGGCGTACATCCGGATGGACGTCTCTATGACGGTCTCGGCCAGTCCCAGCGTGGGCAGCTCGACCCGGCTGGTCTGCAGGGCCTGCCGGACGGCGCGCATCTCGTGCTGGAGCTGGAGCTGCGCGTGCCGGGCCAGGAGCGCGGGGTTGCGGGTGAGCGTCGAGTAGCCGGCGTAGCGGGCCGGCAGCAGGTCGCGGAGCCAGCGGCTCGCCGTGCGCTCCCAGTCGTGCGTTCCGGGGGCCTTGACCTGGCAGGGCCAGTCCGGGCTGAGCGTGGAGAGGACGGCCTGAGGCATGGTGATCGTTTCCCAACGTGCCGTGCACTGCGTGAGGGGTGGCGGCGGTCCCGGCCTAGGGGTCGACCAGGACCGCCGCGGGCGCTGTGCGGGTGCGGAAGCCGGATCGGACGCCATGGGCTCGGCGCGGAGGAGGGAGCGTCGAGACCTGGTGTCCAATTCGAGAAGGGCTTGGGGAGAGCCCTCCTTGGCATCGGGTGACCCGAGCGCCAGGAGCAGTAAATATATATACCGTCGAGTACGCAAGGGTATGAAAAATTTCATGCACCTCGACGACCGAAAATCTTCCACGGCCGCCACCCCTGGCCCGCCCCGGGCCGGGCCTCAACAGCCGTTCTACAGGAAGAAGTTGTGCTGGTCGGCGACCTGTTCGTAGCTCTCCAGACGCGCCTGCGTACGCTCCGGATCCGCATCGGCCATGGCCTGGAGCAGTGCGGCGCCGAGCATGCCCGGAGCCGCGTAGGAGTCGAAGACGAGACGGGATCCGGTGGCCGCGGACAGCACCGCGTCCGCCTCCTCGACCAGCGGGCCGAGGGTGAGGTCCGTGATCAGCGCCACCCGCAGCCCCGTGCTGCGGGCGGCCCGCAGGGCGGCGAGGGTCTCCTTGGCGTGCCGGGGCATGGCGAAGGCCAGCACCCAGGTGCCGCCCGCCGCGCGGGACTGGAGCAGGGCGTCGTATGCCACGCTGCCGCCACGTGTCACCACCCGCACGTCGGGGTGGATGCGGCGGGCGCCGTACGCGAAGTACTCCGCGAGCGAGACCGAGATCCGCAGGCCGAGCACGGTCAGCGGCACCGAGCGGGCCAGTTCCCGGCCGATGTCGAGGACCTGGTTGGTGTCGGCGAGCAGCCGGCGCAGGTTCTCCAGGTTCTCGATCTCGGCGTCCACGGCCGCCTGCAGCTCGTTGCGCCGGATCTCCAGGCTGGTCTCCGGCGCCCCCGCCACCGCGCTCAGCGCGATCGGCTGGAGCACCTCGCGCAGGGCGGGGTAGCCGCTGAAGCCGAGGGCGGTGGCGAACCGGGTCACCGAGGGCTGGCTCACCCCGACCCGTTCCGCGAGCTCGGTGATCGACAGGAACGCGGCGTCCGTGAGGTGGTCGATCAGGTACTGGGCGATACGGCGCTGCCCCGGCGACAGCCGGTGGCCGCTGAACAGGGCGAGGACCCGGTCGGCCGGGCTGCGCTCGTGCTCCGCCGGCGGCTGGCCGCCGGGCGTGATCGCAGCCGCCTGTGCGCGTGCCTGCTGGCCCGATGCCACCGGTGCGCCTCCTTCTTTCGCCGCTCGGATCCAACATAGCTCACGCGCTGTCGCCGTCCGGCCACGCTTCCCCCGGCCGGCGTCCATGGAGTGGATCTATGCCCCTGACCCCCCGCGTGCCCGACCTCACCGCCCTCGACCTGCTGCTCAGCGTGGTCGAGCTGGGGAGCCTGGGCCGGGCCGCCCAGGCGCACGGCATCAGCCAGCCGTCGGCCGGCTCCCGCATCCGCCACCTGGAGAAGCTGGTCGGGGTCCCGGTGCTGGAGCGGGCGGCGCTGGGCTCGCGGCCCACCCCCGAGGGCGTCCTGGTGGCCGAATGGGCCGCCGCCGTGGTCGAGGCGGCGCGGCGGCTCGACGCGGGCATCGCCACCCTGCGCGGCGAGCAGGACGCCCGCCTGCACGTCGCCGCCAGCCGGACCGTGGCCGAACACCTGCTGCCCCGCCGGCTGGTGGCGCTGCGCGCGGCCTCCCCCGACACCGCGGTCACGCTGGAGCCGGGCAACTCGGCCGAGGTGGCGCGGGCGGTGCTGGGGGGGCCGGGCCGGGATCGTCTTCCTCGCCGCCGCCCTGGCCGCCGCCACCGCGCTGTTCCTCACCGACCAGGTCCGGCCCCGGGACGCCGGCACCCGGTCACCCGCGCCGGGCGGGGCCGCCCGCGTCACCCTGGCGGTGCTGTGGGTCTTCGCCCTCAGCAACCTGGTGGCCTGCTTCCTCCTCCAGGGACTGCACCGGCAGATGAGCGGCGACCCCACCTCCTACCGGTTCCTCACCGACCTCTGCCGACCACCTGACCCCCCGTCACCGGCGGGCGGGGAACGGGGCCGGCCCGCCACCGCGGGCCGGCCCCCGCGCAGCTCCGCACCCAGGTTCTCCGCGCGGGGCGGCCGCGGGCCTCAGGCGGGCGGGACCGGCTCCTCGGGCCGGCGGCCCAGGGGCATCAGGTACTGCAACGGCTGGTCACCGGCGTCGAGGCCGAGCAGCTCGTGCGCGAGGTCGTCGTGGAAGGCGGCCAGGGTCGACGTGGACAGCCCCAGGGCGGTCGCCACCAGGGCGAGGGTCTGCGCCAGGTGGCCGGTCTCCAGCAGGCCGAGCCGCAGCGCCCGCAGGCCGTAGCGGCGGCGCAGCACGCCGAGGTCGACGTACACCCCGAGGACGGCCGGTGCCTCGTCGATGCCGATGCCCTCCGGGTCCTGCGGCGGCAGCGACAGGTAGCCGGACAGCGCCTTCACCTCCGAGCGCTGCGGTACGGGACCCAGCGGGCGCAGGACCCGCCGCTCGGGGACGACGTCGTACGTGCCCGGCCGGACCCCGTCCACGCCGAGGGCGAGCAGCCGGACCCGGACGGTGTAGCGGCCGCCCGCACTGGGGTACGGGCGGTGGGCGCGGGTGACGTCCTCGCCCTCGGGGGTGCGTGCGGTGCTGAGGTGGCTCTGGGCGAGGGAGCCCCAGAGCAGGGTGGCGAGGGTGGTCGCGTCGAGGGGGCCGGTCAGGGGGCC
>NZ_RPRY01000227.1 GCF_003949795.1 Streptomyces sp. WAC06614
GTGGGGGGTGGGGGCCCGGACCCGGGACCGGGTACCGTGACCGACGAATCCGAAGGCAGGTACGTCGGTGAAGGAGTCCCGGTGACGCAGAGCGGACAGGGCGGCGAGCAACGCCGGCCGGTGGAACCGGCGCCCGGGGCCGAACCGTGGGCCCCGCCCCCGGGCCACGTCGTGGGCCCGGGCTACGAGGGCCCCGGCACCCCCCACGGCTACGGCTACCCACCCCTCCCCGACGCCGTCACCCAGTACATTCCCCCCGTGCCGGCGGCTCCCGGTGGGTCTCCTGCCGAGGCCGCCACGCAGTACATACCGCCGGTGCCGGCGGCTCCCGGTGGGTCTCCTGCCGAGGCCGCCACGCAGTACATACCGCCGGTGCCGGCCGGCCCCGGTGACTACGACGCCCTGTTCCGGAGCGAAGGCGGGCATACGCAGGTGTTGCCGCCCATCGTCGAGCCGGTCGCGGTGCCGCCGGCCCGGCAGGGGGCGGTGGCGTACGAGCAGGACGAGGGGGCCCGGCGGCCGTCGCCGGTCGTGATCGCGGCGGCCGTGTTCGGGCTGGCCGTGGTCGGGCTCGGGGTCGGGACGTTGCTGGGGGACGGGAAGGCGGGCAACGACGACCCCGCCGCGGCGGCGGGCACGCCCGCCCCGGCCGGTTCGGCCTCCGCACCGGCCTCGTCCGCGGCCGAGGCCCCGGTGGACCCGGCCCGGGCCCAGGCCGTCCAGCTGGACAAGCTGCTCGGGGACAGCAACGACAGCCGGTCCACGGTGATCGACGCCGTGGAGAACATCAAGAGCTGCAAGAGCCTCGACGACTCCGCGTCCAGCCTGCGGGAGGCCGCGCGGCAGCGCGGGGAGATGGTCACGCGGCTCAACGAGCTGAAGATCGACAAGCTCCAGAACAGCACCCAGCTCGCCGCCTCCCTGACCAAGGCCTGGCAGTCCTCGGCCGCCGCCGACAACCACTACGCGGCCTGGGCCGAGGAGCTGGACGACCGGAAGAAGGACTGCAAGGGCGGTCACGCCCGGCCCACCGGTCACACGGTCGACGCCAACAAGGCCAGTGGCGAGGCCACCCGGGCCAAGGAGACGGCCGCGACCCTGTGGAACAAGATCGCGGCCCAGTACGGACTGACCCCCCGGGACAAGGCGCAGCTGTAGCGGCGCGTCAGGCGCGGGGGGCCGCCTCCAGGGTCTGGGTCATGTCCATCGTCGGCAGGTCGCCGGGCTGGGCGACCAGCCGGCCGGCCTGGACGGCCTGGAAGCTGACCCGGGCGTTGACCAGGCGCGGGTAGCCGCCGACCGCGCGCAGGTCCTGGAAGCGCCAGCGCAGGTCGGGGGTGAGGCCCCCGGTGCTGACGCCCTCGGAGCGGTTCAGCGCCCGGGCCACGTTGCGCGCGGTGACGTCCTCGCCGCCGAGCTGCTTCACGATCCCGCTCAGCACGGTGTACGCGATCCAGGTGGTCTGGGTGCCGTCGTCGGCGGGGTCCGCGCCGTCCTCGCCGAAGGCGTACTCGGCCACGACCTTGCGCATCTGCTCCCACAGCGGGTCCGTGGCCACCGGGTACCAGCCGGTGACCAGCGCGCCCTCGAACGGACTCTCCTTGCCGCCGGTCCGGTCCACCAGCGCCTGGCTGACGCTGCCGAGCACCGAGGCGATCTGGGGCCTCTTCTGGGTCTGGTCGACGCGGCGGAAGGAGTCGAAGAACGTCTCGGTGCGGGCGCCGAGCACGGCCGTGACGCAGCCCTTGCCGCGGTCCTTGGTCCGGCCGGTCTCGACCAGGGCCTCGCGGGCCTGGGGTCCGTAGTCGCCGGCGTCCTCGGCGGCCCGGATGTCGGAGGCCTCGACCTGGCGGGTCGCCTTCAGCCCGGCGTTGAGCAGCACCGGCATGGAGTCGCCGGCGAGGGTGTCGGGGCGGACCAGGGCGACCTGGTCGCAGGCCCGGGCGAGCTGGTGCCCGGCGCCGGCGAGCAGGGCGGGCTGGCCGCCGTTCACGGGGAAGGACAGGGTGCTCTGGAACTCCTCGGGGGAGACCCCGTAGCCGCCGATGAAGGGGATGCCGGCGGCCTCCAGCGGGGCCATGAAGGCGCGGCCGTGCTGGCTGTAGGAGCCGACCACGGCGACGGCCTTCTCGGAGACGGCCTTGCGGGCGCAGTCCGCGGCGCCGGAGGCGGTGTTGTGCTCGTTGCAGGTCACGACGCGGAGCTTGTGCCCGTTGATGCCGCCCTTGCTGTTGACCCAGCGCTCGTAGGCGCGGGCCATGGAGGTCATGCCCCCCATGTTGGTGGCCTTCGTACCTTCCGGGGCGAAGGTGACGACCGTGAGGGTGTTCCCGGAGCCCCCCGATCCGGGAAGGGTGCCGCATCCGGCGAGGAGACACGCACCCGTCGCCGTGGCCAGCAGGGATCGAAGTCGAGTCGTGCGTCGCCTTTCGGTCATGGATCTGCACCATTCCGCGCCGCCGGTAACGGCGGTGCGGGGAGTTCACAACATCCCGTGACCGGAAGGTGAACATCCGGGGCTGTCAAGATCGTGTCAGAGTGGGAACGTACGATCGAAAGCGTGACATTCGTCCAAGCTTCGAATAACCCTTCCCGCCGCAGCCGTCGCTCCTCCACCATGGGCGGCATGCCCCTCAACGACATGCCGTGGTGGCGCTGGCGCAGCAATGTGCGCTCGGCGCTGCACATGCTTTCCGATCCGGTGTTCCAGGAGGACACCTGGCTGGCCGGCGCCGAGGGTTACGGGGACGTCACCGATGCCGTGTACCGGCTCGTGGAGGACACCTGGCTCGACAGCTGGTCCGCCGAGAAGTACGTCGGCACGATCTTCCGGGACTCCCAGGAGGCCGCCCTCGTCGACGTCGCCGTCCTGCGCGTGCTGCGGATCCTGCACCAGGTGGGCCCGGACGCGCCCGTCTCGGCGTACCTGGACCACCACGGCTGGCCCGAGGCGGTCCGCGCCGCCCGGGAGGCGCACGTACGGCTGGCCACGGCCGACGGGGACGACCCCGAGGCCCGCCCGCGGTCCCTCGAAGTGCTGAGGATCCTGACCCGCTCGGTGTGAAAGGCTGTGGGGTCATGAGCGCAGACCCGCAGCCCCAGTCGCACCAGTACGTCCTGACCCTCTCCTGCCCGGACAAGCAGGGCATCGTGCACGCCGTGTCGAGCTACCTGTTCATGACCGGCTGCAACATCGAGGACAGCCAGCAGTTCGGTGACCACGACACCGGGCTGTTCTTCATGCGGGTCCACTTCTCGGCGGACGAGCCGGTCACCCTGGAGAAGCTGCGCGCGAGCTTCGCCGCGATCGGCGACTCGTTCCGCATGGACTGGCAGATCCACCGGTCCGACGAGCGGATGCGCATCGTGCTGATGGTCTCGAAGTTCGGCCACTGCCTCAACGACCTGCTGTTCCGCTCCCGGATCGGGGCGCTGCCGGTGGAGATCGCGGCGGTGGTGTCCAACCACACGGACTTCGCGGAGCTGGTCGCCTCCTACGACATCCCGTTCCACCACATTCCGGTCACCCGGGACACCAAGGCGGAGGCCGAGGCGGCCCTGCTGGAGCTGGTGCGCTCCGAGAACGTGGAACTGGTCGTCCTGGCCCGTTACATGCAGGTGCTCTCCGACGCCCTCTGCAAGGAGCTCAGCGGCCGGATCATCAACATCCACCACTCCTTCCTGCCGAGCTTCAAGGGCGCCAAGCCCTACCACCAGGCGCACGCGCGCGGCGTGAAGCTGATCGGTGCCACGGCCCACTACGTGACGGCCGACCTCGACGAGGGCCCGATCATCGAGCAGGAGGTCGAGCGGGTCGGCCACGACGTCACCCCCGACCAGCTGGTGGCCATCGGCCGCGACGTGGAGTGCCAGGCCCTGGCCCGCGCGGTGAAGTGGCACAGCGAGCACCGGGTCCTGCTCAACGGCTCCCGCACGGTCGTCTTCGCGTAGCACGCGGCGCGCAGCCCGTGCGGTGCCCGGGCGGGTCGTACGGCCGCCCGGGCACCGGCCTCACGGCCGGGTGATCACAGCCGGCTGAGGGAGGCCGCCGCGTACAGCACGTCACGGATGGCCTCGCGGTCGCCGTGCTGGCCGGCCGCCGCCTCGTCGGGGGCGATGTGGCCGGCGGCGAGCTGGCAGAACTCCAGCCCGTCCAGGGCGATCTCCGCCACCGTCCGGTCCGCCGAGGTGGCCGCCGCCGGCGAGTCCAGCGCGATGTCCCAGCTCCCGCCGCCCGACCCCTCGATCTCCAGGTGCAGGGTCCGGCCGGGCGCGCCCGCCGCGACCAGCTCCTGCGCCGGGGCGGCGAGCCCGCCCCGGCGGCGTACGGCGAGGGCCATGGGCAGCAGCCGGGCCGCCAGGTCGATCATCCGGTGCAGGTGGGCGCCGGACGGCGGCTCGTACGGATAGTCCACGGCCTCGGCGATGTCCCACGCGTGCACCCAGCACTCGAAGGCCCGCTCCAGGAACGCGTCGCCCAGCGGCAGCGAGAAGTCGCCGTAGGCCACGCTCAGGTCGCCCACCCCGCGGCCGGCGAACGACACCGTCCGCACCAGGGTGTGGCCCTGTTCCCGCCACGGCTCGCGCACCTGCCGGGTGACCGGGTACGGCGACGAGGACCAGAACTGCTCGGTGCGCGCCGTCGGGTCGCTGCCCGCGTACGCCCCGAGCGGGTCGGCCAGGCCCAGCGCGGTCGCGACGAGCCCGTCCACGGTCAGCAGATGGCCGATGACGCCCGCCACGGTGGTCCGGCGCGAGGTGCGCCGTTCCTCCTCGAACCATTTCAGCCGCACCGGGGTGTGCCACTCCGAGTCGCCGAAGTCCTGCAGCAGTGCGTCCAGCCGGGCCGTCTCGGTGTCGTAAGGCGTCGCCCACACCGGCACCGGGATCCGCGCCGGACGCTTGCCCAGGCAGTCCTCCAGCACCCGCGAGCGCAGCAGCGGCTTGAGGTCGAGGCTCTCCTCGGGGTGCAGCAGCGCGACCGCGTCCCGCAGCCGCAGGGCCTCCTCCGCGCAGGGCGCGCACTCGGTGAGGTGGTCCTCGACGGCCTGGGTCTCCTCCACCGAGCACGCGGACAGCGCCCACGCGCCCAGCAGGGACTTCAGCACGGCGTGCGTGGGCGGGGCCGGGGCGGGCGGGGGAGCGGGCAGCACGGCCCAGTCGTCCGCCGCCGCGCGCGGTCCAGGTATCCGGGCGCCCCGGGCCGGTACCTCGAAGTCGTCGTCGGGGGAGTCCGGGAACTCGGCGGGGTCGTTCATCGAGAACTTCCGTATCCGGGCGGTGCGGTGTCCTCGTGCGGGAGGACGTTGGCGGTCGACAGCAGCTGGAGTCCGAGGCGCAGCCGGCGGCGGGCCTCGTCCTCGCTGATCTGGAGGTCGGCGGCGGCCTGGCGGTAGTCGCGCCGCTTGAAGTAGGCCAGTTCCAGTGCGGCCCGCAGCGGAGCCGGCATGGAGGTGACGATGAAGTCGGCGCGGGCGGCGGCGTTGGCGGTGGCCACCTTGCGCTCCAGGTCCTCGCGCGAGCCGCGGCCCAGTTCGGCCTGGCGCAGCCGGGCCACCGCCTGGCCCTGGGTGATGCGGGCCACCCAGGAGCGCATGGAGCCCTGCTTGGGGTCGTAGGCGTCGGGGTTCTCCCAGATGTATCCGAACACCTCGCGGGTGATCCGGTCCGCCGCGGTCTCGTCGCCCAGCACCCGGTGCGCGAGGCTGTGCACCAGGGAGGCGAAGCGGTCGTACAGCTCTCCGAGCGCGGCGGCCTCGCCGCGGGCGAGGCGTTGTTGCATGCGGCGGTCCCAGCGCGGTGGTACGTCCTTAGGCATCGTGCCCCCAGCCGTGTGTCGACCCAACGAATGTAGTGGGCACATGGGCCTTCGCGCCTGTTTTGGGGGAACCTCCCCCCGGACGTGAACGCCCCGTGCTAGCGCGGGTACTCCGGGTCGGGGCCGCGGGGCGGGACGCGCCCCGCCGCGCTCCTCGTGCGCGGGTTCGATGCGGCCACCCCCTTGCCGTCTTTCCTTAACGTCCAGGCCACCGAAGCCGTACGCTTCGGCCTGTCTTGATCTGAACCCACCGCACATGTGAAGGCGGAAGCCGAAGATGGACAGCGCAGAATACGAGCGCAAGATCGCCGCCCGATTCGCCACCTTCGACCAGGACGGCAACGGATACATCGACCGGGAGGACTTCAGCGCCGCCGCGCGGGCGGTGCTGGCCGAATTCGGTACCACGGCCCGCTCCGAGCACGGCCAGGCCGTGTTCAACGGGGCCGAGGCCTTCTGGCAGGGCCTGGCCGGGATCGCCGACGTGGACGGCGACCAGCGGGTGACCCGGGAGGAGTTCGTGACCGGCGCGGTCAAGCGGCTGCGGGACAACCCGCAGGGCTTCGCGGAGATCGCCCGGCCGTTCCTGCACGCGGTGATCGCCGTCGCCTGGGACGGCGCCGGCGCCGGACCGACGCGGGAGGCCACGGCCAGGGTCCTGCGGGTGCTGGGCACCGCGCCGGACCTGGCGGAGGCGGTGGCCCGGTCGCTGGACGCGGATGGGGACGGCCGCATCACGGAACCCGAGTTCCTGACGGCCTTCGCCACGTACTGCGGCGTCGCCCTCCCCGACGCGTAGCACCTCCGGCGCCCCCGACCCGACCCGAAGCCGCGCCCCCAGTGCCGCCTCGCCCGGGCCAGCCCCGGAGCCCGGCCTTCCCGGCGCGCAGGGAGCGGACCTCTGTCCGGGCCAGCCCCGGAGCCCGACCTTCCGGGGGTGCGGGGAACTGACCTTTGTCCGGGCCAGGGCCGGAGCCCGGCCTTCGGGGGGCGCGGGGAACTGCGCGCTCGGCCAGTGACGGTCTGCGGTCGCCGCGGCGGCGGTGGCCCCTGTGGCGGTGTCGCGTGCCGGCGTTGCCGTGGGGGCGTGGGTGGTTTGCGGGCCGCAGGTCGTCCGTGGCCAAGCGCGCAGTTCCTCGCGCCCCTGAAGGGCCTGGGCTTCGCCCTGGGATCGCGGGGGAGTTGGGCTTTGTCCGGGCCAGGCCCGGAGCCCGGCCTGTCAGGGGCGCGGGGAACCGCGCGCTCGGCCAGTGACGGTCTGCGGTCGCCGGGCGGCGGTGGCCCCTGTGGCGGTGTCGCGTGCCGGCGTTGCCGTGGGGGCGTGGGTGGTTTGCGGGCCGCGGGTCGTCCGTGGTTGGTCGCGCAGTTCCTCGCGCCCCTGAAGGGCCTGGGCTTCGCCCTGGGATCCCGGGGGAGTTGGGCTTTGTCCGGGCCAGGGCCGGAGCCCGGCCTTCGGGGGGCGCGGGGAACTGCGCGCTCGGCCAGTGACGGTCTGCGGTCGCCGGGCGGCGGTGACCCCCGCGGCGGTGTCGCGTGCCGGCGTTGCCGTGGGGGCGTGGGTGGTTTGCGGGCCGCAGGTCGTCCGTGGCTGGTCGCGCAGTTCCTCGCGCCCCTGAAGGGCTGGGCTTCGACCGGGCCGAGCGCCCCGGAGGGGCTCCCCTTCGGGGTGGCCCGGCACCTCACCGGTCAGGTGAATTGTTCTCGGAGTTTGTACTTCAGGGTTTTGCGGAGCGTTTCGTTGCGGGGCAGGGACTGGACCAGTTCCAGTTGTTCCGGGAGCTTGTGCGGGGACAGGCCCGCTTCGCGGAGGTGGGACGTGATGTCCGGGAGGGTCAGGGGGGTGGCGCCCGGGGGTTGTTCGACCACCGCGCACACCCGCTCGCCCCGCTCCGCGTCCGGCAGGCCGATCACGGCCGCGTCGGCCACGCCCGGGAGCCGGTGCAGCAGGTCCTCGATCTCCTTGGCCGAGATGTTCTCGCCCTTGCGGATGATGACGTCCTTCAGCCGCCCGGTCAGCACCAGGTGCCCCTGCTCCGTCAGGCGGCCGAGGTCGCCGGTGACCAGGTAGCCCTCGGCGTCGAACGCCTCCGCGGTCTGCGCCGGGTCCAGGTACCCCCGGCACACGGCCTCGCCGCGCAGCCGCACCTCGCCCTCCACGCCGGCCGGCACCGGCTTGCCGTCCGGGTCCGTGATGCGGATCGACATGCCCGCCGGCGGCCGCCCCTCCGTGGTGGCCAGGTGCTCGGCGGTGTCCTCCGGCGAGTTCATGGTGATCATCGGGACCTCGGTCATGCCGTAGCCGTGCGTGAGCTGGCAGCGCAGCTCGCGGACCACCGCGTGGTAGATCTCCGGCGGCTTGGGCGCGCCCCCGCCCGCCAGCAGCCGCAGCGACGGGATCAGCTTCGGGCCCGGTGCCTTGCGCTGCTCGGCCAGGAACATCGCGTAGAAGGCGGTCGAGCCGCCCGCGACGGTGACCCCGTGCCGGCGGTAGGCGGCCAGGGCCTCGGGCAGCGCGAACTTCTCGAACAGCACCGCCGGGAACCCGTACAGCAGCAGCATCACCAGGTAGTCGGGGCCGCCGATGTGCGCGTACGGGAAGGCGATCGAGCCGACGTCGGTGGGCTCCAGGCGCAGCGCGTGGGCCAGGCAGGAACCGCCGGCGAGGAGCGAGCGGTCGGTGTGCAGCACGCCCTTGGGGTCGGAGGTGGTCCCCGAGGTCCAGTAGATCCAGCGGACCGCGGTCCCGTCCGCGGGCGGCTCGGGCAGGACCGCCGGGTCTCCCTCGGGCAGGTCGGCGTAGGCCTCCAGGACGCCGCGCGCGCCGAGCCGGCGGGCCATCTCCGTGTGGTCGAAGCCGCGCCAGGTGCCGGGTACGGCGAAGAACTCGGCGCCGGACGCGCGCAGCGCGAAGTCGACCTCCCGGTCGCGGTAGAAGGGGATCACCGGGGACTGGACCGCGCCGAGCCGGGCGAGGGCGACCGAGAACAGCACCGTCTCGATCCGGGTGGGCAGCTGCCAGGCCACCACCGTGCCGGGCCGCACCCCCCGGTCGTACAGGCCCGCGGCGACCCGCTCGGCGCCGTCGCGCAGTGCCCCGAAGGTCAGGGTGCGGCCGGTGTCCGCGTCGACGAGTGCGGGGGTGTCCGGGCTGAGTGCGGCGCGCCGGTCGACCAGGGACCACAGGGTGGGGGAGCCGCTGAGCTCCTCGGGTGCGGACATCGGGGACACAGGACCTCCAGTGCTGACGGAGCGTCAGATCGACTGGAGAGCGTAGGGCGCTGCCGCTTGTCGGTCCAGGGGTGGCGGGGCTAGCTTATTTCTGACGATCCATCAGAAACGGCCTGTCGCGCCCGCGTCAGGAACCAGGTGAGGGGAATCCATGGAACTGCCCCGGATCATCAGCGTCGACGACCACGTGATCGAACCCGCCCACCTCTTCGACACCTGGCTGCCGGCCAAGTACCGGGACCGCGGCCCCCGAGCCGTCACGGCCGGCATCGGTGAGCTGGCGTACGTCGGCGGCAAGTACCAGATCACCATGGACCCGGACGGCCCCCCGACCGACTGGTGGATCTACGAGGACCTGAAGTTCCCGTACAAGCGCAACATCGCCGCCGTCGGCTTCGACCGCGACGACATGACCTTGGAGGGCATCACCCGCGAGGAGATGCGGCGCGGCTGCTGGGACCCCAAGGCGCGGCTGGCCGACATGGACCTCAACCACGTCGAGGCCTCGCTGTGCTTCCCGACCTTCCCGCGGTTCTGCGGCCAGACCTTCGCCGAGGCCCACGACAAGGAGGTCGCCCTCGCCTGCGTGCGCGCGTACAACGACTGGATGGTCGAGGAGTGGTGCGGCGACAGCGGCGGCCGGCTGATCCCGCTGTGCATCATCCCGCTCTGGGACATCGACCTGGCCGTCGCCGAGATCCGCCGCAACGCCGCCCGCGGGGTCCGGGCCGTCACCTTCTCCGAGATCCCGACCTACCTGGGCCTGCCGTCCATCCACTCCGGCTACTGGGACCCGTTCTTCGCCGTCTGCCAGGAGACCGGGACGGTGGTCAACATGCACATCGGGTCCTCCTCGCAGATGCCCGCCGCCTCTCCGGACGCTCCGCCCGCCGTCCAGGCCTCCTTGAGCTTCAACAACGCGATGGCCTCGATGATGGACTTCCTCTTCAGCGGGGTGCTGGTCCGGTTCCCGCGGCTCAAGCTCGCCTACAGCGAGGGCCAGATGGGCTGGATCCCGTACGCCCTGGAGCGCGCCGACGACGTGTGGCGCGAGCACCGGGCCTGGGGCGGGGTCCGCGACCTGATCCCCGAGCCGCCGTCGACGTACTACTACCGGCAGATCTTCTGCTGCTTCTTCCGCGACAAGCACGGCATCGCCTCGCTCGACGTCGTCGGCCGCGACAACGCCACCTTCGAGACCGACTACCCGCACGTCGACTCCACCTTCCCGCACACCAAGGAGGTCGCCCTCGACCACGTCAAGGGCCTGGACGAGGAGACCGTCCACAAGCTGATGCGGGGCAACGCGATCCGGATGCTCGGCCTGGACCTGGTCTGAGCCGATGGACCTGACGTACACCGAGCAGGAGGAGGAGTTCCGGGCGCGGCTGCGGCAGTGGCTCGCCGGAGCGCTGCCGAAGCTGCCGCCCAAGCCCTCGCCCGACGACTGGCCCGGCCGGCGCGCCCACGACACCGGCTGGCAGCGCGCCCTGTACGAGGCCGGCTACGCCGACCTGCACTGGGACGCCTCGCCCACCCAGCGGCTGATCTTCCTGGAGGAGACCGAGCGGGCCGGGGCGCCGTACGTGGGCGCCAACTTCGTCGGACTGCTGCACGCCGGACCCACCATCGCCGCCGAGGGCACCCCCGAGCAGCGGGACCGCTGGCTGCCGCCGATCCTGCGCGGCGACGAGATCTGGTGCCAGGGCTTCAGCGAGCCGGACGCCGGCTCCGACCTCGCCTCCCTGCGCACCCGGGCGGTGCGCGACGGGGACGCGTACGTGGTCACCGGCTCCAAGATCTGGACCTCGCACGCCGAGGTCGCCGACTGGTGCGAGCTGCTGGTGCGCACCGACCCCGGGGCCCCCAAGCACCGGGGGATCACCTGGCTGGCGCTGCCCATGGACGCGCCCGGGGTGACCGTACGGCCGCTGCGCACGCTCGCCGGGTCCACCGAGTTCGCCGAGGTGTTCCTCGACGAGGTCCGGGTACCGTTGGGCAACCGGGTCGGGGACGAGAACGACGGCTGGCGCGTGACCATGGTGACCCTGTCCTTCGAGCGCGGCACCGCCTTCGTCGGCGAGGTCGTGGCCTGCCGCCGGGTGCTGGGCGAGCTGGCCCGGGCCGCCCGGCGCAGCGGGCGCTGGGACGATCCGGTGCTGCGGCGCCGGCTGGGCCGGCTGCACGCGGAGTTCGGCGCGCTGTGGCGGCTCACCCAGTGGAACGTCAGCGAGGCGCAGCGGGCCCCGGGCGGGGTGCCGGGGGTCGGCGGCTCGGTGTTCAAGCTGCGCTACTCCCACGCCCGTCAGGAGCTGTACGACACCGCCGCCGAGGTGCTCGGCGCGGACGCGCTGGTGCTGGAC
>NZ_RPRY01000228.1 GCF_003949795.1 Streptomyces sp. WAC06614
CGCCTGACCCCGGCCCGGCCGCCGCCCGACCCCTCGCCCGGCCGCCGGGGCCCGCGGCGCCGGTGGCCGGCCGACGGCCGCCGGTCAGTCCAGGGCGGCCTCGATGCCCCGGCCGGGGGTGCGCACGGCCTCCTCCACCCGGCGCATGCGCGCCGAGGTGTCGGCCAGGACATGGGCGGCGACCGGCAGGCGCTCGGCCTCGTAGGCGTCGAGCGGCACTTCACCGCTCAGCGACCGGGCCAGCGCGGCGGCGTCACCGATGCCGGTGTTCATCCCGAAGCCGCCGGCTATCGGGTGCACATGGGCCGCGTCCCCGGCGAGGAAGGCGCGGCCCTCCCGCAGCCGGTCGGCCATCCGGACGTTGACCCGCCAGGTCGACATCCACGTGGGGTCGGTCAGCCGTATGCCCGGCATCCGGGCGTGCCGGTCGAACAGCCGCTGGAAGCCCTCCAGCGTCGGCGGCAGCGCCCGCCCCCGCGCGTCCCGCTCCGGCGAGGCCTGGAGCTGGAAGGTGTCCGTGCCCGGTATCGGGCAGAGCATCATGGCGTGGCCGTCCGAGGTGAACCACTGGTGCCAGTGCGCCCGGCTCAGACCCGGTGCCCGGACGTCACCGACGACCATCGCCTGCTCGTCGTCCGTGTGCCCCTCGAAGGCGATGCCGAGCAGCTTGCGCACGGCACTGCGCCCGCCGTCGCAGCCGGCGAGATACGCCGCCCGCACCGAACGGCCGTCCCCCAGCGAGGCGGTGACCCCGTCCGCGTGCTGCGCGATGCCGTGGACCTGGGCGCCGTACTCCACGCGGACCCCGAGGTCGGCGAGCCGGGCCCGCAGGGCCTCCTCGATCTGCCACTGGCCGATCAGCATCAGCCCCTCGACGTGGGTGTCGGCGGCGTGCTCGCCGTCGAAGTACTTGCGGTAGATCCGGTCGGTGCTGCCCAGGGCGCGCAGCTCGTCGGCGATACCGAGGCCCTCGAAGACCTCCAGCGAGCCGGGCCGCAGCCCCTTGCCCCGCGACTCGCGGTGCGGGGCCTCCCGCTGGTCCAGGATCCGCACGGCCTTGCCGCGCCGGGCCAGCTCGCAGGCGAGCGTCAGGCCGGTCGGGCCGGCTCCCACGACCACCACGTCGGTGCGTACGTCGTTCATCTCGATCCCCCTGTCGGTCGGCCCGCTCCGTGATCCCCGGAGCGGCGCTGCATCCATGGAAGCGCAACCGAGGAAAAAATGCAACCCGGTCAAAAAAATTACCTGGTCAGAAAAATCTGCTAGGCTGGGTCGCATGGAGACACAGAACGCGCCCACCGCCGGCGGCCTGCGCGAGACCAAGAAGCAGCGCACCCGGGCCCATCTGCGCGCCACGGCGCTGGAGCTGTTCCTGGAGCGCGGCTTCGACGCCGTGTCGGTGGCGGACGTGGCGGCCGCCGCGGAGGTGTCCAAGCCGACGCTGTTCCGGTACTTCCCCACCAAGGAGGACCTCGTCCTCGACCGGTTCGCCGACCACCAGGACGAGGCCGCCCGCGTCGTGCGCGACCGGCCGGCCGGACAGACCCCGGTCGGCGCGCTGCACGCGCAGTACACCGCGGCGCTGGCGGAGCGGGACCCGGCCACCGGGCTGTCCGACCTGCCGGACATCGTCGCGTTCATGCGGCTGCTGTACTCCGCGGACAGCCTGCTCGGCCGGGTCGCCCGGTACGCCGAGCGCGAGGTCGAGCTGCTCACCGAGGTCCTGGAGGCCGAGTCGGTGCCGCCGCTCCTGGCCCGGCTGTCGGCCCAGCACCTGGTGACCGTCCGGCACGAGCTCGGCCGGGCCAACTGGCACCGGATGGCCGCGGGCGCGACCAGTGACGAGGCCTACCCGGAGGCGGTGGCCGACGCCGACCTCGCCTTCAGCGCCCTCGCCGACGGCCTCGACAGGGTCCTCCCGTCCCGCCCGGCCTGACCGCCCGCCACCTCTGGGTCAACGGTGGCGGCCATGGCTGCCCATCCGCGGCCGCCCTGCGCCCGGCCACCGGTCTGCGTGCACCTGTTCCCCGGCCGCCCGGCCTGACCGCCGCCTGACCGCCGCCTGACCGCCGCCCGGCCTGACAGCCGCCCGTCCCGCCCGTCCCGCCCGGCCTGACCGCCGCCCGGCGGCCCGGCCTGACCGCCGCCCGCGCCCCCACCCGCCTACCCCACCAGGATCCGCTTCAACTCCCGCGCCGCCCGCGGCGGTGCCACGTCGGTGCGGTGGGCCAGGGCGATCGTGCGGCGCAGGGGCGAGCCCGCCAGCGGGGTCGTGCGCAGGCCCTGGCCGGCGTGGTCCACCACCATGGCCGGGACCACCGCCAGGCCGAGTCCCGCCCGGACGAAGCCGAGGACCGCGTCCATCTCGCCGCCCTGCACCGTGAACGTCGGCTCGAAGCCCTCGGCCCGGCAGGCGGCCACGGTCAGTTCCCGCAGGTCGTAGCCGTGCCGGAACATCACCATCGGCTCGTCCCGCAGCGCCGCGATCGTCAGCGGCCCGCCGTCGCCCGGCGGCGGCAGCTCCGCCGAGGAGACCACGACCAGGTCCTCGGTCAACAGTTCGACCGTGGTCAGCGACGGCGCCGCCGGCGGCAGCGGCAGCGTGATCAGGGCCAGGTCCAGCGCCCCGCGCGCCAACTCCCGCACCAGGTCCAGCGAACCGCTCTCCTCGATCAGCAGCTCCACCCCCGGGTGCGCCGTGTGGAAGGCCCGCAGCACGTCCGGCAGCAGGCCGGTGCACACGCTCGGCGTGGCCCCCAGCCGGATCCGGCCCCGCCGCAGCTGCGCCAGCTCCTGGACCTCCAGCCGCGCGGTGTCCGCATCGGCCAGGATCCGCCGCGCCAGCGGTAGCAGCGCTTCGCCGGCGTCGGTCAGCGTGATGTTCCCCCGGGCGCGGCTGAACAGCTCCGCCCCCAGCTCCCGCTCCAACGCCTTGATCTGCTGGGACAGCGACGGCTGGGCGACATGCACCCGTTCCGCCGCCCGGGTGAAGTGCCTGGTCTCGGCGACGGCCACGAAATAGACGAGCTGCTGGAACTGCATGCTCCCAGCATCCTCCCAGGCCGGAGCCCTGCATAGCCCCCGGCTATCAATATCAGCTCCAGCATGTCTTGGACCTTTCGGGACGTTCGTCCGTAGCGTCACAGGCATGGCTCTGGCAACGCGGACGGACCGACGGCCGTCCTTCACGCGCACGCTCTGGGACTCCACCGTCGGCAAGAAGACCGTGATGGCGGTCTCCGGGCTGATCATGCTCGCGTACCTCGTCGTGCACATGCTCGGCAACCTGAAGGTCTTCTTCGGGCCGGAGCAGTTCAACGGCTACGCCCTCTGGCTGCGCCACATGGGCGAACCGTTCCTGCACAGCCACTGGGGCCTGTGGATCGCCCGTGTCGTGCTGCTCGCCTCGGTCGTCGCCCACGCCGTCTCCGCGTACCAGCTCAGCCGCCGCGACATCAAGGCGCGGCCCGTCAGGTACGCGCACAAGCGCCGCCGGGCCAGCTACGCCACCCGCACCATGCGCTGGGGCGGGATCATCGTCGGGCTGTTCATCGTCTGGCACATCCTCGACCTGACGACGCTCACCGTGAACGAGCGCGCCTGGGAGGGCCACCCGTACCAGAACCTCCTCGCGACCTTCTCCACCTGGTACGGCAACACGATCTACATCGTCGCGATGACCGCCGTCGGCCTGCACGTCCGCCACGGCTTCTGGAGCGCCGCCCAGACCCTCGGCGCCGGCAACGCCCGCCGCGACAAGGCCCTGAAGTTCCTGGCCGACGCCCTCGCACTGGTCCTGTTCGCGGGCTTCGTATCCGTCCCCGTCGGCGTCATGACCGGAGTGGTGAGCTGACCATGAGCACGACCGTGCACCCGTACACCGACTTCTCCACCGGCGAGCCCCTCGCCGACACCAAGGCCCCGGCCGGCCCGATCGCCGAACGCTGGGACCGCCGCCGCTTCGAGGCGAAGCTGGTCAACCCGGCCAACCGCCGCAAGCACACCGTGATCGTCGTCGGCACCGGCCTGGCGGGCGGTGCCGCCGGCGCGACTCTCGCCGAGCAGGGCTACCACGTGGTCCAGTTCTGCTACAGCGACTCCCCGCGCCGCGCCCACTCCATCGCCGCCCAGGGCGGCATCAACGCCGCCAAGAACTACCGCAACGACGGTGATTCCATCCACCGTCTCTTCTACGACACCGTCAAGGGCGGCGACTTCCGCGCCCGCGAGTCCAACGTCCACCGCCTCGCGCAGATCTCCGTCGAGATCATCGACCAGTGCGTGGCCCAGGGCGTGCCCTTCGCCCGCGAGTACGGCGGCCTCCTCGACACCCGTTCCTTCGGCGGTGTCCAGGTCTCCCGGACCTTCTACGCCCGCGGCCAGACCGGCCAGCAGCTCCTGCTCGGCGCCTACCAGGCGCTGTCACGGCAGATCGCCGCCGGCAACGTCGAGATGCACGCCCGCACCGAGATGCTCGACCTGATCGTCGTCGACGGCCGGGCCCGCGGCATCGTCGCCCGTGACCTGATCACCGGCGAGATCTCCCCCTACTTCGCGGACGCCGTCGTCCTCGCCTCCGGCGGCTACGGCAACGTCTTCTACCTGTCCACCAACGCCATGAACTCCAACGCGACCGCCGTCTGGCGCGCCCACCGGCGCGGCGCGTACTTCGGCAACCCCTGCTTCACCCAGATCCACCCCACCTGCATCCCGCGCACCGGCGACCACCAGTCCAAGCTGACCCTGATGAGCGAGTCGCTGCGCAACGACGGCCGGATCTGGGTCCCCAAGGCCAAGGGCGACACCCGCCCGCCGGCCGAGATCCCCGAGGACGAGCGCGACTACTACCTGGAGCGGATCTACCCCTCCTTCGGCAACCTCGTCCCGCGCGACATCGCCTCCCGCGCCGCCAAGAACGTCTGCGACGAGGGCCGCGGCGTCGGCCCCGGCGGCCAGGGCGTCTACCTCGACTTCGCCGACGCCGTCCGCCGCATGGGCAAGGACAAGGTGGCCGAGAAGTACGGCAACCTCTTCGACATGTACGAGCGGATCACCGCGGAGAACCCGTACGAGGTCCCCATGCGGATCTACCCCGCCGTGCACTACACGATGGGCGGCCTCTGGGTCGACTACGACCTCCAGACCACCGTCCCCGGCCTGTTCGCCGTCGGCGAGGCCAACTTCTCCGACCACGGCGCCAACCGCCTCGGCGCCTCCGCCCTCATGCAGGGCCTCGCCGACGGCTACTTCGTCCTGCCGTCCACCATCAACGACTACCTCGCCCGCAACCCGCACGCCGCGCCCGTCGACGACACCCACCCCGAGGCCGTGTCCGTCCTGCGCGAGACCCGCGAGCGCATCGAACGGCTCCTCTCCGTCGACGGCGACCGCACCCCGGACTCCTTCCACCGCGAGATCGGTGAACTGATGTGGGAGTACTGCGGCATGGCCCGCACCGACGCCGGCCTGCGCAAGGCACTCGCCCGGATCCCCGAGATCCGCGCCGAGTTCTGGCGCCGCATCAAGGTCCCCGGCACCGGCGCCGAGCTCAACCAGTCGCTGGAGAAGGCCAACCGGATCGTCGACTACCTCGAACTCGCCGAGCTGATGTGCCTCGACGCCCTCCACCGCGAGGAGTCCTGCGGCGGCCACTTCCGCGAGGAGTCCCAGACCCCCGACGGCGAGGCGGCCCGCCGCGACGAGGACTTCTCCTACGCCGCCGCCTGGGAGTTCACCGGCACCGGCACCGCCCCCGTCCTGCACAAGGAAGACCTGGTCTTCGAGTACGTCCACCCCACCCAGCGGAGCTACGCATGAAGCTCACCCTGCGCGTCTGGCGCCAGCGCACCGCCGACGCCCCCGGCGCCATGGTCACCTACGAGGTCGACGGCATCTCGAAGGACATGTCCTTCCTGGAGATGCTCGACACCCTCAACGAGGACCTCATCCTGCGCGGCGAGGAGCCCGTGGCCTTCGACCACGACTGCCGCGAGGGCATCTGCGGCGCGTGCAGCCTCGTCATCAACGGCGACGCGCACGGGCCGGAGCGCACCACCACCTGCCAGCTGCACATGAGGTCCTTCGCCGACGGCGACACCATCGACGTCGAGCCCTGGCGGGCCGCCGCCTTCCCCGTGGTCAAGGACCTCGTCGTGGACCGCGGCGCCTTCGACCGGATCATCCAGGCCGGCGGCTACGTCACCGCCCCGACCGGCTCCGCACCCGAGGCGCACGCCACCGCCGTGCCCAAGGCCGACGCCGACCACGCCTTCGAGCACGCCGAGTGCATAGGCTGCGGCGCCTGCGTGGCGGCCTGCCCCAACGGCTCGGCGATGCTGTTCACCTCCGCCAAGGTCAACCACCTGAACGTCCTGCCGCAGGGCGCGCCCGAACGCGAGACCCGCGTGCTGGACATGGTCGCCCAGATGGACGCCGAAGGCTTCGGCGGCTGCACCCTGACGGGGGAGTGCGCCACGGCCTGCCCCAAGGGCATCCCGCTGCCGTCGATCGCCGCCATGAACAGGGAATGGCTGCGCGCCACCCGCAAGGTCAAGCGCTGATCCGATCGGCTGACCGGGACCGGCGTACGCCGTGCCGCGGCCCGGCGGGCCCGGGGGCGTGGGCGACAGTGGGCCCATGCCCCATGGACCCGCCGGCCCCGGACCACGGCGCCGTACCGTGCTCGCCGCCCTCGCCCCGCTGGCGCTGGCCGCCGGATGCGGCACGGACGACGGGACCGCCCCGGCCCCGGGCCCGCCGGCCGGCGCCAAGGACGCCCTGATCATGGTGATGCGGCACGCGGAGAAGCCGTACGCGGGGGACACCGGCGTCGACGGCGAGGGCGAGGACGACCCCGGCTCGCTGGCCCTGCGCGGCTGGCGCCGGGCCGAGGCCCTGCCCCTGCTGTTCGGGCCGAGCCGGGGCGCCACCCTGCCCCGCCCGGCCACCATCCTCGCCGCCGCCGGGGCCGCCCGCGCCCGGCAGACCGTCTCCTTCCTGGCGACCGCCCTGGGCCTGCCGGTCCACGCCGACCTCGCCCCCGGCAAGGAGGCCGACCTCGCCCGCGCCGCCCTGGCCGCCCCGAGCCCCGTGCTCGTCTGCTGGGAGCACCAGGGCATCCCCCGGCTGCTGCGTGCCCTGGGCACCGACACCGTCCTCGGGGTCCCGGCCGGCTGGCCCGACCGGTACGACCTGGTGTGGAGCTTCACCCGCAGCCAGGGCCACTGGTCCTTCCGCGAGCTCCCGCAACGACTCCTGCCCGGCGACGCCTGACCGGACCACCCGGCCATCCGGCCGCCTGACCGGGCCGCCCGGCCGCCCTGCCGCAGGGCTGCCGGGCCTCAGGCCAGGTGCCGGGCCAGGTACGGCGCCGTACGGCTGTCCGCCGCGCGGGCCACATCCGCCGGGCGGCCCGCGGCGACGACCCGGCCGCCCTCCGCGCCGCCGCCCGGACCCAGGTCCACCACCCAGTCGGCGCCCGCCACGACGTCCATGTCGTGCTCGACCACGACCACCGTGTGCCCGCCGTCCACCAGCCCGTGCAACTGCCGCAGCAGCACCTCCACATCGGCCGGGTGCAACCCCGTCGTCGGCTCGTCCAGCAGGTACAGCGTGTGGTCCCCGCGCAGCCGTTGCAGCTCCGTCGCCAGCTTGATCCGCTGCGCCTCGCCGCCCGACAGCTCCGTCGCCGGCTGGCCCAGCCGCAGATAGCCCAGGCCGACCCCGTCCAGCGCGCGCAGGCTGCGGGCGGCGGCGGGGACGTCCGCGAAGAACTCCACGGCCGACTCCACCGTGAGCGAGAGCACCTCGGCGATGTCCAGCCCCGCGTACCGCACCTGGAGCGTCTCGGCGTTGTAGCGCGCGCCCCCGCACGCCGGGCACGGCGCGTACGTGCTCGGCAGGAACAGCAGCTCCACCGAGACGAAGCCCTCGCCCGTGCAGGTCTCGCAGCGCCCACCGGGCACGTTGAAGGAGAACCGGCCCGCCTTCCAGCCCCGTGCCCGCGCCTCGGGCGCCTGGGTGAACAGCCGCCGCACCACGTCGAACAGCCCCGTGTACGTGGCCAGGTTGGACCGGGGCGTGCGCCCGATCGGCTTCTGGTCCACCTCGACCAGCCGCCGTACCGGGAAGCCCGCCGTACCGATCCGCTCGGTCACCTCCCCGGCCAGGGCCCGCCCCACCAAAGTGGACTTCCCCGAACCCGACACCCCCGTCACCGCCGTGAACACCCCGAGCGGGAACTCCGCGTCCACGCCCCGCAGGTTGTTGAGCTCCACGCCCGTCAGCCGCACCGTCCCGGTCGGCGTCCGTGACGGCCGGGGCGCACGCGCCGGGCGGGCGTAGAGGTACCGGGCGGTGGCCGACTCCACGAGCCCCGCCAGCTCCCGCGGCGGGCCGCTGTGCAGCACCCGTCCGCCGTGCTCCCCGGCCAGCGGACCCACGTCCACCAGCCAGTCCGCGTGCCGCACCACGTCGAGGTGGTGCTCCACCACGCACACCGTGTTGCCCGCCGCCTTCAGCCGGTCCAGGACCCCGAGCAGGGCCTCGGTGTCGGCCGGGTGCAGCCCCGCCGACGGCTCGTCCAGCACGTACACCACCCCGAACAGCCCCGACCGCAACTGCGTCGCCAGCCGCAGCCGTTGCAGCTCGCCCGCCGACAGCGACGGCGCGCTCCGGTCCAGGCTCAGATAGCCCAGGCCCAGCTCGGTCACCGGCCCGATCCGGGCCCGTAGGTCGGCGACGAGCACCCGGGCCGCCTCGTCCGCCGACGCCCGCGCCGCCCCGGCCAGTACGGCGTCCAGCTCGGTCAGCGGCAGCGCCGCCAGCTCCGCGACGCTCCGCCCGGCGAAGGTCACCGCCAGCGCCTCGGGCCGCAGCCGGCGGCCCGCGCAGGTCGGGCACGGCGCATCGGTGAGGAACTTCTCCGCACGGGCCCGCAGGGTCGCGCTCCTGCTGTCGGCGAAGGTCCGCATCACATAGCGGTGGGCGCTCATGTACGTGCCCTGGTACGGCCGTTGGATCCGGTCGGCCTCGCGCACCGGGTGCACGGTGACCACCGGCTGCTCCTCGGTGAACAGGATCCACTCGCGCTCCGCGGCCGGCAGCTCCCGCCAGGGCCGGTCCACGTCGTGGCCCAGCGCGTCCAGGATGTCGCGCAGGTTCTTGCCCTGCCAGGCGCCCGGCCAGGCTGCGATCGCCCCTTGACGGATCGACAGGTCCGGGTCGGGCACCAGCAGTTCCTCGCTGGTGCGGTGGATCCGGCCCAGGCCCTGGCAGGTCGGGCAGGCACCGGCCGCCGTGTTGGGGGAGAAGGCGTCCGAGTCCAGCCGGGCCGCGCCCGGCGGGTAGTCCCCGGCGCGCGAGAAGAGCATCCGCAGCGAGTTGGACAGCGTCGTGACCGTCCCGACCGAGGAGCGGGAACCGGGCGCGGAGCGCCGCTGCTCCAGCGAGACGGCCGGCGGCAGACCGCTGACCGCGTCGACCTTCGGCGCGCCGATCTGGTGGATGAGGCGGCGCGCGTACGGCGCCACCGACTCGAAGTAGCGCCGCTGCGCCTCGGCGTACAGCGTGCCGAAGGCGAGGCTGCTCTTGCCGGAGCCGGACACCCCGGTGAACACGGTCAGCGCGTCACGCGGGATGTCCACGTCGACGCCGCGGAGGTTGTGCTCGCGGGCGCCCCGGACGCGGATGAAGGAGTCGGTGGGCTGGTGCATTCGTCCCAGTTTAGGGGTTCTGGTGGGCGGGCAGGCCCGCCAGCCGGGCGAGCCGGGTGAACGAGTCCAGCAGGGCGGTGCGGTCGTACGTCGAGGTCGTCACGAGCAGTTCGTCCGCCTCCACGGTCCGGCCCACCCGGGCCAGTTCCCCGGCCACCTGCTCCTCGGTGCCGTGGACGTGCCCGGCGAGCGCCGCCTCGTACCGCTCCCGCTCCTTCGGGCTCATGGCGATCCGCTCCACCTCCTCGGCCGGCAGCAGCGGCGGGAAGCTGCCGTGGGTCCGGGAGTACGCCAGCGACCACGCCTCCGGGACCAGGATCCGCCGGGCCTCCGCCTCGGTGGCGGCCACCGCCACCGTGCCCGCGAGCACCACGTAGGGCTCCGGCTGCCGGGCCGAGGGGCGGAAGTCCTTGCGGTAGCCCTCGACGATCCCGGCGACCCTGGCCCGGGCGCGCAGATCGCCCACCACCAGCGGCAGTCCGGCCCGGGCGGCGATGCCCGCGCCCTCCCCGGTGGCCAGGACGAACGCCGGCACGCGCAGCCCCTCGGCCGGCCGGGCGTGCACCTGGGGATGGTCCTTCTGGGTGCCGTCGAACCAGCCCAGCAGCTGCGCGAGCTGCTGCTCGAAGCGGTCGGCGTCGCCGGTGTCCCGGCCCAGGGCCCTGCGGATGCCGCCGGTGAAGCCGACCGAGCGGCCCAGGCCCATGTCGATCCGGCCCGGGAACAGCGCCTCCAGCACGCCGAACTGCTCGGCGACCACCAGAGGCTGGTGGTTGGGCAGCATCACACCGCCGGTGCCGACCCGGATCCGCGAGGTGGCCGCGGCGACGGCGGCGGCCAGCACGGTGGGGGCGGAACCGGCGACCCCGGGCACGCTGTGGTGCTCGGAGACCCAGAAGCGGTGGTAGCCGAGGCGCTCGGCGGCGCGGGCCAGCTCCACGGTGTCCCGCAGGGCCTGGGCGGGGTCGTGGCCCTGCCGGGTCCGGGAGCGGTCGAGGACGGACAGTCGAGGTATCACGACGGGTTCAACGCGTGGGCGCCCGGCTGATTCCCCCACCTAGGCTGGTCCGCATGAGTGACCGAGGCAACCGGCGGCCCCTGGCCGTCTTCGACATCGACAACACCCTCTCCGACACCGCGCACCGCCAGCACTTCCTGGAGCGCCGGCCGCGGGACTGGGACGGCTTCTTCGGCGCGGCCCCGCAGGACCCGCCGCTGGCGCGCGGAGTGGCCCTGGCGCTGGAGAGCGCGGCCGCGTGCGAGGTGGTGTACCTGACCGGGCGGCCGGAGCGGTGCCGGGCGGACACCCTGGAGTGGCTGGAGCGGCACGGGTTGCCCGTGGGGCGGGTATGGATGCGCGGCGACCGGGACCGGCGCCCGGCCCGTACGACGAAGGTGGAGGTGCTCCAGAAGCTCGCCGGGAGCCGTGAGGTGCGGGTGCTCGTGGACGACGACGAGCTGGTGTGCCGGGCCGCCCGCGCGGCGGGCTTTCGCGTGGTGCACGCGGACTGGGCCGCCGAGGCGCCGGAACTGGAGGCCGCCCAGGAGCAGGAGGGCCGCACCTGAACCCTGTCCCGGACGGGCCCGGCCCCGCCCGCGCGGGCGGCGCGGCACACCAGCTCGTCGTCGTCCACGAGCACCCGCACCTCACGGCTCCCGGCG
>NZ_RPRY01000229.1 GCF_003949795.1 Streptomyces sp. WAC06614
GGGACGGGGGCCGGGGCGGGACGGCGGCGCTCATGGTTCCTCAGTCCCGGTCGAGGACCAGGTTCGCGGCCCAGGAGACGATGGAGATGATCAGGCCGCCGACCACCGCGGTCCAGAAGCCCTCGACGTGGAAGCCCAGTCCGAGCTTGCCCGCCAGCCACGAGGTCAGCAGCAGCATCAAGGCGTTCACGACCAGGGTGAACAGCCCGAGGGTGAGGATGAACAATGGCAGCGACAGCAGCTTCACGATCGGCTTGACGAGGGCATTGACCAGGCCGAAGACGACGGCGACCAGCAACAGGGTGACGGCCTTGGCCCCGTCACCGGAATCGGTCAGCTCGATGTCTTCGATCAGGAGCCAGGCCACGGCCAGCGCCAGCGCGTTGGCGAGGGTCTTCAGTACGAAATTCGTCATGCGCCCGATCGTTGCAGAGAAGAAGGGGCACGAGGAGTATGAAGGCCTTCCGGCTTGACGAACTGGAAGCGGAACGCGTCGCGAACGAGGGCGCGTACCTGCAGTTCCTGCGCGAGCGGAACATGTCGGTCGGGCTGTACGCGCTCGATGCCGGGCAGACCGACCCCCAGAACCCGCACGCCCAGGACGAGGTCTACTTCGTCGTCAGCGGCCGGGCCTCCGTCACCGTCGGGGAGGAGACGACGACGGTGGCGCGCGGGAGCGTGGTCTACGTGCCGGCCGGGGTGCCGCACAAGTTCCACCACATCAGCGAGGACCTGCGGGTCCTGGTGGTGTTTTCGCCGCCGGAGGGCTGACGGCCCCCGGTCCCTGACGTCCGCCGGCCGAGGGTCCCCGACTCCCCTAAGGGGCGGTTCAGGGGACTCCAAGGGCCCGGGGCGGCCCTTTCCGCTGTCCGTCCTCCTAGCATCGGAGCCAGGACGTCACGGACGAGAAGAGGTTGGGGAAATGGACGGTATCCGGCAGATATTCGCAGGAATGCCCTGGTGGGTGAAGTGGGTCGCGGTTCCGCTTCTGGCGATCTTCGTGTTCGGCGGGGTGATCACCAGCATCCTCGGTGCACTGATCAGCTTCGTCTTCAAGGCCCTGCTGTTCGTCGCGCTGGTCGGCGGTCTGATCTTCGCGGTGAAGAAGTTCAGCGGGAGCGGATCGAAGAGTTCTTCCAGCGACTGGTAACCCGCAGGACTGGTAACCCGCACGGGGATTAACCCGCCTGGGCGAACGTGGCGCCCCGGGCCGCCCGGGCGGCGGAATCGGCGGATAGGGTGGCAATCCGTGCCGTGCCCTGGGTGCCGAATCCCGGTATCCGTCCTGACCAGCGGCGATGTCGTCGCTCTCGGGGGAAGGAACTCCAGGGGACGCGGACGTACGGGGCCGGCTCCCGCAGGGCGGGCCCCAGTGGCCCGCCGCCACGCCTGGGGGTGAGCTTTGCCCGCGGTTCACAATGCCGGTGTGCCGACTCTGATCGGTTCGGTGCAAAGAGCGCTGAGACTGCTGGAAGCGGCGGGCTCCCACAGCCAGGGGGCTCCGGCGAAGCAGTTGGCGCGCGAGGCCGGGCTACCGCTCCCCACCGCGTACCACCTGCTGCGGACCCTGACCCACGAGGGCTATCTGCGGCGCGAGGACGGGGTGTTCGTTCTCGGCGAGGCCGCCGGGAGGCTGGCGGGCGGCGGGGTGCAGCAGAAACGTCGCACCATGATCCTCGATTCGCTCGCCCACTTCCGCGACGTGGTCGGCGCCCCGGTCTACTTCGCGGTGTACCGCGAGGGCGAGATCGAGATCGTCGGGGTCTCGGACACCGTCTCCAGCCCCGCGTGCGAGGAGTGGGCCGAATTCCGCCGGACCGGGTTCGCGCACGCCATCGGCCAGTGCCTGCTGAGCCAGCTCGACGAAGAGGCGCGCCGCGACTACTACGCACGCCATCCGGTGGAACCCATCACGCCGTACACGGTGCGCGACGTACGGGCGATGGAGGAGCGGATCGCGTCGATCGGGCGCATGCAACCCGTCACCGAGCGACAGGAATATGCCCTCGGCATTGTGTGCGCGGCCATTCCGATTACAGCGGGTGACATCGCCGCGACCATGGCTGTTTCTCTTCCTGCGCACCAAGAGGCCAGATTGCTCTATGTGGTTGATCGGCTGAGGAGTGAAGTAGGCGCGCTGCTGAGCTCGCTCGCGTTCTCTATCAGTATCTGAAATATCACTCCTTGTGATCTGCTAGCGCTTCCACCACTCTTGTCAAGAGGGCCTTGGGGGATCATTCCTGGCCACTTCCAACATTGCGGGGTAGGACATGCGCGAGTCGGTACAGGCAGAGGTCATGATGAGCTTCCTCGTTTCCGAGGAGCTCTCGTTCCGGATCCCGGTGGAGCTCCGGTACGACGCACACGACCCGTACGCGGTACGCCTGACCTTCCACCTGCCCGGAGACGCGCCGGTGACCTGGGCGTTCGGCCGGGAGCTGCTGCTCGACGGCATCAACAAGCCGTGCGGCGACGGCGACGTGCACATCGCCCCCACGGGCCCGGAGGACCTGTCCGACGTCCACATCCGGCTCCAGGTCGGCGGTGACCGGGCGCTGTTCCGGGCCGGGGCGGCGCCGCTGGTGGCCTTCCTCGACCGCACCGACCGGCTC
The DNA here is from genome assembly GCF_003949795.1 of Streptomyces sp. WAC06614. GTDB lineage: Bacteria > Actinomycetota > Actinomycetes > Streptomycetales > Streptomycetaceae > Streptomyces. The sequence goes on from NZ_RPRY01000229.1 coordinate 2,613, forward strand.
GTGCCGCTCGGCCAGGAGCGCAATCTCGGGGACTTCGAGGAGAACCTCGACCAGGAGCTGGGCAAGATCCTCGCCGAGGCCCGGCAGAACGAGCAGAACGCGGGCTGACGGGGTGTCCGCCCCGTCGCCTGCCGGTCAGCGCTTACGGCGCCTGCGTCCCCGACCGCCGCGGCCCGTCGCGGCGGCCGGGGAACCCGCGGAACCCGAAGGACCCGAGGGGTCCGGCCGGTCGGCGGAGACCACGACGGCGGCGAGGGCCGTGGTCACCGGGACCGAGGCGACCAGGCCGATCGACCCGATCAGCGTGCGTACGATCTCCTCCGCGACCAGCTCGCTGTTGGCGACGGCTCCCATACTGCTGTTCGCGATCGAGAACAGCAGCAGCAGGGGCAGGGCGGCACCGGCGTAGGCGAGGACCAGGGTGTTGACCACGGACGCGATGTGGTCGCGGCCGATCCGGATCGCCGCCCGGTACAGGGCCCGTGAGCCCATCGACGGATCGGCCTGGTGGAGTTCCCACACCGCCGAGGTCTGGGTGACCGTCACGTCGTCGAGCACGCCGAGCGATCCGATGATGACACCGGCCAGCAGCAGACCGCTCATGTCGATGTCCGGGTAGAGCCCGTGGATCAGCCCGGTGTTGTCGTCGGTGTTGCCGCTGAGGAAGGCCCAGTCGATGAACACCGAGCCGAGCAGCCCGATGAGCAGCAGCGAGACGAGGGTGCCGAGCACGGCGACCGAGGTGCGGGCGGTCAGCCCGTGGCACATGTAGAGCGCGATCAGCATGATGGCGCTCGCGCCGACCACCGCCACGACCAGCGGGTTCGACCCCTGGAGGATGGCCGGGAGGATGAACAGGGTCAGGATCGCGAAACTGACGGCCAGGGCGATCAGGGCGAACAGGCCCCGCATCCGGCCGACCACCACCACCGCCAGGGCGAAGATGCCGGCCAGCAGGGCGATGGGGAACTTCCGGTCCAGGTCGACCACGGAGTACTGCAGGTCCTTGGGCGCGTCGGGAGCGTAGGCGACCACGACCTCCTGGCCGTCGGAGAGCTGCCGCGGCGCCCCCGGCTGGACGATCTCCACAAAGGTCCGGCCCTGGTCCGGGCCGGTGACGACCTCGACCGTGGCCTTCTTGCAGTCCCCGGTCCCCGTGGCCTGCGGGGCGCCGCCGCCCGGGGCGGGGCCGCCGCCGGAGGGGGGCGCCTGGGCGGCGTTCACCGATTTGCAGTCGACATTCTCCAGGGCGACGACCTTGCCCTGCTGGGTCTGCCGGTCGAAGCCGACGCCGGTGCGCTCGTGGGCGGGGGCGCCCCCCGGCCAGAGCACGGCCATACCGATGAAGACGGCCGTGGCGAAGGGGATCAGTACGGCGGCGATGACCTTGCGCAGATGCCGCGAGACGGGAGCCGCCGGGCCGTGGCCGTGACTGTGGCCGTGCCCGCCGTGGCCGTGGCCGTGGCCACCGTGCCCGCCGTGCCCCTGCCCATGGCCGTGCCCCTGCCCCTGCCCCGAGCCGCCGCCGTGCCCGTGGGCGCCCGCGTCGTGCCCGTGCCCGTGGGCCCTCGCGTCGTGCCCGTCACCGGGAGCCGGCGCCGGCGCCGGCACCTGCGGGGACGACGGCGCGGCCGCCGGTGAAGGCCCGGGCTCGTGCCCGTGCGCCGGTGCGTACCCGTGGCCGTAGGGACCTGGGGTACGCGTGGGCTCGGTGGGGGGCTGCGGCACATGCGTCACAGGCAGATCATCGCAAGAGATGAGGGGGCCCACTGTTCAGCACGCCACAGATGACGCTAGCGTGGGGGCACCTTTGCACAACGCGGGAGCTCGGAGCACCGGGCTGAGAGGGCGCTGATCACCGTACGCGCGTCGAGGATGACGGCTACGGGAGGAGGCTGCGCCGACCGCCGAACCTGTTACCGGGTAATGCCGGCGTAGGGAGATACGGTCCGATGACCATTCAGGACGCAACGACGCCTGCCGCCAGCCAGGACAGCACTGGCGAGGACCAGCGCACGCCGGGCTGGCACAAGGGCTACGTCCAGGGCTCGCGCCCCGACATCCGGGTGCCGGTCCGTCAGGTCCACCTCACCAACGGCAAGGACGTGACGCTCTACGACACGTCCGGGCCGTACACCGACCCGCAGATCGAGACCGACGTCCGCCGCGGCCTGCCCCCGCTGCGCGAGAACTGGATCATCGGCCGCGGCGACACCGAGGAGTACGCGGGCCGTCCCGTCCGCCCCGAGGACGACGGCATCAAGCACACCTCGCCGCGCGGTGGCCTCAAGAACCTCGACGCGGTCTTCCCGGGCCGCCCGCGCCTGCCGCGCCGCGGCCGCGACGGCCAGGCCGTCACGCAGCTCGCGTACGCCCGCCGCGGTGAGGTCACCCCGGAGATGGAGTACGTCGCGATCCGCGAGAACGTCTCCCCCGAGGTGGTCCGCGAGGAGATCGCCGCAGGCCGGGCGGTGCTCCCGGCCAATGTGAACCACCCGGAGATCGAGCCGATGATCATCGGCAAGAGGTTCCTGGTGAAGGTCAACGCCAACATCGGCAACTCCGCCGTGACCTCCTCCATCGAGGAGGAGGTGGAGAAGATGACCTGGGCCACCCGCTGGGGCGCCGACACGGTGATGGACCTGTCCACCGGCCGCAACATCCACACCACCCGCGAGTGGGTGCTGCGCAACTCCCCCGTCCCGATCGGCACCGTCCCCCTCTACCAGGCCCTGGAGAAGGTCGACGGCAAGGCCGAGGAGCTGACCTGGGAGATCTACAAGGACACGGTCATCGAGCAGGCCGAGCAGGGCGTGGACTACATGACCGTCCACGCCGGCGTGCTGCTGCCGTACGTCCCGCTGACGGCCCGCCGCAAGACCGGCATCGTCTCGCGCGGCGGCTCGATCATGGCCGCGTGGTGCCTGGCGCACCACAAGGAGAACTTCCTCTACACGCACTTCGAGGAGCTCTGCGAGATCCTCGCGACGTACGACGTCACGTACTCCCTCGGTGACGGCCTGCGCCCCGGCTCCATCGCGGACGCCAACGACGCGGCGCAGTTCGCCGAGCTGAAGACGCTGGGCGAGCTGAACACCATCGCCAAGCGGCACAACGTCCAGACGATGATCGAGGGCCCGGGCCATGTCCCGATGCACAAGATCAAGGAGAACATCGACCTCCAGCAGGAGATCTGCGAGGAGGCGCCGTTCTACACGCTGGGCCCGCTGACCACGGACGTCGCCCCGGCGTACGACCACATCACCTCGGGCATCGGCGCCGCGATGATCGCCTGGTGGGGCACGGCGATGCTCTGCTACGTGACCCCCAAGGAGCACCTGGGCCTGCCCAACCGCGACGACGTGAAGACCGGTGTCATCACGTACAAGATCGCGGCGCACGCGGCGGACCTGGCCAAGGGCCACCCGGGCGCCCAGGAGTGGGACGACGCCCTCTCCGACGCGCGCTTCGAGTTCCGCTGGGAGGACCAGTTCAACCTGGCCCTCGATCCGGACACGGCCCGCGAGTTCCACGACGAGACCCTCCCGGCCGAGCCGGCCAAGACCGCCCACTTCTGCTCGATGTGCGGTCCGAAGTTCTGCTCGATGAAGATCTCCCAGGACATCCGCCGCGAGCACGGCGGCGACCTGAAGGCCGAGGAGATCGAGGCGGGCATGGCGGAGAAGTCCGCCGAGTTCGCCGCGGCGGGCAACCGGGTCTACCTGCCGCTGGCCGAGTAGCACGGGCCGATCGCGCACGGGCCGGTCCGCGACCCCGAGGAGGGGAGGTCACGGACCGGCCCGTCGCCGTCGTCACGCCGAGGCGTCGGCGTCCTCGGGGTACCACCGGAGTTCGACCGTGTTGCCGTCCGGGTCCTGGACGTAGAGCGAGCGGCCCGTGCCGCGGGCGCCGTAGCGGTCCACGCCGCCCTCCTCGGCGCCCTCCAGCACCGTGAACCGGCCCGAGGCGACGACCTCGTGCCAGTCCAGCGGCTCCACGGTGAGGCAGATGTGGTCCACGTTGGACTCGCCGCGGGGGCGGGCGAACAGGTCGATGATGGTGTCGGGGGTGACCCGGACCGAGGGGAACGACACCTTCCCGGCCCGCCATTCCTCGACGCGCACGGGCTCCAGGCCGAGCAGGCCGACGTAGAAGTCCAAGGAGCGCTCGACGTCCGTGACGTTGAGGACGAGGTGGTCGAAGGCCTTGATGCGCAGCACGGACATGATCTGCTTCCCCTGTTCGCTCGTTCGGCGCGTTCGGTCGGGTGGCTCTTGGTGATCACCCCATGATCGTTCGCGTGCGGTCCGGCATCAAGTCATGAACGGAACAGTCCAGTTGTGCAGCGGTCCCGGTCAGGCGTCGCTGAGGCGCTGCTCGGACGCCGTGTCCCTGCGGGCCGGTGCGGGGACGATCCGGTCGAGGGCGAAGCGGCGGTTGGTCTCGGTCTGGCGGCGGTAGGCCTCGGGGAGGTCCTCCATGGCCAGCAGCCGGTCGCAGGCGGCGAGCGAGGCGGCCGGGTCGCCGGTCCAGTACGCGGTGATCGAGTGCTCGAAGAGCAGTCCCCAGCGGTAGACCCAGGGCTGGATGAAGAGCAGGTCGTCGGGGGCCGGCCGGTCCAGTACGGCGCTGGTGACGGCGTGCGCCGCACGGTGGCGGCCGAGCAGGCGCAGCCGGGAGGCCAGTTCGTAGCAGGCCTCCAGACGCTCGGGCCGGGACTCCCAGGCCCGCGTCAGCGCGTCCATCCCGGCCGGCCAGTTGCCGGACTCGGCGTGCAGGACCCCGGCCTGGAGCAGGGAGAAGTAGATCTCCTCGGCCCAGCCGCCCATGGTGGCGCGCCGCTCGTACAGGGCGATGGCCCCGGGGACGTCGCCCATGTCGCGCAGGGTCTGGGCGAGGTAGAAGACCGTACGGGTGTTGCCCGGGTCGCGTTCCAGCTCGGCGCCGAGCAGCCGGGCGTCGCGCTCGAACTTGTCGTGCCGCGAGCCGCCGTCGGCGTAGTCCTCGATGACCAGGGCGTCGAGGTTCCGCTCGGTGTCGTGGCCCTCGCAGGTGAGGTACTCGTGGGTGACGCCCTCGTACCGCCAGGCGATGCTGCCGCGCACCAGGCGCTTGATGCGGTACTCGGTCGGCCCCTCGTGGCGCAGCATGTACGAGTCGGCGGTCAGCGGGGGCAGGGGGCCCTCGCGCCGGATGACCAGGTCGGCGTCGAGCAGCAGCAGGTAGTCGGCCTTGCCGAGGGCGTGGGCGATGTTGAGGCTGCGGTTGTGGCCGAAGTTGACCCAGGGCTCCTCGTGCAGCTCGCCGGGGATGCCGTGCAGGGTGCGACGGATGAGGTCCTGGGTGCCGTCGGTGGACCCGGTGTCGGAGATGACCCAGGTGTCGATGAGGTCCCGGACGGACGCCAGGCAGCGCTCGATGACGGCGGACTCGTTCTTCACGATCATGCAGAGGCAGATCGTCGGCTTCGTGGGGGACGGCTGCGCGCCGGCCGGCGTGGTGCGGGCCGGCGTGGCGCCGGCCGGCGTGGTGCGGGGCGGCTTCGTGGGGGACGCCTTCGAGGCGGACGGCTTCGCGGTGGTCGGCTTCACGGCGGGTGACCCTAGGGACGCCCCCGGGCGGCGGGTGCCCGGCGCGCGGGGCCGGGAGCCAGGTGGCGGTGCGAGAGGCACCCGGGCGGCGGCGCGTCGCTGGGCCGTTCCGTGGACACCTGGGCGAGGCGCCCCGCCCGGTGGCCCGCGCCTTGCCGACGATGTGCCCGGAGTCATCCCATCCGGCCATCCGGCCATCTGCTTATCGGCAAGGAGCGGCGCATGCCTTCCCATCGTCCCGACCGTCCTGAGAACAGGACCCGGTCCCTCCTCGGCCCGCTGCCCCGGCGGACCGCCTGGCTGACCGGCGGCACCGCCGCCTCGGTCGCCCTCGTCCTCGCGGGGCTGCTGTCGCCCGGGGTGTCGGCGGCCCAGGCCGCGAGCCCCGTCGACCACTGCTCGTCGCAGCACCACGATGACGACGACATGCAGAAGTCCACCGGGAACCGGCCGTCCGGCGCCCACGACGACGACTGCAAGGTCGGCCCGACCGGCCCGCGCGGGCCCCGGGGCAAGAAGGGCAAGACGGGCCCGACGGGTCCGGAGGGCGCGACCGGGCCCACGGGTCCGACGGGTCCCACCGGTCCGACGGGTCCGACCGGCGCGACGGGCGCGACGGGCGCGACGGGCGCGTCGGGCGAAGGCACGACCGGCCCCACCGGTCCGACCGGTGCCACCGGTGCCACGGGTGCGACCGGTGCCACAGGCGCCCCCGGTACGGCCGGCCCGTGCAGCGACATCGACACGTACAACCCGAGCGCCGCCACCCAGGTCAACGCGGTGCTGACCGGCGGCAAGGCCTACGCGGGCATCCGGAGCAACACGCCCACCATCTCGGCCTTCACCTGGTACGACCTGACCAACGGCGGCACCCCGCCGAACACGTTCCCGGCCACCGCGTGCGCCATCGCCATCGGCGCCCAGGCCAACCTCGTCTCGATCGAGGTCCTGACCACCACGAACCTGATCTACGAGACCACCTGCAACCCGGGGGTGGTCATGGGTAACCCGGTCCTGAACTGCACCAAGACCTGGAACCAGATCAACCCGGTGACCACCGCCACGCTGCGCGGCAAGTTCGCCGACAAGTTCAAGGAGGGCGATCTCGCCGTCCGCTCCCAGGAGGAGTAGCGGTCCTTACTGCGGCTCGTTCTCCGGGCCGCCGAAGTCCGGGCTCGTGAAGTCCGGAGCCGTGTAACCGGGCCGGGTCCCCTGCGACGGGGACCCGGGGCTGCTGAAGTCGGGCCGGGTGTATCCCAGATCGGGGATGCGCCCGGCCCCCGGCATGCGGGGGGCCGGAAGGCCCGGGCCGGCGTTCGGATCGGCCAGCGCGTCCCGCAGGAACGGTACGATCCCGCGCTCCAGCAGGGCATGCCGCCAGGCGTCGCGGGCCCGCGACACCTCGTCGGGCACCGTGTCCTCACCCGTCGCCACGACCTCCGTCGCACTGTTGCGTACGGCCGCCACCAGCAGCCCGACCGCCGCGGCCAGGACCGCCACGACCGTGAGCGCGCCGAACAGCCAGCCGGTGGTGATCAGGGTCTCGGCGAAGGACGGCTCGGGCTCGATCAGCTTCAGGATGTAGCCCACCAGCAGGAAGATCAGCATCGCGGTACCGGCCAGCACCGGTGCCAGGACCGCGATCACCGCGCTGGCCCCGGCCCCGCCGCCGGAGCCGGCGGAGGCGTCCTCCGCCTCCGGTCGTTTCTCGGCCGGCGCCTCGCGCAGTTCCTCGCGGAGCTTCACGTAGTGGTCGTACTCGGCGGCGGCCGCCGCCGTGAGCAGCGGCTGGGCGTTCAGGGCCATGGTGCGCAGCTGTTCGGCGTTCAGCCGTTCGCCCAGGGTGGCCAGCTCCGGGCGGTCCTGCGCGGTGCGCAGCGCGTCGTCCAGGAGCCGATGGAACTCCGGTCGGTCCTAGGTCAGCAGATGCGGAGCGCTGGTCATGTGCATCCCCCGATGCTCCGTCCCGGGCCGGGTCAGCCCGCGTAGACCGGGCAGCCGGCGCAAACGGAGGAGAGCCTGCTACGGATAGAGCGATGGTAGAGCGCCCCCGCCGTGCGGTGACAGGGACTTATCAGAATTACCCATGGTCGGGAACGCTCAGTCACCCAGCGGGAGTTGCACGACGAGCAGCTTGCCGGCCATCGTCACGCCGCCGTCCATCGCGATGGCGAGCCCGTCGGCGTAGACGTGCGGGCCGTCGACGGCCGGATCGCGGGTGTCGTCCCCGTCCTCGGTGCCGACCTCGCCGAGCAGGTACGGGATCGGGCTGTGCCCGTGCACCACGCGCGAGCCGCCGTAGGTGGCCAGCAGCTCCCGTACGGCCCGCGGCCCGCTCTCCTCGTCGCGGAAGGCGAACCGCTTGGTGAACTTGCGGAACAGATCCCACGTGATGTCTGCGTCGTGGCGGTTGAGCTGCTCGTGGACGGTGTCGTTGACGTCCTCGATCGAGGTTCCGTAGTCGAGGTAGGCGGTGGTGTCGGAGTGCAGCAGCAGGTGGCCGTCGACCAGGGCCGCCGCGTCCAGCCGGGACATCCACTGGAGGTGGACGTCCTCCAGCCGGTCCATGTCCACGCGCTGGCCGCCGTTGAGCAGCCAGGCGGCCTGGAACGTGGCGGTGCCGGCGCCCGAGTTGACGGGGGTGTCGCCGAACCGCTTGGCGCCGATGAGCAGCAGCTCGTGGTTGCCCATGAGGGCCTTGCAGTAGCCGCCGGCCGCGGCCGCCTCGGCGGACAGCCGCATGACCAGGTCGATCACGCCGATGCCGTCGGGTCCGCGGTCGGTGAAGTCACCGAGGAACCACAGCCGGGCGTTGCCGGCCGACCAGCGGCAGTCGGCGTCGATCAGCCCCTGGGTGCGGAGCTCGGTGACGAGCTCGTCGAGGTAGCCGTGCACGTCGCCGACGACGTAGAGCGGGCCGGGGCCGGTGCTCTGGACGTCCTGCGGGACGAACTGGACCTGGAGGGTGCTGCCGGGCCCCTCGGCCGGGCGGCTGATCACCGGCAGGTCGCGCTGGGTGGGCGTGTAGCCGTCGGGTTCCCCGGCCTGCTCGGCGGGCCGGGGCTCGGGCACGGCCTCGGTCTCCGGCGCGGGTACGGGCGCGGGGCCCTGGGCCGGTACAGGGGCCTGGGTCGGTACGGGGGCCTGGGC
>NZ_RPRY01000230.1 GCF_003949795.1 Streptomyces sp. WAC06614
GGGGGGCGCCGGGGCGGACGGCGCCGCCGCCGGGACGGGGGTGGTGATCTCCCCGCCCGCGGGGTCGGGGGTGATGCCGTGGGTGAGGTCGGCGACCAGCGGGGAGGGCGGCAGCCCGCCCAGGACCGCGCCGTCGAGGGCGGCGGCCGCGGCGGCGGCCACGTCGACCGCGTCCATCCCCCGCTCCCGCCGGGCCTGCGCGGCGGTCCGCCGTGGCCGGCGCCGCTGGGCGAGGGCCTCCTCCTCGGCGGAGTCCGCCCCGGTACGGTCGCCGGCCGGGCCGCGGCCGGCCGTGCGGGCCCGCCACTGTTCCGCGTCGTGCCGCGGGGCGGCCCCGTCCTGCTCCTCGTCCGCCCCCTGGCCGTCGTACGGGCCGGGTGCGACGATCCCGAGCTTGATGCCGAGCGACCGCAGCCGCTGCGGGATCGCGTTGACCGGGGTGGCGGTGACCACCAGCAGGCCGAAGACCGTCAGCAGCACCAGCAGGGGCACGGCCAGCGGCGCGCCCATGGTGAAGATCAGCGGCTTGGACGCGGCCCAGCCGATCAGCCCGCCCGCGTCGCGCATGGCGGCGGTGCCCTCACCGCGGCCCGGCGCCCCGCAGGCGATGTGCACCTGGCCCAGGACCCCGATGACCAGGGCGGTCAGGCCCACCCCGATCCGGCCGTTGGCGTCGGTCTGCTCCGGATGGCGGACGAACCGCAGGGCCATGACGGCGAGCAGGATCGGCACCAGCAGGTCCAGCCGCCCGAAGGCCCCGGTGACCAGCATGGTGACCAGTTCCCCGACCGGCCCGCTCAGGTTCGACCAGGTGCCGGCGGCCACGATCAGGGCGAGCGCCAGCAGCAGCAGCGCGATGCCGTCCTTGCGGTGGGCCGGGTCGAGGTTGCGTGCACCCCGGCCGAAGCCGCGCAGGACCGCCCCGACCGCGTGCGCGAGCCCCAGCCACAGCGCACGCACCAGCCGCACCACGCCCCCCGTCGGGGACGGTGCGGGCTTGGGCGCCGCCTTCTTCGCCGGAGGCCGTTTCGCGGGCGCCGCCTTCTTGGCGGCGGGCTTGCGGGCGGGCGCCGCCTTCTTCGCCGGCGCCGTCGTACGGCCGGTGCGGGCCTTGGCGGCGCCCGCGGTGCTCTGGGAACCCTTGCCGGACGTACGTGAGGCCATGGGGGCGAGGGTACCGGTGCGCACGCCGGTGGACACGCGTGCCCACCCCTTCACCCGTTCGTGTCGGCCTCCGCGTACGCGATGTGACGCACGGACGGACGCGGCGCGGCCCTGTCACGCGGCGGGGAACGGGTCCTGACGCGGACTCAGGTCTGCGCCGGCAGCACCGGCGCCCCACCGCCCGCCCCGGGCTCCAGGGCGTCCAGGGCCCGCCGCAGCCCGGTCAGCTTGCGCTCCAGGTGCGCGGCGGTGGCGACCACCGCCGGATCGGCGGACTCCTCACCGAGCTGCTTGGTCAGTGCCTCGGCCTGCTCCTCCACGGCGGCCAGCCGCGCGGAGAGCTCGGCCAGCAGCCCGGCCGCCTCCTTGCCGTCGACCCCGTTCGGGGAGGAGCCGCCCTCCAGCTGGAGCCGCAGCAGCGAGGCCTGCTCGCGCAGCTGGCAGTTCTTCATGTACAGCTCGACGAAGACCGACACCTTGGCCCGCAGCACCCACGGGTCGAAGGGCTTGGAGATGTAGTCCACCGCACCGGCGGCATAGCCGCGGAAGGTGTGGTGCGGACCGTGGTTGATCGCGGTCAGGAAGATGATCGGGATGTCCCGGGTCCGCTCCCGCCGCTTGATGTGCGCGGCGGTCTCGAACCCGTCCATGCCCGGCATCTGGACGTCCAGCAGGATGACCGCGAAATCGTCCGTCAGCAGCGCCTTGAGCGCTTCCTCCCCCGACGACGCCCGGACCAGTGTCTGATCGAGCGCGGAGAGGATGGCCTCCAGCGCCAGCAGATTCTCCGGCCGGTCGTCGACCAGGAGGATCTTGGCCTTCTGCACCATGCCCTGTCCTCCTCGCCCCGGCATGGGGCCTCCCCGGCTCCTGGCGCCGGCCGACACGCCGGGCCCCGCCCCAGAGAACGGCTTCCTTGCGCCGTCCGTCCTTGTGCCGGTCATCGTAGCCCCAGTCCCGAGATCGCCACACCCTGTCACCAGGATGTCACTGTGCACGGACAAGAAACGTGGTGGAACGGCAGAAGGTTCCCCGACCGCCGCCCACCGGACGATCATCTTCAGCGCATGTGCTGCTCCATCACCGTCAGCAGGTAGTCCGGATCCACCGGCTTGGTGACGTAGTCCGTGGCACCGGAGTCCAGGGCCTTCTCCCGGTCGCCCTTCATCGCCTTCGCGGTCAGCGCGATGATCGGCAGCCCCTCGAACTGCGGCATCCGCCGGATCGCCGCCGTCGTGGCGTAGCCGTCCATCTCCGGCATCATGATGTCCATCAGCACGAGCGCCACGTCGTCGTGCTGCTCCAGCATCTCGATGCCCTCACGCCCGTTCTCGGCGTACAGGACCGCCAGCCCGTGCTGCTCCAGCACGCTGGTCAGCGCGAACACGTTGCGCACGTCGTCGTCGACGATCAGCACCTTCTCGCCGTGGAAGTCGTACGTCCGCGGCGGCGCCGGCAGCTCCTCGGCCGCCTCCCAGCCGGCCTCCGTCCCCGGCTGCCCCGGCACCGCGGGGCGCACCGGCGGCTCCCCCAGCGTCTTGCGCCGGCGCCGGAACAGCGCCGCCGCACCGCCCTGCCCGGACCCCTGCCCGGCCCCCGGCGCCGCGTACGGGCCGCGCTCCAGCGGGACCGGGGGCGGCGTCAGCGACAGGTCGTCCACCGGGACCGGCACCGGCAGCGGGGCCGGCGGCAGCGCGCCCTGCTCCTCCGCCGACCGCCGGTACAGGTCGGCACGGCCGCCCGGAGCCGGCTGCGCGTAGCCCTGCGGCGGCAGCTCGCTCGGGTGCAGCGGCAGGTACAGCGTGAACGTCGAACCGCGGCCCGGCTCGCTCGCCGCGTGGATCTCGCCGCCCAGCAGCCGGGCGATCTCCCGGCTGATGGACAGGCCCAGGCCCGTCCCTCCGTACTTGCGGCTGGTGGTGCCGTCCGCCTGCTTGAACGCCTCGAAGATCACCAGCATCTTGCTGGCCGCGATGCCGATCCCGGTGTCGGTGACCGAGAACGCGATCAGGTCACCGTCCGGCTCGCGCAGCGAGCCCGCCTCCAGCAACTGCTCCCGGATGGCCTGCGGCACGTCCGGACCGGCCGGCCGGATCACCAGCTCCACCGCACCGGTGTCGGTGAACTTCACCGCGTTCGACAGCAGGTTGCGCAGCACCTGCAGCAGCCGCTGCTCGTCGGTGTGCAGCGTCGCCGGCAGCTCCGGGGAGACCCGCACCGAGAAGTCCAGGCCCTTCTCCGCCGTCAGCGGCCGGAAGGTGGCCTCCACGTAGTCCACGAGCTGCACCAGCGCGATCCGGGTCGGCGAGACGTCCATCTTGCCCGCCTCGACCTTCGACAGGTCCAGGATGTCGTTGATCAGCTGCAACAGGTCCGAACCCGCACCGTGGATGGTCTCGGCGAACTCCACCTGCTTGGGCGACAGGTTCTCGTCCGCGTTGTCCGCCAGCAACTTGGCCAGGATCAGCAGCGAGTTGAGCGGGGTACGCAGCTCGTGCGACATGTTGGCCAGGAACTCGGACTTGTAGCGCATCGAGACCGCGAGCTGCTCGGCGCGCTCCTCCAGCACCTGCCGGGCCTCCTCGATCTCGGTGTTCTTCACCTCGATGTCCCGGTTCTGCTGGGCCAGCAGCTCGGCCTTCTCCTCCAGTTCGGCGTTGGCCGCCTGGAGGGCCTTCTGCCGGTTCTCCAGCTCGTCGGAACGCTCGCGCAGCTGCTCGGTCATCTCCTGCGACTGCTTGAGCAGCATCTCCGTCTTGGAGTTGACGCTGATGGTGTTGACGCTCGTACCGATCATCTCGGCGATCTGGGACAGGAAGTCCTTCTGGATCTGGGTGAACGGCTGGAACGACGCCAGCTCGATCACGCCCAGCACCTTGCCCTCGAACAGCACCGGCAGCACGATCACGTGCGCCGGCGGGGCCTCCCCCAGACCGGAGGAGATCTTCAGGTACCCGGGCGGGGTGTTCTCGACCAGGATCGTCCGCTTCTCCTCCGCGACCGTCCCGATCAGCCCCTCACCCGGCCGGAACGACGTCGGCATCTTCCCGCCCGCGTAGGCGTAACTGCCGCGCATCCGCAGCTCGTACGTCCCCTCACCGGCCCCGCTGCCCAGCTCGCTGGCCCCACCGGCCGGCTGCACCAGGTAGAACGCGCCGTGCTGCGCCGAGACCACCGGCGTCAGCTCGCTCATGATCAGCCCGGCCACGTCGTCCAGGTCCCGGCGACCCTGCATCAGGCCGGAGATCCGGGCCAGGTTGCCCTTGAGCCAGTCCTGCTCCTTGTTCGCCAGCGTCGTGTCGCGCAGGTTGGCGATCATCGTGTTGATGTTGTCCTGGAGGACCTGGATCTCGCCCGCCGCGTCCACGTCGATCTTGAGGTTGAGGTCGCCGCGGGTCACCGCCGTGGCCACGGCCGCGATCGCCCGCACCTGCCGGGTGAGGTTGCCGGCCATCTCGTTGACGGACTCGGTCAGGTCCCGCCAGGTGCCGTCCACGTCCCGCACCCGCGCCTGACCGCCCAGGATGCCCTCCGTCCCCACCTCCCGGGCCACCCGCGTGACCTGGTCGGCGAACGACGACAGCTGGTCGACCATCGTGTTGATGGTCGTCTTCAGCTCCAGGATCTCCCCGCGCGCATCGATGTCGATCTTCTTGGTCAGGTCGCCCTTGGCGATGGCGGTGGTGACCATGGCGATCTGCCGCACCTGACCGGTGAGGTTGGACGCCATGAAGTTCACCGAGTCGGTGAGGTCCTTCCAGGTCCCCGAGACGCCCGGCACGTGCGCCTGACCGCCCAGGATGCCGTCGGTGCCCACCTCCCGGGCCACCCGGGTCACCTCGTCGGCGAACGACGACAGCGTCTTGACCATCGTGTTCACCGTGTCGGCCAGCTGCGCGACCTCGCCGCGCGCCTCGACCGTCACCTTCTTCGTCAGATCACCGTTGGCCACCGCCGCCGAGACCTGGGCGATCCCGCGCACCTGCGCGGTCAGGTTCCCGGCCATCGTGTTGACGTTGTCGCTGAGGTCCTTCCAGATACCGGTGACCCCGCGCACCCGGGCCTGGCCGCCCAGGATGCCCTCGGTCCCCACCTCACGGGCCACCCGGGTCACCTGCTCGGCGAAGTTCGACAGCTGGTCCACCATCGTGTTCACGGTGGTGACCAGCTCCAGGATCTCGCCCTTGGCGTCGACCGTGATCTTCTTCGACAGGTCGCCCATGGCGACCGCCGTGGTCACCTCGGCGATGTTGCGCACCTGGATGGTCAAGTTGTTCGCCATGAAGTTGACGGACTGGGTGAGGTCCTTCCAGGTGCCCGAGACCCCCTTGACCTCCGCCTGACCCCCCAGGATGCCCTCGGTACCCACCTCCCGGGCCACCCGCGTGACCTGCTCGGCGAAGTTCGACAGCTGGTCCACCATCGTGTTGAGGGTGTTCTTCAGCTCCAGGATCTCCCCGCGCGCGTCCACGTCGATCTTCTGCGACAGGTCGCCCCGCGCCACCGCCGTCGCGACCTGCGCGATGTTGCGCACCTGCGAGGTCAGGTTCCCGGCCATGCCGTTCACCGAGTCCGTCAGGTCACGCCACACGCCGGCCACCCCGGGCACCTGGGCCTGACCGCCGAGCCGGCCCTCGGTGCCCACGTCCCGGGCCACCCGCGTCACCTGCTCCGCGAAGGCCGAGAGCTGGTCCACCATCGTGTTGATGGTGTTCTTCAGCTCCAGGATCTCCCCGCGCGCGTCCACGTCGATCTTCTGCGACAGGTCGCCCCGCGCCACCGCCGTCGTCACCTGCGCGATCTGCCGCACCTGGGAGGTCAGGTTGCCGGCCATGAAGTTGACCGAGTCGGTCAACTCCTTCCACGTGCCGGATACGCCCTCCACCCGGGCCTGACCGCCGAGCCGGCCCTCCGTACCCACGTCCCGCGCCATCCGCGTGACCTGGTCCGCGAACGAACTGAGCTGGTCCACCATCGTGTTCACGGTGTTCTTCAGCTGGAGCATCTCGCCGGAGACGTCCACCGTGACCTTCTGCGACAGGTCGCCGTTGGCCACCGCCGTGGTCACCTGGGCGATGTTGCGCACCTGACCGGTCAGGTTGCGGAACGCGGTGTTCACCGAGTCGGTGAGGTCCTTCCACGTCCCCGCCGCACCCGGCACGTGCGCCTGCCCGCCCAGCTCGCCCTCGGCACCGATCTCCCGAGCCACCCGGGTCACCTCGGCACCGAACGCCTGGAGCTGGTCCACCATCGTGTTGACGGTGTTCTTCAGCTCCAGCATCTCCCCGGCCACGTCGACCGTGACCTTCTGCGACAGGTCGCCGTTGGCCACCGCCGTGGTCACCTGGGCGATGTCCCGCACCTGAGTGGTCAGGTTCCGGAAGACCGTGTTCACCGAGTCGGTGAGGTCCTTCCACGTCCCCGCCGCACCCGGCACCTGCGCCTGCCCGCCCAGCAGACCCTCCGCACCGACCTCGCTGGCCACGCGCGTGACCTCGTCGGCAAAAGTACGCAGGGTGTCGGTCATCTGGTTGATCGTCTCGGCGAGCTGCGCCA
The DNA here is from genome assembly GCF_003949795.1 of Streptomyces sp. WAC06614. Taxonomy (GTDB): domain Bacteria; phylum Actinomycetota; class Actinomycetes; order Streptomycetales; family Streptomycetaceae; genus Streptomyces. Next base: position 6,721 of record NZ_RPRY01000230.1, read on the forward strand.
CCTCGCCGCGCGCGCTGACCGTCACCTTCTGGGTCAGGTCACCGTTCGCCACGGCCGTCGTGACCTGCGCGATCCCCCGCACCTGGGCGGTCAGGTTGCCCGCCATCGTGTTGACGGAGTCGGTCAGGTCCTTCCACACACCGGCCACCCCGGGCACCGTGGCCTGGCCGCCCAGCTCGCCCTCCGTGCCCACCTCCCGGGCCACCCGCGTGACCTCGGAGGAGAACGACGACAGCTGGTCCACCATGGTGTTCACGGTGTTCTTCAGCTGGAGCATCTCGCCGGCCACGTGCACCGTGACCTTGCGCGACAGATCACCCTTGGCGACCGCCGTCGTGACCAGCGCGATGTCACGCACCTGAGCGGTCAGCCGGTACGCCATCGTGTTGACGGAATCCGTCAGGTCCTTCCACGAACCCGACATCCCGCGCACCTGCGCCTGACCCCCGAGCTTGCCCTCGGTCCCCACCTCCAGCGCGACCCGCGTCACCTCGTCGGTGAACGCCGAGAGCTGGTCCACCAGGTTGTTGACCGTCCGGCCGACCTTCAGGAACTCCCCGCGCAACGGGTGCCCCACCCCGTCCGGACCCTGCGTCCGCAGCTCCATGCGCTGCTGCAGATCACCCTCGGCCACCGCCGAGAGCACCCGCCCGACCTCCGACACCGGCCGGGCCAGATCGTCGACCAGCTGGTTCGAGGCGTCGATCGCGGCCGCCCAGGAGCCCTCGCAGACCCCCGTCTCCAGCCGCTCGCTCAGCTTGCCCTCGCGCCCGACCATCCGACGCACCCGCGACAGCTCGCCGGTCAGGTGCAGATTGCGGTCGGCGACCTCGTTGTAGACGGCGGCGATCGGGCACGCGGGCCTGGGGGTCCTCCCGCACGGAACCCGGCCATAACACTTCGGCACCTTCGCACACGGCCCGCACCTGCGAGTGGACTTCGTGACGACCGCACCCGCACCCACGGCGAAGGTAAGTAACCTGGCATCCGACTGTCCCACCGCGTCGAAGGAGACCAGTGATCACGGCTCGGGCGGCTGCCAGCTTCGAACCCGTCGGGCGCTCGGTCGCCGCTGCCCGGGCGTTCGTCCGCGACACCCTCCAGGGCTGGGGATTCGCGGACGTCGTCGACGACGCCGTCGTCCTCACCAGCGAGCTGGTGACCAACGCCGTGGTGCACGCCGGCACCCGGGCCGAGGTGCTGTGCCTGCGCTCCGAGGACGGCGTACGCGTCGAGGTCGCCGACCGCTACCCCGAGCGCGAGCTCCCGCTCCAGCACCCCGGCGCGCGCCCGTACGCCGACCCGGACCGCGAGAGCGGCCGCGGCCTGATGCTCTGCGCCGCCCTCGCCACCCGCTGGGGCGTCGAGTACACGCCCACCCACAAGCAGGTGTGGTTCCGCCTCGACCTCCCGGACCGGCCGGTCGGTACCCGCTCGGCGGGCCCCGTCGTCCCCGACGGCATGCTCCCCCTCGCCGACACCCGGGTCCGCGTCGCCGTCCTCCAGATCGACGCCGACGACCACGTCTCCGCCTGGAACGAGGACGCCGAGCACATCTTCGGCCACCCCGCCGAGAAGGCCCTCGGCCGCCCCGTCACCGACCTCGCCGCCTGGCCACAGACCCCCGGCACCGGCCCCGGCATCATCGAGGCCCTGCGCCTGTCCCGCTGGGAGGGCAGCTACGGCATCCGCGGAGCCGACGGCCGCATCATCCCCGTCTACGCCTCCCACCTGCGCGTACGCGACGCCCACGGCGAGCCCTCGGTGGTCTGCCTGCTCGTCCACGACGACGAACGCGCCCTGCTCCAGACCCCGGTCCGCACCCCCTCCGCCGACCCCGGGCCGTTCAGCGAGACCCGCACCGCCGACCCGTTCGAGGCCTTCATCGGCTCCCCCGCCCCCGACGACCTCGAAAGCCTCCTCCAGCGCACCGTCGAACGCGCCCGCGACATGCTCGACGCCGACGCCGCCTTCCTGCTGCTCGCCACCGACGACGAGACCGAACTGGAGGTACGGGCCACCACCGGCCTGCCCTCCACCCGCCAGCGCTTCGCCCGCGTCCCCGTCGAGGCCGGGACCAACCGCTTCGGCTCCGCCCGGATGCCCGCCGTCCACGACGACCTCACCGCCGTCCCCGGCGCCGTCCCGCTCCTGCAGTCCACCGGCATGCGCTCGGTGGTCACCGTCCCCCTCAAGGTCGAGGGCCGGCTCACCGGCTCCCTCGGCGTCGCCGCCGAGAACCCCGGCCGCTACACCAACGAGGAGGCCCTGCGGCTGCAGTTCGCCGCCGACCGGATCGCCCTCGCCGTCGAGTCCGCCCGCCTCGGCGAGCTGGAGCGGCTGCGCCGCGGCTCGCTCTCCTTCCTCGTCGAGGCCTCCGACCTGCTGGCCGGCACCCTCGACCGGGACCAGACCCTGGCCCTCATGGCCCAGATGACCGTCCCCACCCTCGCCACCTGGTGCGCCGTGTGGACCATCGCCGACCAGTCCTCCGAACCCCACCTGAGCTACGTCCTGCACGAGGACGAGGAACGCATCGACGGCCTCAAGGCCCTGCTGCGCCGGCTCAGCCCGCCCGAGCGCACCGTCGACCCGCCCGGCGCCCGCCCCTGGCCCGACGCCTCCCGCGCCGTCGGCGGCGAGAGCGTCGTCCTGCCCCTGACCGCACGCAACCGGGTGATCGGCATGCTGACCCTGGGCAACCCCTCCGGGGAACAGTTCCGCCAGGAGATCCTCGAACTCGCCGAGGACCTCTCCCGCCGTGCCGCGCTCGCCCTCGACAACGCCCGCCTCTACTCCGAGCGCATGGCCATCAGCCGCTCCCTCCAGCGCAGCCTGCTGCCGCCCGGCTCCCCCGCGATCCCCGGCATCGAGGTCGAGGTCATCTACCGCGCGGCCGGCGAGGGCAACGAGGTCGGCGGCGACTTCTACGACGTCTTCCCCATCCGCGACGGCGCGTACGGCTTCGCCATCGGCGACGTCTGCGGCACGGGCCCCGAGGCCGCGGCCGTCACCGGCCTCGCCCGCCACGCCCTGCGCCTGCTCGCCCGCGAGGGCCTCGGCGGACCGGCCGTCCTGGAGCGACTGAACGCCGCCATCCTCGACGAGGGCGCCCGCAGCCGCTTCCTGACCCTCCTCTACGGCGAACTCCACCCCCAGCCCGACGGCGGCGCCCTGATGAAGGTGGTCTGCGCCGGCCATCCGCTCCCGCTGCGCCTGCGCCCGGACGGCCAGGTCTCCCCGGCCGCCGAACCCCAGCCGCTGCTCGGGGTGATGGAGGACCTCGACCTCTACGAGGAGACGCTCACGCTCGACCCGGGCGACGTCCTGCTCTGTGTCACCGACGGGGTGACCGAGCGCCGCGAAGGCACCCGCATGCTCGGCGACGACGGCCTGAGCGACGTGCTCACCACCTGTACGGGCCTCACGGCCGGCGCCGTGGCCTCCCGGGTGCTGCGCGCGGTCGAACGTTTCGCCGCGGAACCGGCCTCCGACGACATGGCGATCCTCGCCTTCCGGGTGCCCGAGCAGCGCACCGGCGAGTGATCATCGGCAAAGGAGCTGCACAATCAACAGTAAAAAGCTGCGCGTTGGCCAAAACCTGCGCTAGCGTCACCGGGCATGCCGACCCCCCGAACTCGCCCCGCATATACCGCAGATGAACGTACCCAGCTCGTGGGCTGGCTCGATATGCAGCGTTCCATCATCCAGTGGAAGTGCCAGGGCCTGGCCGAAGAGGACGCCCACCGGGCCGTCCTGCCCTCCTCCCCCTTGATGACGGTCGCCGGCCTCGTGTCCCACATGCGCTGGGTCGAACACTGCTGGTTCGAAGTGATGCTCCTTGACCGCCCGTCCGAGGTGAATCCCCAGTTCGGGGACATCGAGGACGCCGACATGCAGGTGGCCGAGGGCACCACGCTGGCCCAGCTCCTGGAGGAGTACGACGACCAGTGCGCCATATCGAACGAGATCATCGCGGCGCACTCGCTGGACGACACCGGCCGTAACACCGACTACAAGGCCGGCTCCGCCTCGTTGCGCTGGATCCTGCTCCACATGATCGAGGAGACGGCCCGCCACGCGGGCCACCTGGACGCCTTGCGCGAGCTCCTGGACGGCGAGACGGGCTACTACTGACCTGCGGGGAGCCGCCTCGCAGGAGGCGGCTCCCCGTCCGACGCCGACAGCGCCAACGCAAAAAGGCCCCCACCGCATGGTGGGGGCCTTTCTCTGAGCCCTTTAACGGAATCGAACCGTTGACCTTCTCCTTACCATGGAGACGCTCTACCGACTGAGCTAAAAGGGCGGGTTGTTCGGCGGCGTCCTACTCTCCCACAGGGTCCCCCCTGCAGTACCATCGGCGCTGAAAGGCTTAGCTTCCGGGTTCGGAATGTAACCGGGCGTTTCCCTAACGCTATGACCACCGAAACACTATGAAGTTGAACTCAAGCCTGCCGGAGCTTGGCGAGTTCGTTACTTCAGAACTAACACAGTGGACGCGAGCAACTGAGGACAAGCCCTCGGCCTATTAGTACCAGTCAGCTTCACCCATTACTAGGCTTCCACATCTGGCCTATCAACCCAGTCGTCTACTGGGAGCCTT